>DAOMRS010000001.1:365300-730600 GCA_035445995.1 Candidatus Dependentiae bacterium | reverse complement strand
ACGTCGTATGACACCAATTTGATTGGTGAATGGAATGCCTTCATCTAGCATCATTTGTCCATTTTTATAATATATGTAAGTCAGGCCGCCAAATAATATTGAATACATGTCGCCATTACATGCTAACAACTCAGCATGTGCGCTTGCATAATTATTTATGCCTTGTTTAAAAGTGCTTGCACTATTGGGGTTTGCCATAGAAGTAGTACCATCAGTATTAATTTCAACGGGTACCGTCCAGATGCCGCTATTAAGCGTAAATACGCCTGAAAATGCTACAAAAGCAGGAATTTTTTTATTTGAATTGTTGATCTTTATGATAGGAACAACATTGAGATCTCTGCGTCGATAGTTGGGACTTGGTTGTGTGGGTGGTAGCACTTTTACCCCAAGACATGTGCCATCATCAACGATATTAAATCTTCTGACTTGTTGTGTATATATACCATTTGAATTGGTATTATAAAAGCCTTGGAAATTTTGACCAAAGATTAATAATGTTGGACATTGCCCTACTTGTGACATATGTCCTCCGGTAACTTGAAATACTGGATTTGAAATTTGTCTAATATATTGAAAGGCGACGAGCGGAGATTCCGGATGCATAACCCAATTGATAAGTCCGGAAACATCAATGGCTGTTAGTGTGTCTTTGGTAGAAAAATTTCCGGTACCTGTATCCACACCATAACCACCCGTTATGTAAAGGGTGTTGCCTGACTGATAAAACTGTGGGCTGGTAACAGACAGTGTGTCAATTTGTGCTGATGTTAATCCTGCACGTGCATCATATAAAGAACGTACGTACACACTTTTTGTACAGATATTTATGACAAAGATATTAGTATTTTGCTGTTGTATCGGAAAGTTGTCATCATTATTATCAAAACCATGCAAACCATTTGTGCGACCAGCCATAAATAAATAGTATTGACCGCATTGTGCGCTTACCCCGGATTGTATACCACCAGGTATAAAAAAATCTTCAACTTCAATCTTAACGGTGAATGGTAGTGATGGATTGACTCCAATCGGAGAAATATCATTTGTTTGATTAACCATAGCATAGGTAGCACTTGTGCTGATCAATACGAGTAATAATATTTTTTTCATAAATTACCTTATGGATTGTTGGGTGTATATAATTCCGCAGGCATAATAAAATCTGCTACAAAAATCTGACATGTGTTATCAGGACCTCTTTTAGATGTCCAAGTAATTTTTGTACCCTCTTTATTGAAGCTTGCTAAACCATCAAAGCTTGGATTATAGGTCAAACGATACGAAATATTTGTTTTAATATTCAATAAATATAATTCATATTGATGATGACCGTGCAGTGATGTAGTAAATACTATTATTTCATTATTGGGGTGCCAATATGGCGCCCAATTGATACTATTATTAGCAGTCAATTGTGTGCAGTTATTAGTACAAGTATCGATATAATAAATCTGCAAATAATCTTTTTTTTCAGGATCTGCACGATATACAATCTTAGACATATCAGGAGAAAAAAAGGGACCACCATTGTATGTATTATTGGTATAGGTAATTTGTTGTACATTCGTACCATCTGATTGCATGGTATATAAATTCATATGCCCTGACCTATTGCTTGCAAATACAATGTGGGAGCCATCAGCACCGTATGCACACTCTGCGCTATAAGCCGGCCCCATTGTCAAAGCTTTTAAATCCGAACCATCGGGGTTTGCTTCATAAATGTTCATATAGGGAGTGAATTCCCATGCATAATTGTTAGAATCTCGTTGATATCCCGGTGTATTAATAGTGGTATTTTCTAAGGCATCATGACTTGAAGCAAATATAATTTTTTTACCATCAGGTCTAAAAAATGCACACGTACAAGCGCCTTGGCCTGTACTGACCATGCGCGGGATTCTTTCTTCAAGATTGATAGTATAAATCTGATATGTTTGTTTTCCCGCAGGAACAGCTTGGAAAATTAATGTATTACCATCTGGTGAAAAATAAGATTCTCCTGCTTTTTCAAAGCCCATAGCAGGGAACGTAATTTGTTTGATATTACGCAAAACATGGTGTTCACTTGTGTAAGTATTTATAAACACACATATAAAGATTATAAAATAACAATTGGGTTTATACATTTCTTGGTTTCTCTCATTTTAATTTTAAAATTATTTCTTAGTAATATAGTACTCAATCGTAGATGTAAAATTTTATAGTGTTGTTGTAAAAGTTTATTGATCATTGACTCTATAGAGATCACGATTTTAGAATATTATTTTGATTACAAGATAGTAGTATTGTTAAAAAGAGGGTCAGGATGATACATAACATAAAATCATTTTATTTCTTTATATTTTTATGGTTATACGTGCCTTTGCAAATATATGCAGCACCAGTTAACAGCGTTATTGCGACTATTCCGACTGGAGTTACTCCTGCTGGCATAGCGCTTACGCCAGATAATTTATTTGCCTATGTTGCAAACAATAATAACTACTCGGTGATTGATGGTGATACGGTAAGTGTATTGAATCTGACAAATAATATGTTGGAATGTACTATTACGAGTACTACGTTTAATGAGCCATATACAATAACAATTAATACTGCCGGAACAATTGCATATGTAACTAATAGTAATCAGACTGGTATAAGCATTATAGATATAGAAACAAAAACGGTAGTAGGACTTATTGATGGGTTTGATGGACCATCAGGCATGGTTATAACCCCAGATGGTCAAACAGCATATGTTAATAATTATGGGGGGCCAGAAGGAGTTATGAGTGGTAATGGGACAACGGTTGATGTGGTAGACTTAAATACGAATACTATTGATTTTAGCATTACTGTCAGTCAAGCACCGGCTGCATTGGCAATAACACCAGATGGTGAATATGTATATGTAGTTTGCTATGTAGATGGTAATCCCGGTACGGGTGTTACGAATGTAATTCGTACAAGCGACAATACCGTAATTGACACGATACATGGATTTTCAGGACCATTCGCCATAGCAATAACACCAGATGGTAAGTATGCATATGTAACTAATTTTGGCAGTAATAATTTTGAGCCAATAGGTACCACGGTGAGTGTAATTGATACTAATACTAATACTATTATTGCAACTATTGATCTTGCTATCATGCCTGCAGGTATTGCTATATCACCGGATGGACGCTTTGCGTATGCTACCAATTATAATACATTGTATTCAGATTATGATAATTTTACCGGTTTGACCGCTGGCCAGGGTACGGTAAATATTATAGATATTGCTACTAATATGGTAATTCCGCCAGTAATACCGGTAGGAAATTCTCCTGCTAATATTGCTATATCGTCAACCGGTGAATTTGCGTATGTTTCTAATTACTCATCTAACAGTGTATCAGTCATTGCATTACCAACATTTGAAATTACTGCACAAGGATGCAGAACTCAAAATATATTTCTGACGCAACGTGATTTGATAAACAGGCTAACCTGGAGCACAACAGGGACATCCTTGCCAGTTAGTTATTCTATTTATCGTGATGCAGAATTAACTGACCTAGTTGCTATCATTCCGGCTAATAGACCATTACAATTTTTGGATCATAATAGATTGCCCAATGTAATATATACCTACTACTTAGTAGGCATTAATGCAGCTGGTACAACTTCAGATCCGATTGCTATAACGGTCACCCAAAATTGTTAAAAAATTAGGAAAGTAAAAACATGATGTCATTAAAAACAATTTGCTTGGTTTCATTATTTTTTGTATTACCGCTTGTCGGGAGAAACATTATTTTAGAGTTTAAAGGGGCTTATTTTTTATCAACTGATTCTATGTTTAAAAAAATCTATGGTAAAGGGAGTGCGTTGTATGGTCCAGAGCTTACCGTACAATTGTGTGAAAATAAAAATTTGTGTCTGTTTGCAAGTGTGGATTATTTGCAGAAAGAGGGACACTCTCTTGGCCTTTGTAATCGTACAAAAATAAAAATGATTCCTGTAGCACTTGGATTGAAGTACGTTGAACCGGTATTTAATCACACTGATCTTTATGTTGGTCTAGGTGTTGAGGCAGTGAATGTTCGTACAAAAAATTGTTCTGATTTTGTTATATTTGAGCAATCGCAGTGGGGAATTGGTGGTATAGCAAAAGCTGGTGCATATTATTATTTACCATGTAACTTCTTATTAGATTTTTTTATTGATTATAGTTTTGTAAAAGTGGGAAGTAATGATTGTGGGTGTGTGCCAGGCCTGCAATTAGCAAAGGCCAATCTAAGTGGGGCGATTTTTGGTATAGGACTTGGTTACAATTTCTAAGGTATATAAAAAAAGAGATGTAATGACGCGTTATCTTTTCGTTGTATTGTTGTTTTGTGTCCAGCCACTATATGCAGTGACTCTTGTATACAACCTACGAGTACGCAGAACGTTTAGTGCTCCTCAGGTACTTGAGCACTTAAAAAAACCACGTACTATATTTTCTCTTGTACCCATCTATTTTTCTCGTGCAAGTCATATTACTGAAGAGCGGACCATGCTTGATACATGTGAGACACGCCGTGCAGGAGGATCTTTATTAAACATGCGGTATGTACCGTCCAAATATTGGTGGCTTGAAGTAACTACGGGTATTGAGACAGATCAGGCACAATACAAAGGCACTGATACCTTTAATGCCTCGCGTTCGGGATTTGATGATATAGTTGGTTCAGGAGGCTATAGATTTTTCTTTGGTAAGCATTGCCAAGTAGTTGGATATGGATTGGTTGGATTACCGACTACGCGTAAAATTACTCGATGTGATCGGCTTGGCCCACTCTTGGGTACGCGGGTATATAATCTTGGCTTTGGGTTTGAAGGATCATATAGTTTTATTGATGAAATAAAAACATCATTGTCTTGTATAGTGCAGTATCGCCTTATACATGGTTTTAATCGTGATTGGTTTCCTATTCTACCTGAAGGCTCAACAATTCAGCCAGGCAACGTGAGTGATGTATTATTGACAATACAATACCGTAAGCGGCGTACGCTTGTTGAAGGCGGATATAATGCTACTATTTTTACTAATCAAGCAGCTATTGTACCTACGCTTGGCAAAATAAAAACAGATCCCTTTGTGCGTAATGGTGGTTATATATCAATATCACACGGGTGGTTCAAAGCGTTTTTTGATAAGCCCTTTATTTGTGGTGTTGGTTGCAACTTTAACCACACAAAGCGATTTGATGCAAAAACAACTATCGTATGGACGTATGGTGCAATTGTTTTCTGATATTCCTATCATTATGCGCCGGTAACAAATGCTGCAATATGTGGATATTTATTTTTTTCTGCAAAAAACTCCTGAGAATTTGCAGATTCAATAATACTACCATTATGCATGAGATGAATGGTGCAGGAAAGCTTCTCTAATAAATGTATATCGTGAGTTGCAACAAGCACCAAATACCCTTGTTGTGCTAATTCTTGAATAGTTGTAGCAACATTAGTTGTCAATAAAGGATCTAAAGCAGAAGTTGGTTCATCCAAGCATATGATTCGTGGCTTGAGAGCAAGTGTACGAGCAAGAGCAAGCCTTTGTTTCTGACCTCCAGATAGCTGTGATACCATATGCTGTGCTTTATCTGCTAAGTTGTATGTATGTAGTAGCTCTAGCGCTATAGTATGTGCTTCCTGTTTATTCTTATGTGCTACGTGTTCAAGGGCAAGTGCTATGTTTTGTTCCACCGTCAGATGTTCAAATAAATTAAAATGTTGAAATACCATGCCAATAGTATGATTTTGATTTACCGTATTCAAATCAAGTACTTTACCATCTAACTCTATAGTACCTGTATCAATAGTTTCTAAATTGTTTAATATGCGTAATAATGTAGACTTGCCGACACCTGATGATCCTAAAAGGACAGCAATTTCTCCAGAATTGATAGAGAGTGATAAATGGTTAAGTATATTTTTGTCATGAATTTTTTTAGTGAGATCTTTAATATTTAGCATAGTGTAGTCGTTGCTCCATAATATGTAAGAATAATGAAATAATAGATGTTATACATAAATAAATAAGCCCAACACCGGCATAGGTAGTTAATGCATCATAGGTCTTGCTCATAATGATAGAACCTTGGTGAGTAAGTTCAGCTACGCCAATTACAGAGGCAAGGCTTGAATCTTTAATCAGTGTTATACATTCATTGCCAAGTGCAGGGAAAATGGTACGAAATGCCTGTGGTAAAACAATATACCTAATTATTTGATAAGTAGAAAATCCTAATGTTTGTGCAGCTTCGAGTTGTCCATGTCCTACTGCTTGTATGCCGGTACGCATAATCTGACTTACATAAGCAATACTATTGCATCCAATAGTAATAGTTGCAGACCAAAATGCTGATAGCATAATGCCCATGGACGGTAATACATAAAATAATGCGATAATTTGTACGAGCATAGGCGTACCTCTGACAATAGTTATATATATATGACCAAGAGTTCGTATGAAGGTATTGCCATAGGAAAGGAGTAATGCAAGGAGTGTTCCTCCCATGATGCCAATAATCAGAGCAAAAAGAGTTATCTGTATTGAAATAGTGGCGCCATACAATAAATTAAACAAAGTATGTTTGAGTACTATGATATTAATCATTATAATCCCCATTTAGTTTTGAGCATTTCTATAAACCCATCTTTTTTCATTTCATTCAAAGCATGTTGTATTTGTGTGAGTAACTCAGGATATTGAGGGGCTATTGCAAGAGAAGTGTTTTCCTGCGTGTGAGTAATAGGAGTAACATAAAAATCATGTGATCCATGTTGATCAAAGAAAGGCTTTACTGTATTCTCAGCTGTCACATATGCAAAAGCTCGACCACTTTTTAATGCAAGGAACGCCTCTGCAGGAGTTTTCAATCGTATTATTATTGGGCCAGTAGTTTGTGATAGATATATATCTGCCGTATAACCTTCATTAACAATGACCAGATTGTTATGAAGATCCTCTACAGTTTTTGCAGAATTTTCTTTTAAACTAATAATAACTAAATGATTGTCTTCAAGGTAGGGCTCAGTAAAAAGCACCTGATGAGCACGTTCTGGTGTTGCAGTTAATCCAGCTGCAACAACCTGTAGTGTTCCTAGTTGTAAATTGGGCAATAGAGTGATGAATGGCATATTTTTTATTTCAATTTTTTTGTCTAATCGTTTCCCTATTTCTTCTATTAGATCAATGTCAAATCCAACTATTGTATTATCTTCAATATAAGTGAAAGGAGGAAAGTCAGCACTTGTACCAACTGATAAAACATTCTCATGCTGCAGATTGGTATGATGCATAGTAAAAAATAATATAGTACTTGTTGTTAATCCTGTGGCTATTGCAATAATCAGATATGAAAAAGGTAATTTTACATTTATATACTGGCACAATACGTAGCTTATACACGCTGCGATTAAGCTATATATCAAGAGAAACAAATATGACATATCATTCCTTTAATTTTATAAATTGAGTAAGTTGTTGTTCCAAAGATTCTATGTGCTTAGTGCTTTGTGGGATAACAAGTACGACATTTTCCCCTGCTAATGTTCCTAAAATGGGAAGATTATGCTGTGCATCTAGAAAATCTCCCACAAATGCAGCTGTACCAGGTACTGTATTTATTACGATCAGGGTCTCATTGTGGCGTATTGATTTGACTGCATAATAAAGAATTTCATTGACTACATTGATAGTTGGTAATTCATAGACCATTCGATCTCCGCGTAGCCTCTTGGCAATACCGAGTTTGCGTAAATCGCGTGAAATAGCAGCTTGATTTGTCTCAATATTGTATTTTGTTTTTAAAAACTCTAGCAATTCGGTTTGGTCTTCGATGGCATACGTTTTTATCAACTCTTGGATGGCATTTTTTCTTGTATTAAATTTTGGTTTTTTATTTTTCATAATAACTTCTTTTTTTATAGGCTTTAATTTTTGAATAAATATTCAATATAATATTAATAATTATACATCGAAAGCTGTTTGTCAAGGGTTGATTTTGTAGCAGTTCATCCTGAATATAGTTTGATTATCATAAAAAATGAGTACTTATTCACTTTTTATTCTAAAAACAGAATAAATATACAAAAATAGTTGCAAAGTTATCATGATTACAAAAATTACACATAATGTTATTTGTTCATAATCAAGATGATGCATTACATTTTTACCCAAAATTAGGTGTTACGGTACATGCCAATACCTTATTTGGGACTATGCGTTGATTGACGTTACGGCTTCCGGAGCAAAAGGACATGGAGCATGTATTGATGTTGGCTGAAATATCGGCAAAAAAAATATTGATTGGCAAGCAAGATGAAGATAAACTATTGATTTCTTTTTGAAACGGCTATAAAGACTGTGAAACGTTGCAAGCAGCAGGCATACAATTTGATGAAGCTGCTGCTCAAAAAACCATGGAACATAGCAGTAGGTTTTAAATATTTATATGGCAATGCATGATACATGGCATAGGTTACCGAATAATAAACGTAATTTTAGGTTGCTAAGTTTATAAATAAGATTTATCATGCAACTTCAATATAATAATCAACACAACAAAGGGATGCCCATGTATAAAGCAGTATTAGCAGGAACATTGTTAACAATTTTTCCTATGATGAGTATGGAACATACATCTAATATTACAAAAACATATGTCGATTTAGCACAAATAAAATCTATGTGCAGTCAGTTGCATACACAGGTATTACAAGGCAACTTTAATCCCGATGTATTGGTAGGCATAACACGTGGTGGTATAGTCCCACTAGGCTTGCTTGCGGGGGAGCACATGTTTAATAATCGTAATATAAGAATGATATCTATTGCATCGTATGAAGGTATGGATAAACAAAAAGAACTCAAATTACTTACGTCGATACATATAGACGATTATAAAGGTTTCAAAAAAATATTAGTCATAGATGATATTGTAGATACGGGTGATACTATTAAGCATGTTTTGGGATTACTTAATGAGTATTTGCCACAGGCTATTATTAAGAGTGCAGCATTATTCTATAAAAAGAAATCATGTATGGAGCCAAATTATTATGTCCAAGAGACGAGTGATTGGATAGTGTTTCCATGGGAAGAATAGAATTAAACAAAGCTAACAGTATCTGATTATCGCAGAAATTATGTATGAATATACTCAAATTATCGTATTTAGAAACACCTATAGGCAATATGGTTGCTATTGCAAATGATGATGTTTTATACATGTTGGAATTTGCAGACAGTAAAAGGCTTGAGCAAAAAGTTAATTTAGTACGATCTAGAATATCATCTGAGATTATTGTAGGGCGTACAAATCCCATTGCTTCTATTGAGCATGAATTGCAAGGGTATTTCGCCGGAAATGTGCAGCAGTTTACTACACCATTATTTGTATGGGGATCGCATTTCCAACAGATGGTTTGGCAAGAACTACAAAAGATACCTTATGGGCAAACAAAATCATATGCGCATGTAGCATCTAGTATAGGTAGACCAACGGCCTATCGTGCTGTTGCACAAGCAAATGGTGCTAATATGTTTTGTATTGCTATTGCATGCCATCGTGTAATCAATGCAGATGGTGGTTTGGGAGGTTATGCGGGTGGGGTCAAGCAGAAAAAATGGCTTTTAGCGCACGAAAAAAATATTAATACATACATATCTTAGGGTCTATTGCCCGGGACGCCAAAGAATAAAAATGCAAGATAAATTATTATAAAAACAAAGAATAAAATTTTTGCAATTTGTGCGCTTTCTCGTGCAATACCAGTGAATCCTAATGCGCCAGCTATGATTGCTAGTATCAAAAATATAAGTGTCCAATTTAATAACATAGTTTCTCCTTATTAGTTTTGCATGTATGGTACAAAAGATTGTTGTGTAAAGTCAATAAAACTATTCATAACTTGGGGCAAAATATTAATTTTTTAGACTTATCAATTTTGATTTCATAAAATCAATTTCAGCTTGTTGAGTAATCATAATATTTTTGCATAGATCTTTAATTTCAGGATCCTGTATGTGGGATTGCTCACACATCAATATTGCTGCAGCATGGTGTGGAATCATCGATTTGAGAAATTCTTTATCATCGATAGCTGTTTGTTTTCTAATAAAAAATATTAATGTGATAAGTATTGCTATACTGCCAATGCTAATTACAGTGTTAAATTTTTTATTGGTATACATTGATTTCATCATAAATAACTCTATTAGTATCATTGGCATAGTCATAATGCCGGCCATGTAAAATTGATTCAAATTTGGATATACATGAGTAAATCGATCAACCATGATGTACATGAGTATATACATCGAAATAAATGATAATACTGCCATTATGAATAAATTTATATATCTCATGGTTTATTCCTACTAATATTAAAACTTGTATCTCTTATTTATATTAATCTCATCTGGAAACATGCCATACCTGATATAGTATTACCATAGAACCTTTTTATTCTATGTGGAACTATGGGAAAATCAATAAGTCCACCGATGCCCCACTTTAGGTGTGGGATCGGTATGAATTCATATATGTATCCTAATGTTAATTTTTCTATCGTGAATATTTCTCCTGCTAATGGGCTTGGTTCATCAAATAAATCATCATTTCTGAGTATTTCAAATCTTGAGAATATAATATGCTTGGTGCGTAGCTCTGTGGTAGCTTCAATAAGAAATGCAGGAAGTGTATTACCTGGTATATTTTTATTAATTCCCAAAACAGCAGTAGCCTGTACATTGCTGTTCTTATCAAAATGTTTGTTATATATCGCGCTTAAAGTAACACGTTTTGTATTTGTATCAGGATGGAGTTGTTCAGGGCTTTTTAAAAATCCATAACTGAGTTGGAGTGCAATATTATCAGTTGGATTAAATGATATTCGAAAAGAATAGGAATCAAGTTTTGGTTTTTCAATATCATAGCGATGCTCATCGGGTTCTCGGCCCTTGAATGATGATGCTTCTAGTTTGAAATTTTTATATACAAAACCTGCCGTTAACACGCCAAAAGTAATGTGCGTAGAATCCATCCAATGGTGGCCAAGTGGTGTTTCTGGTATATATTCACTGGAAAATCGCATAAAGTACGTAGGTGGCCCTAACGCTGGTTCACCTGGAAGTGCAGTATATAAAAAGCATGACATGTTGTCTGAAGGTGCATAGGTAAAAACTAGAGCAAGCTCATCAATCAGATCATGTGGGTGTTGTCTATCGACCAAAGGGGTTTTACCATCGCATGTTTCACCTGTTTGTAGGAGCAAGGGATAGCCACATTTTCCAACAGTAAATGGTTCAGCAGAAAACATAGTGCGAAAACCTATGATTCCTGAATCAAAATTTTTCTGGGCCATGATCATGAGCATATTTTCATCAAATAATTTTTTGCCACCACGCTTGCCTCCTTGTGCATCAGCAACAAGATATGAGAATCCACTTATCATAAGATTCCAATGATGGCTACGCATGAGATGGATCCCTTCTGGTGGGCTTGAATCGGGCACCCAACTGGTGCCTGAAGCTTCACGTGTCATTGGATATCTGCCATACATACCATGCATCATATTTTTTTCTGATATATTAGTTGTTACATGTGGAGCCATTAGGGAACGGTTATTTTCTGGATGCAGTGCCATGAAGCTGCTCATAATCAATATGCTATATATGTATAATTTTTTGTTTGTATTCATACTTTGACTTCTAATCCATCATAACCAACTATAATGTGTATATTGTTTTCTTGCGCGAGTTTATGGAATTCTTGTCTAGCTTTTTTGATATCTTTGTAGAACCAGGTACCAAAATGCATAAACAATATAGTATCAGTATGTTTTTTAAAAAGATTGATTAAATTAGGTACGCCGGTATGGCCATAAATTTTACCTGTATCTTTTTGTCGCCTGACCATACCACCCTTGCGCATAAAACTTGCTTCTGTAATAACTAAATCAAGCTTGCCTATTTTTTTTTGGTATTTTTTTTCTATCCAAATCATATCACCGGTGTAAAGTATACGCTTGCCATTATGCTCAATAATATATGCATTAGATTTTACATATATACTGTGAATAGTGGGAATAGGTGTAATGGTATAGGTACCAATTTTGAATTTTTTATTGGTAACTTGTATATCAGCTTGATCATACTTTTCTGGAGCATATATAGATGCATGAGTGTCCGGCACCTCATGTTTTCTGACAAAGTATGCATGATCCGGATGCAAATGAGTAATCAAGATATATGTGGGGTTATACTGCAAAAAGCGTTTGTCTCCACAGTCAATTAAAATCTTATTGTCAATAAGCACACCAGATCTTTTTGAGTGATATGGTGCGGATGCTTTTATTTCACCACGGGTACCTAATATTATTATTTTCATGATTTGGGAATAATATTTTTTGGTGTTTCTTTTACTACTTTTTTTGGATTCTTATCATAGCGCATACCTAAAAAACGTGGGTGCCTGAGTTTATTATCTTTGGTCCATTCTTCAAAACCAAATTCACCCACAAACTTAGGAGACACAAAGTGGGCTTTTTTATCCTTAATTGCATGTTTATTGGCAAAAGGATTTGTTTTTATTTCAGCACGTTGTAATTTTTTTATAAACGTTGTTAAAAAATCGTCATTGTATCCGGTTCCTACTTTCCCTGCATACATCAACTTATTGCCTTTATAGTAGCCCACTAATAATGCTCCAAAGCCAATACGGGATCTTTCAGGTTCCGTATATCCGGCAATCACGAGTTCTTGCTCTTGTACACACTTAAATTTGAGCCAATTTTGTGAGCGTTTGTGTATGTATGCACTCTCTTTGTGTTTGGCAATAACACCTTCCCATCCTTTTTTACATGCGTGTTTAAAGAGTGAGATGCCGTGTGTACTTTTATGCACCGTATAACGCAAAGGAGGTTTGAATGTGATCGCACGTTTTAATATACGTTTTCTTTCAAGTAGAGGTAGTTTTGTCAGATCATATCCGTCAAGATAGAGAATATCAAAAATATAGATATAAATTTTTATTTTTTTCATTAATGCTGCAGAAGGATTCTTAACACCAATACGTTGTTGTAATTTCTCAAAACTACTGGCCTTGCGACCAAATGTTACAATTTCACCGTCTAGTATAATTTGATCAACCTTTAATTGTTTTAATGCATCAATGAGCTCTGGATACGTGTTGTTTAATATATTGTTATTACGTGATTTTGCGGTATAGCTGTTTTTATTTTTAAATAATAGACATCGTACACCATCAAATTTATGTTCATAAATCCAATTTTTATCTGAAAAATAGTTTTTTGTGAGTGTAGCAAGCATGGGTTGTTCAAACGATGGCATACGTTTTTTTCTAATATTCTTTTTTAATGCGGGCGGTAATGTTGCAAGTAACTTATTCATGTTTGGTCCTTAGGACAATAATAAGCAGATCTGCCGCCAATGGTTACTTTTTTGAGTTTATGATTTTTATTTTTAGGGCACAGATTATCCATATGACGATGTGCAATTAGATACGAATTTTTAAATTCTTTGCGATATTCTGGTGCAAAGAAGTCATTACCATCAAGTTTATTAACCTGCTTTTTGCGGAGTTTGATTGCATAGCGTAGTACCGTTTCCATTTTGGTATATATTTTTTTAATCGTGCTTACCGTAAGGTCTCTCGCTTTGTGATGTGGATCTACACCAGCTTGAAACAATATTTCATCAGAATATTCATTACCTATGCCGGCTATTATTTTTTGATCCATTAATAATATTTTGATGTTTTTAGTTGCATGATTTTCGATTATATCGAGAAATTGTTTTTGAGAAATTTTTAATGGATTTGGGCCAAGCGTTCTTAACGCAGGGATGCTTTGAACATCTTCAACAAACCAAATTTTGCCAAACTTCCTACGGTCGATCCAATGCAGCACTTGTTTGCCAAATATAAAGCTCACTTGGGAGTATTTTACTTTTTGTGCAATGTTTTTTATATAGAATAGCGTACCCGTCAGACCAAAATGCATAACTACTTTTTTGATTGTGCCACTAGCGTGGATGATGAGATATTTGCCGTCACTTTCAACTGAGGTGAATGCTTTGCCTACAAGTGTTTTTTTGAAAGTAGAAAAACTGGTTTTTTTAACCAGTGTTTTTGTATGAGCGGTAACATCGGTTATTTTTTTGTGCAAGCAAGTATGTTCTAGATAACTTTTAAAGGCCGCGAGCTCTGGCAACTCTGGCATAATAGTGCTCCCTGGGTATCAGGTTACTTTTTCATAGTTTGTGCCCACCAGAGTAAGCCTACGGTGATTATTGCATTTATGATCAAGGCAAACATATTCAATTGTGGTGTGATTGTTATACCGCCAAACTGTATTGGTAAAGTACCTACTAATGCTATATATAAGTGAGCTAAGGTATGAAAAGCTTCAGCACCGGCAAGAAAAATAATAAATTCTTTTTGTGTCCATTTCATGATATTTCTCCTTATTATATTAATGTAATTATATTGATGTCTAACATATTGTTAGATCTATAAGCAATGATGCGTATAAGAAGATAGGAATGACGTGTTATGAATGATATAGAAGGTAGGCAGGTGGTTGTATTTATTTTTTTACCCACTCGCCTTTATCATTTTTTTCATATTCTTTTTTGACCGCTGCCCAAGCGACTTTGTATGCTTGATCTTCATTACCATAATGTTTATGAGCATTATTAAATGCTTCACGGTATATAGTTTGTGCATGTTCAGGCAGATTATTTTTTACTGCAGCAGGTAAATCTGCATTGGATTTATAAGGCATCTTTTTACCTCTATTTTATGTTAAAAAAGAGGAGATGAGGATTCACAGGGTTTAACCTATGCCTTTCTTATACACTTACGCCTATAAGAAAGTGAGTTCATCACTACCTCCTCACCTCTTAATGTTACAATAGCAAATAAACCCTTTTAAATTCAATACTTTTTTGCATAAATTTCAAAAAAAGATAAAAAACAGGTTTGGCAGTATTAGAGGGTATCGAGTTCATTTCTCAGTTGTTGTTCAGTGACTGGTCCTGAGGAGAAAAGCTCGCCGTTTATAAGTATACCTGGCGCAGCAGTTATGTAATGAGTCTTGGCAAGTTTTTGACCTTGGTCTGAAGTAATGTCAATTTCTTCTATTTCTAAATTATATTCAGGTTCTAAATCATTAAGAATGTCTTTTGTAGTTTCGCAGGTGTGGCATCCTGGGGATGTCAAAATAGTAATTTTTGTCATTATTTTCCTTTTTTATTGTTTAATACCAATAACCCCGCAACCGAGTCGTGCACCTGCATTACCGGTTGGCTGGGATATATAATCATCTTTTTGTGCATGTACAATAACCGTACGGCCAATAATACTATGTGGACCGTTGAGCGTGATATGTTGATCAGTGTAGCTATAGATAGCATTACCATGTTCATCTGCAGTGATATTGCCTAAATCACCCATGTGTCTTTTTTGGTCAGCCGGGTTGCCATGACGTTGTCCGGTTGGATTAAAGTGATCACCAGCACATACGGCATCATCACATGCGCAATCACCGAACTCATGAATATGGAACCCGTGTTCACCTGGAGTCAGACCACTGATATTGGCAGTAATAAGTACGCCTTGTTTGTTTTGTACAAATGTTACCAATCCTGAAGCAGTGTTACCTTTGGTTGGATGTATTACTGCGGTTGCTATAGTAATTGGTTGGTAGAGTGGTGAATAATAATAGTAAGTGCTGCCATAATATAATGGCACCGCTATAATAATAGTTAGTGCTGCTATTGTTGTTAAGATGTGCTTCATATAAAAATCCCTTTTAATGTATTCATAGCGGTTGTTAGTGCAGATGCAAGAATTTTTTCTTCTGATGAATGACCTGCGTTTTCAATAAACCACAATTCTGTATTTGGCCATACATTATATAAATCATATGCATTTTGCGGTGGACAAATCAAATCATAGCGACCATGTACGATAATTGCAGGGAGATGTTTGATTTTTTCTATGTTATTAAGTAACTGGTTTTCTTCTAAGAAAAAATGATGTGCTGCGTAATGAATAAATGCTCGTGCAACAGAAAGATCTACTATTTGATCTCCTTTGTCATCAAAGTCAGGGTTTAATACAGAACATAAGCCATCATAATACATAAAAGCATCTGCAATCGGTTGACTAATACTGCTATCAGAATTCATAATTCGTTTATGAAGTGATGTTATTAAATCTGATTGTTCTTCAGCAGATAGCAGGTTAAGCATTGATTGGTATGATTCAGGAAAAAATTTATTCATTCCATAAAATAAATGTTCATAGTCTTGTTTCCTACCTAAAAAGATACCTCGTAAAACAAAATACAAGACACGATCTGGATGAGTCTCACCATATAAAATTGACAATAAACTGCCATATGAGCCTCCAAAAAGAATCCATTTATCAATGTTCAGATGTTCTCGTAATAATTCCATATCATGTACAGATGCTTGTGGCGTATTATCATACATATCTGCGCATGGTATTGATTTAAGGGCTCCTCGTTGGTCAAACATTATTATATGAAAATAGCTTGGATCAAAAAATTTACTACAAGAATCAATACATCCATAACCAGGGCCCCCATGTACTACTACGACTGGTATTCCATTTGGATTACCATATTCTGCATAAAAAATGCGATGATAAGGACTTACTTGTAGATAGTCTTCATAGTAGGGCTTGATAGTTGTATAGCATGTATCTGTTTCGAATGAAAAATTTTGAATATCACAGATACTTGAAAATACTGGACTAAATAAAAGTAGAAAAATAAACATACTCATTTATATTCCTTTTTATATTAATACTCAACTTTACGACGCATTTTTTTAACTTCACTATGTTTCTTTTTTTTCTCTAGGCGTGCTTCTTTTGCTTGTTGTGGCAGCTTGGATTTCATACGTTTTTTGGGCACATGCAAAGCGTTGCGTATTTTTTGTGCAAGTATATCAAATGCGCTTTTTTTGTTTTGTTGCTGGCTGCGATATGTACTGCTGTGAATAATCAGATCACCTTCGGTAGTCAGCTCTGATTGTAGTTTTATGAGTACTCGTTGTTTTTGTTGTTCATCAAGCGCTTGTGTGCGTGGGATGTTCCAACGGAGCGTAATGCGCGTGCTTGTCTTATTAACATGTTGACCACCAGCACCGCCGGACCTACTTGCGGTAATTTCTAGTTCATGCGCAGGAATTATTATGCCATTTTTTACTACTATATCTTCTTTCATATGTTATAACCTTGAAGAAATAAAGGTTGATAGAGCAAAAGAGAGTCGAGTACCAAGTAGTGATTGCACTGGGCCGTGTATAAGGAATTTTCTATACGGAGAGAAGAATTGGTCTAAGTCTGTTCTGCCATCAATAATATGTTCTGCGCTATAACGACCTAAGGCAGCAGCTATAGGCAATCCGGCTGAAGCAGTAATGTAATATATGTGCGGATTTTTTTGATCTGGACCTGCGATAGGTACAATATCTTTTGAAATACCGATCAATCCTGGCCATATGTGCTCAAATTGTATATGTACGTCTGGAAATTTTTTATTAAAATATCGTGTTAGTTGCTGAATGATCGGGTGATAATTATGTTTTTCTTGAGTTGCAAATGTAGTCCATAGATTGCCGCCACCCAACAGAAGTCGTTTGTCGGCAGTTATTCTAAAGTAGGTGTAAATGAGATCAGTGTCCCACACTAAATAGTTGTTTTCGGGAAATAACTGAGCTATTTCTGTATTGGTCAGAACTTGTGATACCATCAAGAATGTTTGAACATGGTACACCTTGTTCTCAAGTAGCCCAAGTTGAGGCGTGAAGCGATCGGTGCATACAATAATGTGTTTGGCTTGTATGCGAGCGTGCATGGTATGTATAGTATGGTTGTCTATGCGGGTAACTGGTGTTTGTTCGTAGATATCTACCCCTAGTTGTTGTAATAATTGTTTCATTGCTTGGCAGTACAAGTATGAGTTAATGCCAAAAGAACCTGCATATTCCATACCGCCAACGTAATTAGCAGAATTAATGTATTTTTGTAATGCATCTTTTGAATACATTGCTGTTTTATATCCATAAGCCGCTAAATTATCACATTCTATTTGGAGTGTTTTTAAATTATGGTGATGATTAGCTGCTATAAGTGTATTTTGTTCTACATAATCGCAGGCGAATTTATGCTGTAAGATATTGGTACGAATATCTTCCGAACCAGAAGTAATAAAATCCCAAATATGATGGGCACTATCTTTGGAATATTTTTTTGCAAAATCAGTGAATGAAAGTTCTGCATTGGGTGTAATAAATCCAGAGCTTTTGCCCGAAGCTCCTGCGCCACAGTAGTATTGTTCGAGTAAAATAACTTTTTTTCCACGTTTTTGAAACGCGTGAGCTGCAGAAAGGCCTGCCATGCCACCGCCTATAATAGCGACATCAGTAGTAATATTTTCTCTGCATGTTGAAGTGGGTTTATCATACAGATACCAAAATACTTGATCTTGGGGTGGCCATTGTTTTTTCACGACTACTCTCTAAGTGAATTACCAAGCTTATAAAAAATTACGTTCTTTCATTATGTTCAAAAACAGTTGAAGATGTAAATGAATTTTGATGCGTATACGTAATACCTAAGTTACTTGGGCCAAATGGAAATGGTAACAATGTGCCAATGGTAGTTGTATATAATTTGTTGTCTCCAAAGAAAAAGTACATAGGTATATCAGGGTTGTCTCCTGCATTTTCCCAAATAATTTGTAAACAATGACCACAACAAGCACTTTGCGGTGGTGTGTTAATGACAGATGCATCTTGTATGTTTTGTAAAGTAATAATTTTGCGTTGTGGTGCAGCAATAATGGCAATGTGTGTTATGCATGCAGGTCCTTCTGCAGCAATCATACTGTCAATAGCATTTTGTTCAGCATGGGTAGTTTGGGTATAGCTACAACGCTCTACGTTGCATCCGGCATATATGTTGCCTTGTGCACTGCGAATAGCAGAACCGACATGATAGGTAGAGTATGGAGCTTGTGCATTGTTGCGTGCTTTAATAGCTGCATGCATGAGTTGAGATATAATCATAATAATACTTATTGGTTAATTTGATTTGGTTTTTTACAAAGTAATGCAAGTATATAATGCATAGGTAAAATCACAAGTGCTAAAGATGCAACCATCATAAATAGTAACCATGCAACAGGATGTATAGTTAAGTTATGCTGCTGAGGGACAAATACCCAATTAATATTGTATGCAGGATTTGTACACATAAATGTTGCAACCAATACGCTCCAAATAAGTACAATAGCCCATATTAATGCACGCTTGTCATACCCCCATTTCAATAGGTACCAAATCCACATCATGGGAACCACTATATGGAATAATGATAAGCTTCTGAGGAACAAACCATATTGTGGGTCAAACATGTAATCAGTACTGCCAAAGATATTAAATCCAGTTATAGTCTGTACAAAAAAATCTATGTACCACATAAGCTCAATAGGAAATATGCTAATCATGCAGATGCTATTAAGCAGTGGTGACCCAAGCCATACAATAAAAAAAGTGGTGAATAACCCAACATCAGAAAGCCATAAAAAATTTTGTGGTCCATAGTGTTTTAAATATGTTGGGATCAAAATGATGAGAAACATAGTGAATAATAATCGTGTTGCACG
Source organism: Candidatus Dependentiae bacterium (assembly GCA_035445995.1). Taxonomy (NCBI): domain Bacteria; species Candidatus Babelota bacterium. The sequence continues at coordinate 710,845 of DAOMRS010000001.1, read as the reverse complement.
AGATACTGAATGAGTTTGCAGTGTTTTGATTATTATGCGCAAGTTTGATTCCTTTTTTTATGCACCATACCATGCAACACGTATTAAAAATCAAGAAAATTTTTGATAGCCATATCTCCTCTCTCTTTGTGCGAACATTTTTATATTTTGTTGACAATCACTAATGAAGTTTTTCTATTTTCATTCCAGAATAAATTAATTTTCTGATCTAGTTATATTTGTAATTTTTGCGAAGTGTATTTGACGCATATTATTTAAAAAAAAGGAGTAACGATGAAGCATTGTATGAGAGTGCTTACCCTCTGTTTATGTACGGTATATGCATGGGGTATGGAGATTAATCTGCAAGACTTTCCTTCTGATAATTCTGCTGTAAGTAGTGCATCTTCGAATGAATCATCTTTTGATGCATCTTCTGTATCAAGTGTAGATTTAGAGTCAGAAAATATAGAGTATGAATCAGATATAGATATAGAAAGTGAAGAAGTATATTCTGATTCTGAGTATTCTGATGAAGAACCACCTGCAACATCCAGACAAACAACACATAGTGCAGGCATGACAACTCGTATTCCGGTATTAAAACGTACACATGATGAGATAGAAGGTGATTGCCAACAAAAGCGTATTACTGATTTTTTCAGTCCAGGAAATACAGATTTATTTGCGGCACATGATGCTGCATTAGCACAGCAAGCAGCTAGGCCGTCAATAAAGCGTCGTAAAACTAGTCAAGGGGCTGTTGTAACGCAACTGGCCACCCAGACGGTAGCTAGATCCATTGTTGGCTATACAAAAGGTAAATGGAAGTTGCCACAACAGGATGATGTGCAGATACATCATGTTATGCAAAAATATAAGGTTAGCCGCCCAGTAGCGCAAACACTCATTAATCGTGGTCATATTACTGATGATCAGATAGAAGATTTTATACACACCTCATATGAAAAAAATGTACTGTGCCCTTCTTTGCTTAAAAATGCAAATAAAGTAGTGGCACGGCTCAAGCTTGCTATTACCCGTAAAGAAAAAATATTAATTTGTGGTGATTATGATGTTGATGGTATGACTTCATCTGCATTATTAATAACATGCCTACGGCCACTTGGAGCACTTATAGATTATCATATTCCTCATCGTATTCGTGATGGTTATGGACTCAAGACAGAAACAATTGAACGTGCTGCGCGAGAAGGATACAAGGTTGTCATTACCGTAGATAATGGTATTACATCATTTGGTCCAGCCACAAAAGCAAAAGAACTAGGTATTGATCTTATTATTACTGATCATCACTTGGCGCATGATGGTATACCAGATGCATATGCGGTAGTGAACCCTAATCAGCCAGAATGTACATATCCGTATAAATCACTTGCAGGGGTTGGGGTAGCATTTAAGTTAATGTGTTTGCTTTATGAGCAAAAAAAACTTGAATTACCTAATAAAGCATATGAGCTTATGATGTTGGGGACTATCGCAGATGTAGTACCGCTTGAGGATGAAAATCGTTATTGGGTACGCCGTGGGCTTACGTTGGTTAATCACGGACTTGGTAGTGATTCCTATAAAAAATTATTACAAAATTCTAAGAAACAAGGCCGTATAAATTCTATTGATATAGCATTTAGCTTGACGCCACAATTGAATGCACTTGGTCGCCTTGATGATGCAAATAAGGGGGTCAAGTTCTTACTTGGGGACTCAATAAATGATATCGAGCAAATAGGTGTAGAATTATTAACATATAATCTTGCACGCAAAAAACTGCAGCTTGATATGACACGTGCAGCCATTAATCGCATTAAATATAAAAAAGAAATTGATATGCAAAAAGATCAAGTCATTATTCTTGCAGATTCAAATTGGCACCAAGGAGTTAATGGATTAGTTGCGTCAAAAATATCAGAACGATTTTTCAAACCAACGATTATTGCGACTGAAACGCGAGAGAATGATGGTGCCATAGTATTAAAAGGATCTGCACGATCTGGATATAGTGCTGTTAATTTGTTTGAGTGCTTGAAGCATTGTAAAGATTTATTAGTAGGGTTTGGTGGGCATAAAGTTGCTGCTGGGCTTGTATTAAAAAAAGAAAATCTAGAGTTGCTTAAGATGCGGTTGAATGCAGTATGTGTACAAGAAAAAAGAGAATTGCCACCATATGAAGGTTTTCCTATTGATTCACAGGCATCTTTTACTGACATAAAGCCACAATTATTTGAAGATTTGCATATGCTTGAGCCATTTGGTAATCAAAATCCCCAGCCTACTTTTTTATTTAATAATGTACAGGTAGCGCTTATGCCGCAATGGCTTGGTAAAACACAGGAACATGTAAAGTGTACATTAGTTGATGAGAGTGGTGAGCGGTGTGATGTTAAGTTTTTCTTTCATGGTGACATGTATGGTAAGTTAAGAACGTTACGAGAAAAACGTGCTAGATTTGCGCTTATTGGTCATCCAGATGAAAATCACTGGAATGGTACAGTAAAGCTGGAAATCAATGGCATTGATATTGAAAATATAGAAAAAAGTATACTTAAATAGCTAATAATAAGCATAAGAAAAGAGCCCGTTACACACACGGGCTCTTTTTTGTGATTTGATAATGTTTATTTTTTCTTGCGTAACATTGGCAAGCCGGTACGTTTGTTTTCCATTACCTCATAACCTGCTGGCAATGCATCAAGAACATTTGATTTTTGTTCGCCAGCAAAATAATAGATTCTTTGTTTACGGCCACCGGCAAGTTTTACTTCTTTTGAGTGAAGATAGTACATTTTGCCACTTTTTTTGGACTTAACGCTATATGCCATGGTAAATACTCCTTTTTAATTGGCATTTGTTTTTATCTATACTACTCAATTGATTGAAAAAAAATCTAGAAAATATCTATACAGGATAAAATGGTATGTTTTTATGCCTAATAATTCTTGCGATTAAAGGCTTAATCTTTTAGCACAATATTGAAGTTGTCTCTATGATTCTTAGTAGTGCCGTCAAGTATTGAATTTAACTTTTTTATCTTGTTATTCTTCATGAAGAAGTTATTAAATTTTGTGCCTGGGGTATGTAATGAAAAAAATTCTTATCTTACTTTTCATAAGTTTTTTAATCATTGGTGGTAGCGTTGGTATATGGTATTACCTTGAGCCAGAACATAAAGAAGAAGAATTTATTCCAGTAGGGATTCTTCATTCATTAACTGGTTATTTAGCAGGAACCGAACAGAATGTGGTTGATGCTACCCTACTTGCAATAGAAGAGATTAATGAAAAAGGTGGTGTATTAGGCAAGAAACTTAAGCCATTGATTGTTGATGGTAAGTCTGATTGGCAGACATTTGCTGCAGGAGCTGAAAAGCTACTAGCAGAGGACAAAGTTCCCGTTATATTTGGTGGCTGGGCGAGTGCAAGTAGAAAATCAATCATACCGGTTCTTGAAAAATATAATGGTTTACTTTTTTATCCTACACAATATGAAGGGATGGAAATGTCCCCTTACATTATTTATACCGGTGCTACGCCAAATCAACAAGTCATCCCTGGAGTTACCTGGAGTTTGTATAATCTTGGCAAAAAATTTTTTTTAGTTGGATCTGATTATATTTATCCTCGTGCAATATTTGAAATTGCTAAAAAAGTGATTAATTCCATGGGAGGGGTAGTAGTAGGTGAAGAGTATATTAAGATAGGAAGCCAGCAGGTCGGTGATGTTGTTAAAAAAATTGTTGCAGCTCAGCCAGAAGTAATTCTAAATGCACTGGTGGGTGATGTGAATATTACATTTTTTAAAGCATTACGTGCTGCGGGGGTTACTCCAGAAAAAATTCCGACTATGTCATTTAACTTTACTGAACAAGAATTACAGCAAGCCGATATTAATAGCATGATTGGTGACTATGCATCATTTAATTATTTTCAGTCGCTTGATACACAAGCAAATCGAGAATTTGTAAAAAATTTTCAGGCAAGGTTTGGTAAAGACCGTATTACCAATGATTATATGGAAGCAGCTTACTTTGGCGTACATTTATGGGTTCAAACATTAAAAGATACGGGGACTACAGACCCTGATACGGTTAAAAAGTATATCAAAACGCAGACATATGATGCTCCTGAAGGAGTAGTAAGTATTGATGCAGATAATCAACATACATGGAAAATAGCACGTATTGGCAAAATACAATCAAACGGACAATTTTATGTAGTGTGGGATTCTGTTGATGGCATACAACCAGTACCATATTTGACTTCATATAAATCAGAAGAAGAATGGAATAATTTTATAACGAGCTTATATAAGATGTGGGGGAATAAATGGTCAGCAGAATAAAGCAATTAAGATTAATCAGTATTGCTCTCTTGATTGTATCTATAAATGCGGCAATTGGAGCATATATATATTATTATACATATTCAAAAACGATTATAGCTAATACCGAAAAACGTTTTACTGAAATTTTGATAGATCAGACATTGCGCATTGGTGATTATTTAGCTGAAAAAATTACTGCACTTGAACAACTGGCACAAAGCAAAGAAATTCAACAGGCGTTTAAAGAAAAAAATATTATAGACAACCAACAGTTAAAAGCATATGTTTCATCATATCTGAATGAGCATAATTTTAAGAATTTGTTACTTATACGTCTTGATGGATCTATTATTTTCTCTAATAGATCTTATGAAGAATTTGCTTCGGTGAACTTGCTTAAAAGCCCATATGATAAAATTAATTTAGGGCAGTTTTTTAGTAAAGCAAGAATGACATTGTCAACAGCGGTTACCACATATCTTGAAATAGATTATGTGTTGCAGGAACCATCTTTATATAGCATTACGCCAGTTTTTGCATCGGGACAATTAGAAGGATTTGTTGCCGTACATATTAATCCGGATCATATATTTGCAATTACCAATAATTACTTTGGTCTTGGTCAAAGTGGTGAAATTGTTATTGGCTATTTGATTCATGATGGAGCCCAGATTGTTTCTAGATTGCGCAATGATCCTGAAAAATCATTTGGTCGCATTGAATTTATTCCAGGAGGCAGACCTTCTTTATTAGAAAAAGCTGTATTAGGTCAAGAAGGATTTGGTGTTCAGTTTGATTATCGATCTGTTGAAGTGGTTAGTGCGTGGGGATATGAACCGGTCCTTGGGTGGGGAATAGTAATTAAAATGGATAAAACCGAGGTTCTGGAACCGGCAAGAAAATTTCTTATCTTGTTTTACGCATTATCTATTTTTAGTTTTATATTACTTATTATTACCTGCGCTCTTTGGAAGCATAGTATTTTGTCACGTACAAAGCATGGCGCAATATATACAATTTTTGCATGGTTATTGCGTTTGCGCATACTCATAGGGCTTTTGCTTATCGCAAATATATGCTTTATTGGTATGTTGATGTGGCGCTATATGCAGTTACGAGAAAACGCAATGCAGCAAGCGCATAATCTGTCACAATCAAAAATACAAAATGCTGCTGATATTATAACGCGTGAATTAGAAAAAGTTGCACAACGAGCACAATCGTTGTCCGATGATTTGAGTGCTGGTAGATTAAAAAAAGAAGATATATTGATTCGTCTACGCAGAGATGTACAAGAGAATCCAATACTATCTGGTTTTGGTATAGCATATGCACCATATGCCTATGATACAGGTAAAAAATTGTATGCGCCATTTGTAGTGAGGGCATCTGATAGATCACTCGAAGAAAAATCTATAGAGTCATTGTATGATTATACCGCAGAAAGACAAGATACTCATTGGTTTACCAAGCCATTTACTCAAGGTGCCATGTGGTTTCAGCCAGATCGCTATGCATTTAATACCAATTTTGTTGCGCGGTATGTGGTACCGTTTTATAAGCAAAATGACAAGTCAGAATTGGCTGGGGTAGTAATTGCTGATTATGATGTAGAACGTATTAACACGCTGGGCCAAAAATTGGCAGTCGGGGAAACGGGTTATGCATTTATTATCAACCAAACAGGAAGATACATTTATAGCCCCGATAAAGACTTGGTAACTAAAGAAAAAACTATATTTAATCAAGCTCAAGAACAAGTTAATCAAGAATTGTACAATATTGGTACTGCCATGGTCAAAACAACTGCCGGCATAACATCGTATACCGATTCAATCACTAATAACACGGTATGGATTCACTTTAATAAAATACCACTTCTCAATTGGACGCTTGGCCTTGTGTTTCTTGAAAAAGAGGTTGACCTTGCTTCTAATGTTATTCGGCACATGTTGATTTGGGTATTAGTCAGTATACTCAGTGCTATTATATTATTTTTATTTTTGTTCTATGAATTACCATCTCGTAATATATACACGTTAAGAAAATTTGCGATAGCACTAACAATGTTATTTTTTGCAGCTCTTATTGCGATGTTTTTTATTATTCAAGGTACTTTAGAACAAAAAAAAGATTCCCGAGAAGTAATTATTACGAGTGAAGTAGGGTTGCAAGCATATTTTGCAGCGCAACAAGCACGTGCATCCATTGAATACAAAAAGATAATAGCTATTCCTACCGGTATTTTACTTGATTCATTAACCTTTCCTGATGCAGAACATGTATCCTTTGCGGGTATTATGTGGCAAAAGTACCCAAAGGATAACAAAGATATAGAACGAGGATTTTATATTCCAGGAACTACAGAACTTTCTGTGCAGGAAGAGTCTCGAAAAATAGAAGGTGATTACGAGGTAATCAGTTGGAAAATTAGGGGATTATTGTACCATGACTATGCTTTTGAAAAATACCCTTTTGATCAACATACGATATCTATTCCTATATTCCCAAAAACAAATAGGAATACCATTTTATTGGTACCGGCATTAATGGACTATAGGATAATGGGTAATTCAATTGGTATAGCAAGAGGGCTTACATTACCAGATTTTAGTATAGAAAGAACATTCTTTAGCTTTTTAACATCTGCTCGTGAAATTGTGTCTGGTAATGGAGAACAGGAAATCATGCAAAGTATTCCACAGTTACAATTTAATATAATTATTTACCGTCGTATTATTAATGCATTTATTGTGTACTTTATTCCTATGATGATTGTATTGTTTTCTTTGTTTGCCATTTTTGTCAAAACATCAGTTGCAGATATGGCAACTATGGTATCACGTATGATTAGTGCGTATTCCGGCTTATTATTTGCACTTATTGTATTGCATGCTGGCTTGCGCGGTACCTACAAAGAGAGTAGCTTTTTATATATAGAATATCTATTTTTTCTTTCTTACATCACTATTTTATTATTTATTATTCAAGTATTGTTTATATCTAAAAATAAAAAAGTGCAGGAGTTTTTTGAAAAATTAATGGTATTTATTCGGTTGTTTTTTTGGCCGGTTCAGCTTGCTTGTTGGTTTATAGCTACAATTGTAGTGTTCTATCGTTAACTATATTAAACCACATGTAAAATATAATGTTTGGTGATCCATAAAATGAACAGGCCTATTATAACAGCTATTAAAAAGCCGTATACTTCATGCTTTGATAACCAATGGTCTAATAATTTTTCAGTGCCCCATGTTACGGTGATAAGTGCAAACGCAATAACAAGTGCAATTAACGTTTGGTGATGGTCCGCGAAGGTACTAAATTTGTTAAAGAGCTGAGAAAACATACCTATCCTTTTTTTTAGAGTATTGCTATCTATGTTCTATATCTTAGAAGATTTAAAAAAAAGATTAAGCATTACTATTTTGTATGTGGTTTATTTTTTACTCGTGCATAAATAGGATCATATTCAATAGCATCAAGTTGAGATAATGTTTTATAAGTATTCCAGCTGGTGCGTATTATAGGGGGTGGGTTGTGACGGTGTTGCCAAACATATAATCGTGTTTGCGGATCTGCAGGGCTGCCACTTCCAAAATTACCATATTTTTTGGCCAGGCGTTTGTATTGAGCATCTGATGCTACTTTAGCAAGTATTGATGCGGCGCCTACAATAGTGTGGTTTTCATCAGCCTTGTGTTCAGGGATAAGATTAGTTGATAGAATTTTTTTACGATTAATGCGTATTTTATGTGTAGTGAGTGTGCTGCGTAATGCTATATGAGTAAGGGTTTGAAGGCGTTGATTGAAACGCAAGGTGCTTACTTCCCAGTTATCTATATACACATCACCAAGATTGGTATGCCGGTATAGATTCTGTATAATTTTGAATACGGTTAACATTTCCCATTCATTCAAATTAAAGCATTTATTATCAATCATAGCTGGATTCATGTGATGAATGGAAAAGGCGTGGGCTGTTTTTTTGATGATTTTTGCAAGTTTAGTTCTTTTCTTGGCAGTCAATAATTTGCTATCGGTTACACCCAATTGTTTCCATGTTTCAATGGTTTGACTGTCTGCAGTAACCCCGGCAACAAAGATACTACCTATGCAAGGGCATTTTGTGGCATCGTCAATGCCAGTCATAATTTTGTTATGATTTTGCATAAAATGGATTGAAAGTAATTATGAAAAGTTATTGTATGTCTATATTATAGCATATATGTAGGTTTTTTAAAAGAATGAGCGGGTATATTCCTATAAAACATGCAACATAAAATGCCTGGTAAGCCATAACAAAAATAATCCAAGAAAAATACTTCCTAGGTAGGCATATATTTCAAATTGGGCAAAGTACATTTCTATTAAATGCTCGATACCCCATGTAATGCATATTAAAGCGAAAATAATAGTCAGAGTAATAAGTGCTTGGTGTCGGCCTGCAAATGAGTTAAATTTATCAAATAATTTTTTAAACATAATGAACCTTATTTTTTGATATTGTCATAGTCATTTGTATAGGTCTATCATATGGGGTTTATATATTAAAAGGCTTAGATGTTATTTGTCAAAAAAGCACATCTCATTTATATTGAAATTATATATTTATAATTTTTAAGGATATCTATGTATATTCGTCAAAATAAACCACTTGGATTATTGTTTATTATTTTGGGATTAGTAGTTTTACTTGTTGCAGCAGGGGATCTTTTGCTACGTATTGCAGTAGCTGTTGTTGCCTTGATGATTATTAATTATGGTATGCAGTTATATGGTATGCCACTGGGTGCTGCGTTGACTCGTATGTGGGTTTATAGGTCTTGGAGATAATATAATGGATTTTGCTATATTAGGTTATTCAATTCCCGCATTTGTAATTTGGAAAGTAATAAGTGTTGCAATTATTCTTGGTCTAGGGTTTCCTCTTGTTAGATTAGTTACGCGTTTGACTGAAAAGACTCTAAGTGCATATGGTACACCCCATGTACAGCTATTGGTTGGTAAGATAGTATATTATCTTGGCGTTTTATTGATTACTATTACCTTCTTGAATGAATTTGGCTTTAATTTAACTGCATTACTTGGTGCAGCTGGTATCTTTGGTGTAGCTATTGGTTTTGCGGCGCGTACGAGCATGTCTAACTTAATTAGTGGATTGTTTTTACTTTCAGAAAAATTTTTATCCATAGGTGATACCATTTCATTTGGTGGTGTTACGGGCAAGATTGAGTCAATGGATTTATTTTCAGTGAAAGTACGTACTCCTGCAGGAACACTCGTGCGTATGGCTAATGAACAATTGATCAAAAATGATTTGGTTAATATTACTTTTTACCCTACCCAACGCATAGAAGTAGCTATAGGTATTCCGGCTGATGTGCCATTGAACCGTGTATTGCAAATTATCATGGCAGTGGTGAGCGAACATGATACTATAGCCGTAGACCCTAAGCCCTACCTTATCTTGAATTCACTGTCGACTCATGCACAACACGTTACGCTGCGTGCGTGGACAGAATATAAACATTTTGTTGCACTTAAAACTATTTTAGCAGAACAACTATATAATCGTTTAAAGCAGGAAGGGATAGAAGTTATTTTTGTTTCTCCTGTACACAACTTATAATATAATACCATATGATTAACGCACATAATCTTTCTTTACACGTGGGTGAACGACCCCTATTTAATAATATTTCCTTTGTCTTTAATCAAGATCAACGTATTGGTTTGGTTGGTCGAAATGGATCTGGCAAATCTACCCTGCTCAAAGTGATTGCTGGTATACAAGAACTAGATGGTGGATCACTTGCGTTTGCAAAAGGTCAGACAATTGCTTATTTGCCTCAGGAAGTGGTTTTACAATCTGATAAAACAATTTTGGCAGAAGCTAGTAGTGCATTTGGTGATATTATGGCATTGCAAAAACAGCAATCTCAGCTAGAGCACCAAATACATGAATATCCGGATGATTATGCGATTATAGAAAAATATGCTGAGGTGTGTGAGCAACTTATGCATTTTGATCCAGCAGCAGCACAAGCAGAAACCAAAAAGGTATTGATGGGTCTTGGATTTAAAGAGGCTCAGTTTGATCAACCGGTCAGTTCATTGAGTGTAGGTTGGAAAATGCGTATTGTGCTTGCAAAGCTGTTATTGCAAAAAGCTGACTTTTACTTATTTGATGAACCTACCAATCACTTGGATATAGTAGCCCAAGAATGGTTTTTACATTTTTTAAAGCATGCTGATTTTGGATTTATGATAGTATGCCATGATCGATATTTTTTAAACCAATTGTGTGACTATATTTTTGAGTTAGAACGTGGTAATGGTACTTTGTATGTTGGTAATTATACAAAATATGAAACACAAAAAGCACATGATATTGCCATGCAAGAAGTGGCATTCAAAAGCCAGCAACGAGAAATAGAAGAAAAAAAGCGTTTTGTTGAGCGATTCCGTGCCAAAGCAAGTACAGCAAAGCGAGCGCAGAGTGTACTCAAATCTTTGGAAAAAATTGAAATTATTGAGGCTCCTGAGCAGAATCCTGAGGTGCGCATTACATTCCCGCCAATCAAGCAGCCAGGCAAGATTGTATTAACCGTTAAAAATGTTGCCTATGCATTTGGTGATAAGCAGGTGTTCAAGGATGTAACCTTTGAAGTTGAACGAGGCAAAAAAATTGCCATAATAGCACCAAACGGTGTAGGTAAAACAACGTTATTTAATCTGATTGCGCATAAGTTACCGCTACAAACAGGATCTATTGAACTCGGTCATAATGTGCATTATGCAGTTTTTGATCAGGATCAAACTGCTTCATTAAACTTGAAAAAAACAATTTTGGAAAATATTAATGATGCATGTCCGAACGTTTCTGAGCAAAAAATAAGAAGTTTTGCCGGAAGTTTTTTATTTACCAATGATGATATTCATAAAAAAGTTAGTGTGTTGAGTGGTGGGGAAAAAAATCGCGTTGGTATGATTAAGGTTTTGTTGCAAAATGCAAATTTATTACTTCTGGATGAACCAACTAACCACTTGGATATTCAAACCAAAGATATTTTGCTCAATGCGCTGAATACGTACGAAGGAACTATATTATTTGTTTCTCATGACCATGATTTTGTGCAACGTCTTGCGTCTGACATTATTGAGCTACGTGCTGATGGTGCTGATGTGTATCCGGGTAATTATGAGTTATATTTATATCGTAAAAAACAAGAGCAGCATGAAGAGCAGCAGCAATCGGAATCTAGAAAAAATACAAAAAAATCTTCACCGCCAGCTTATAGCCCACGAGTGGATGAAAAGCATCAGCGGACTCTAGAACGCAAAATAGAAAAATTAGAAAAAGAAATACATGCGCTTGAGTTTCAATTTACCAATTTGACGTATGGTACCAAGGCATTTAATGAAGCACAGCAAAAATTGGATACCTTAAAAAAAGAACTTGCAGTATGTGTTGCTGAATGGGAAGCATACGTATAATACTATCACCAAGGAGGAGTACATTAATGAAGTATGTATGGTATTTTTGGTTGCTATGCATAATTGCTATGCAATATGTGTACACTATGCAGTCTATTATTAAACGGCCCTCAGCAGAAATTCTTTATGATGAAATCAAAGTTGGCAATACCGATGTATATGTACGCATTGATAATTTTTTGTTGTACCAGTTGGAAAAGGTAGAGCAAGAAGATATCAAGCTTATGTGTTCCATTGTAGATTTATTTCAATTATCGCGTAATACGCTTATCAATATGAGTAAAAAGCCGCGCACAGGAGTTGCGCATATTTCTATGGTGTATTTGAAAGATCAAACATATTTACCAATTATACATATATGTAAATCCGAATGGCTTGCCATGACGCAAGCAGAAAAAGCTTTTTTACTGGGGCATGAAGCATCTCATTATGTATTGGGTCATCTGTATAAAAGAAGGGTGAATGAGGGATGGTTTAATGCTTGTCGTACCAAGTTTGGTAGTGATAATTTATCTGCAGCTGGAATTGTTGGGTTATGTATGAGTGGATTATGTACTATTCAAACATACAAAAATTCATCGCTTATGAAAAAATTGAAATGGTTTCTTACCGGTAGTGTCGGTTTTTACGGTTATTATGTGATTTCAGCAGAGTTTGATGTATTACAACAACAAGAAAAAGAAGCAGATAGTTATGCAGTACAAAGACTACAATCTATAGAAGGTGCTTTAGATTTCTTTGATACAGAAACAGATTGGCTTGAATATATACTTACTGATGTTGCAAAGCTAAGAGTGCATCCGAGTGATGAACATCGTGCATATTGTTTGCATGAATGGTGGCATGAGCGAACCATTGCGGCATGATTCTTGGCCGTTCATCCTGAATTAGTTGAAGGGTTACGTGCATAAGTATAGATAGCTAAGGATCTTATAATTTCCGCTTAAATTTTTTCTCAATATCATATAATGATAAGAGCCAACCGGTTGGCCTACCATGGGGACAGGTAAGGCGATTATTTGTTTTTTGTAAGTCATCAAGTAATTGTGTCATTTGTTCTTGCGTTAATACATCACCAGCTTTGACTGCTGCTTTGCATGCCATTTGTGCACGTATTTTCTCATGTAAAGTTTTTGTGAATGCTTCGTTATCAAGATTTTGTGACTCATTAATCCAACTAATTACTTGTTTAATTAATTCGTGCATAGAAATATTTTTTATATGCACCGGGGTGGCATGTATTTTCAGTTGATTGTGGCCAAACGGTTCTACCGAAATTCCATTATTTTGCAGAATACACAAATGTGGTTCGATGCTCCGCATATCATCTGCAGATAGAGTAATATGCTCAGGAAATAGTAAGTTTACTGTAGCTATATCTTCAAATCGGGTGGCAAATTGTTCATATAAAATACGTTCATGTGCGGCATGTTGATCGACTACAAATAACCCTTCTTCATGTTGGATCAAGATATATGTTTTATGTAATTGGCCAATAATCTCATAATGCTCAGCAGATGTATCTGGTAACGTAATATTTTGTTCGAGCTGTGAATGAGTGCTCAGTTGTGCTAAGGGTTCAGATATGCTTGCAGCAGATGATTGATGTGCAGATATAACTTGGTGTTGTGGCTTCCAATTAGCGGGTTCAGTAAATGTATCAAAATTAAATGGCGTATATGATGGAGGCGTATATGGCGCAGAAGGTGCAGGTATAGCAGGTGCAAATTGTACCGTACGTTTAATGCTTGCAGATAGATGTTGTTCAAGTGCAGTTTTTACCGTTGATTGAATCAGTTGTTCAATAATTTGCGGATGCATGAATTTTACTTCTTCTTTGCGTGGGTGCATGTTGACATCAACTAAGGTAGGGTCCACGGTAATTGAGATGCATGCATTGGGATATCGTCCAGTGGGTGCCACATTCATGTACCCTTTGATCAGTGCATTACTAAGTTTGAAATCTTTGACCCAGCGATTGTTTACAAAAAAGAAGATGTTATTGCGATCATATCTGAACGTTTGATGGTCAGATATGATGCCAGATATTTTTATACCTTTGGCTTTGTTTTCTGCTTGTATATTGAGTATATGTTGTACATTTGCTTGGTCCCATAATTGTGCAAAGCGCTGTTTTAATTCTGCTACAGGTGGGCAGTTAAGAACTTTTTTTTGTTCAGAAAATAATGTGAAATGTACCTGTGGATAATCTAAACAACATGCTTGGAATAATTGCAGAATATGGCGCCATTCGGTTTCACGTTGTTTTAAAAATTTTTGGCGTGCTGGTACATTATAAAAAAGATCATGAATGGTAATATCGGTGCCGGTTGGAGCCGAAGTAGTTTCTATATTATGTACTATTCCATCATGTACAGTAAGTTGTATTGCTGCATGTGCATCATGCTCTTTGGTAATTAATATAATTTTTGCAACAGCTGCAATACTTGCCAGTGCTTCTCCACGAAATCCGAACGTTGCAATGGAGCTCAGCTCATCCATGCTAGAAATTTTACTGGTAGCATGTTTTACAAAACACAGTTGCGCATCCGCTGTATCCATGCCGCACCCATTGTCTACAATACGAATCAATTTTTTACCGCCATCTTCTATATAAATAGTAATAGCAGTGGCTCCGGCATCAATAGAATTTTCTACCAATTCTTTGACAATATTTGCCGGGCGCTCGACTACTTGGCCGGCGGCAATTTTTTGTGCTTCATGTGGGGGGAGTTGTTTTATTTTAGGCATGTATTCTAGTGTACGGGAGAAATCTTGTTGGGTAAAGAGGGAATGTTATATAAGGTTTCCTCGAATAGTAACCAATAGGTGTTCACTATTCCCATATGATTCTAGTGATACTAATTCAACTTGCTTAAATGAAGGATAGTCTTCTAATTGTTGTATTGTGGCTAAGGCATCTTGTACCTGACCGCAAGTGGCAGTAATTTCAAAATGCTTTTTATCAAGTTTACAGGTTTGCAGACTGAGTGGGGCATGTATATAATCGCGAATAGCACGCAAATGACTTTGTGTTTGTTTCAATTTATGCATACTCGTAGTGAGTTTTCTTTTTTTTGTTTCCAACAAACTCTTTTCTGAATCAAACTGTGTTTGTGTATTAATCGCAGTTTGTAACCCATTGAGTGTACATTGAGCTGAAGTACAAGTAGTATATGTGGTATATAGTTCATACAGTTGTATGCTTTGCAATACAATAATACTAACCAGAACAAGAGTAGTTGATATAAGGGTAAATTGTGTCCAGCGGCGTAAACTTTTCTGCTGAAAATGATTTAAAGTTTGTAAAAAATTAATAGGTTTCATGAAAGATCCTTTCTGCTACATATAATCCACATGCATTCAATAGGTGCGCAGTAGCTTGTGCACGCTGATGTATAAGTCGCGGTGGAATATATAACAAGCGCCCTAAAGTATCTGCGCAGAATAATTGTTCGGGCATGTTGTGATGGTGCAACATATCAATAGCAAGCTTGCTAGTGCGGAATGCTTTGCCTTGTTGGAATTTATATAAAGATAATAATGCGGAGCGTTGTGTCGTAATAGTGGTGATGTTTAAGTTGCCGGCAATTGCAAGTAGTTTGTATTGAAACAAAAGATCTTTTTTAATACCACTAACATAGAACATCCAGCGGCCATGATCAATTGGGTACACATAGCGATATTCCCAGGTATACGTTTGTTTTTCTGGCAATAAGAAATCATCTAACTGTGGGTTAGCTGTATGCATAGGAATAAAGCGTTCATAAATACCAGGACCATTAAGCATACACGTAATAAACGCATTGCGTACTTGATGTATATCAAGAAAGTTGATGATATAATTTTGCAGTAACGTTGGGTTAAAGATTTTTAATTGTTCTAATTCAAGCTGTTGTAATGGTATTTCAGTATAGGCATGTAATGCAAATGGAGCGGTATGTTGAGATGTTGTAATGATGCTACAACTCAGTAAATGAGGTTGAAAGGTAATGGTGACTAATGTATCATCCAGCTTTGGCAGACGCCACATATTTTACTCTCCCGCAAACTACACGATCTTTTTCTTCAAGATCTTTGTGTACTTCAATTGCAGTATAGTGTGCCTGCTTCATCAATGCAACTACTGAGATAGCTTGTTGATAACCAATTTCTATAACTACTTGTGGGATGTTGTGTTGTGCCATTTGATCATTTGATCGTAACCATTGTGGAGCTTGCTCAATTATCTTTTGTATGATGGCAAGACCTTCATGATTAGCAACTAATGCTTGTTTGTCTTCCCATTTGGTAACTGAGGTATCCAGTGTTTGCCATTCATACTCAGCAATATAAGGTGGATTAGCTACGATAATATCCGCTTTAATGGATGGTAACTTGGCAAACAAATCTGACAGAATAAAAGTGACATTTTTAATGTTATTATGTTGCGCATTTTTTTGTGCAAGTGTAATCGCATCAGGAGAGATATCAGTAGCATAGATTTGAGCTTGGGGGAATGCATGGCCAAGCGCTAATGCAATGCAGCCACTTCCGGTACACAGATCAATAATAACAAAGTTTTTATGGTCCAATGTTTGTAACTGTTTAATTAATTGCAACGTCCATTCTTCTGTTTCTGGTCGTGGGATAAGGGTGGGTGGTTGTACTAGAATTTCAACATCATTAAATGGTACAAAACCAATTAAATATTGGATTGGTATATGTTGTGTTGTTATTTTATCAATCCAGCTTGCAAGTTTGATCTGTTCTTTTTGAGAAAAAGAAATAATATTTTGCGCAATTAACTGTGCTTGTGTTTTGTTCGTGATAGCCTCCACCATCCACCAAGCATATTGTCTGCACAATGTGGGATCATCAAAAGTAACAGATAATTTTGATGCTATATCAGTTATGACTTGGTTGATTGTTGCTTGGGTTTTCACGTTTTGGAACCTTAGTGTGTACTGATTTATGCGGTTGTTTCATATTATTAGTAGAATTAGTTACATAGTGTTCATACGCTTTTTTAACATCAGGATATTGATTAACCAATGATAATAAAAGAGGTTCAGTAGCTGCAAGGTCAAAGGCATGTGCTTTTTCATCGCAGAAACGGTATTGTATGCTCACATGATTCATGCCTTTTTGTTGCAAACTTCCTTCAACAGCATGTACGTTATAATCTTTATCATCAACGAATATAATTAATTTAGGGTTAAATTTGGTTGCTTTTAAAAACTTTAATAATAATTCACCCTTGTTGCCGCCATCAGCAAATATAATGTTGCATTGGTATACAAATGAAGGATCTTTAATAGATTTTTTTGTAACAGCGCTTTTGGTAAAATCAATGTGCAAATCGCTTAATTGTTTGCAAGTAGTAGCTGCAAGATTGTTCCCTGTGCGTGCAGTTAGCACTACACTTTTATAGCCAGCATCTTGTAATAGATTAATTAAGTTAACCGTTGTATCTTCTATTGGTCGGATTGGCGTATATTGTGCAATAAGAGTATATAGAGGTAATGTTTGTTCGATTGCTTCTTCTTTGGTTATTCCATATAGTGCCATTCTTTTGCGTAACAAAGCACTGAATTGTTGTGGGGATCCCATTTCATTCACCGATTCTATAAGGGTATTATCTAAATCGTAAACAATGAGCGTATCTTTTGGTGCAATGGTAGGGTCAAGATATTTAATAATATCGGTAATGGCATAGCTATCTACAATTTTTGCACCTAAGCACATATGCATAGCTGAAACAATAAATATTATCTGTGCATAAAGTTTTTTCATCGAATAACCTTTTATTTAAGCATTAAAATTGATACCCTTACTATAATTTATCTTTCATGTAAGTCAATTAAGGAAATATTGTATGCACATACACTTAAGGCATATATTTGCCGTTGTTTTATTTATTTTTTTACCTGCTTGTTGTATGGACACTCAAATAGATATACAAAACCAGCTTGTTCAAGCAGTGCAAAAGGGTGACATACCGTCTGTACAACATTGGATTGCCCAAGGTGCCGATATTCATGCAGGTAGTTATATTGGTGATCCATTAATCCATCGTGCAGCGTTAGCAGGCCATACTCATATGGTAAGATTTTTACAAAGTCGTGGTCTTACGTTGCAAGGGTATGATGCATGCGGTTTGACCATAGTGCATAAAGCTGCAGTGGTCGATAACACTGAATTGCTTGATTATCTGATACATGAAAATCAGTTAAATAAAAATGTTATTACGTGGGATGACCAATATTTATGCACACCATTACATTTAGCTATTTTTAATAATAAAAAACGTGCTGTGCAGTATCTCGTATGTGCAGGTGCTAGTATTGATGCGGTTTGCCAACATAATACAACCCCATTGCATCTTGCAGCATCACTTGGTCTGACAGATATAATAGATTACTTGATACAATCTGGAGCAGATGTAGAAAAAATAAATGCGTATGGACGCACGGTGCTCGATTTAGCGGCAATCCATAATCGTCCAAAGGTGATTAAATTATTAGTAGAGAAATATTGTTTTGATCCAGCTGCATGTGATTGTAGGGCATATAAATTAGCACAAGAATATGATGCACAAGAAGCAATTGCAGAATTTGAGTATCAGATCCAGAGGATAATAAATAATCTAAGTAATATCCAATAATTCATGTACATAATTGTGTGGGTCAAACAACTTGATCTGATCCAGTTGTTCGCCAAACGTGATATAAGCAATAGGGACATGTAATTGATCGGCAATGGCAAATACAATGCCACCTTTGCCGGTGCCATCCATTTTAGTCAATACTATACCATCTATACTGGTACATTCTTTAAATAATTTTGCTTGTTCAAACGAATTCTGTCCGAGCATAGAATCTATAGTAAGCAAGGTAGTTATCTGTTGATCAGGTAACTGTTTGGTAATAATACGTTTTATTTTTGCAAGTTCATTCATTAAATTTGTTTTGGTGTGTAGGCGACCGGCAGTATCTATTATGAGTGCATCATAGGCTTCTTGTTTGAATTTATCACACCCGGCAAATACGACTGATGCTGGATCTTGATTTGGTGTGCCAATAACAATGTCGACGCCAATTTTTTGTGCCCATGCGTGTAGTTGTTCGGCAGCAGCAGCACGGAATGTGTCTGCAGCAACGAGTAATACTTTTTTTCCATTTTGAGACAATAAGTGAGCAAGTTTACCAACAAAGGTTGTTTTACCTGATCCATTAATACCAGCTAAAACATATACCTGTCTATCGGCTAATGAAATAGATTCTGTTTTTTGTAGAATAGTTATTAAAATGTTGCGCAATGCATCACGCAAATTTTGTCCTTCTGGTAATGTACCATCTTGGGCATATTGTTTGAGCTGATTAATTATTGTGCGTGTTGTTTGTACACCGGTATCTGCAGATAGAAGAGTAATTTCTAATTCTTTTAAGGTAGATTCGTCTATGGTTGTACGACCAAAGATGGCAGAAACTTTAGTGGTGAAGTTATTATAGATTTTTTGAAGTTTTTGTTTGATAAAATTAAACATAGATAAAGTCCTTAATTCTTTTATTATTAGTGTAGCAAAAGCCCAAATTTTATCCATATTTAGGCTTTTTAAAGAAAAATTTATACACTTGATGGATGCAAAAATAGTTATTTATGGAAAGGTTTATGTATGTTTTTTATATATATGGTTTTTGTATTGTTCGCTATGAATCCACTTGAAGGTATGAAGCGCGTACGTTCTCAAGATGAATTCCCAGTATTTGATGATGCATACTGGCAACGTGTGCAGCAAAAAATTCGGAAGCAAGCACAGGTGGTCAGTAAGGATAAAAAATTGCAAGACAATATATTGCATAAGGTGCTACGTATGCATACTAATGCACGTATTATGCAACACATAGAGTTGGTTCCAGGTTCAATGGCAACGGTTCCGATACAAGTGCCTGCAGATATATGCAGACCTGCAAAAACGGGTAGTTGTTTAGCGTTAGCACCGCAGGGTCCTCATGCCAATAAGGAATTCGAATTTCAAGGGAATATTTTTAAAAAATATCCGAATGATGTGTTATTTGATGCAATTAAACGGGGTGATAAAGAAGCAATACAAACATTATTTAGTAGAAATTCCATACCGCCACGTATAAAAAACGCAGCAGGATGCACGGTACTTCATGTGGCTGCATGTCATAATGCTGAAATCTTACAATTCTTGGTAGAATCATATTCTTTAGATGATTTGGTTGATGAGCCTAATAATGCTAATTTTACGCCACTATTTTATGCGGTTAGTAAGGGAGCGCTTGATTCGACCAAGTATCTACTGTTGCATGGTGCTGATAAAGATAGGCTTGCGGGTAGTCATTTTGATGTTTCATTAATCGATTATGCTGCAAGATATGCTCGCCATGATGCAAAGCATGGAGGACATATTGAAATACTCGCATTATTGATTGATGAATATAATATGCCTTTTGATAAACCAAATAATTACAATAGAACTCCATTGCATCAAATAGCGGCCGGAGGCCATTTGAATGGGGTAAAATATTTATTGGAAAAAGGTGCAAACAAACATGCATGTGATGAAGATGGTAGCACTTTGATGCATTACGCAGCTGTAGGGGGTAATGTAGATATGATGCGGTTTTTATGCGATGACTGTGGTATGCGGGATTTAATTGATAAGCCGGATAAAAACGGCATGACGCCATTGCTTAATATGGTTGAAGAAGAAAACAATAATACAATACCTATGATTGATTTTTTGCTTGCACAAGGTGCAGATATATATGCGTGCGATGTTCAAGGACAAGGCGTATTGCATCATGCTGCTTATAACGAAAATGGCATAGCTATCATGCAGTTTTTACTTGAACAACTAAAAGATGCTGATGCTAAAGAAAAACATATAGAGCGTTATGTAGCCGCAAAAGAATATGATAAATTACTTACATTATTAGTTAAAAAAAATATACCTATAAATGAAAAAGAGAAAAAAAGGAGAAAAACGCCATTGCACATAGCTGCCAAGATTGGCAATTTGCCGATGGTAAAATTTTTGGTCAGTCAAGGTGCAGATATACGTGCAGAGGCGAGCTTTAAAAGAAAGAAAAGACCATTTCACACAGCAGGTTCTCCATTTAAATTAGCAAAAAATAAAGAGCAGTATCATATTGTGGATTTTATAGTTAATTACAGCGCAGAACAAGCAGAATACAAATGCCCGATATGTTTTTCTGAGCCAGTGGAACCTAATCAACGTACAGTAGCTCATTTGAATTGTTTACATTTTTTGTGTAAAACATGTAAATTAGCCTTACATGATCGGCACTGTCCAACGTGCCGTGGCCCATTAGATAAGGATTATGATGTTGGCGCAGCACCATCACATAATGATTAATAAAGATCCTAGTTCGGATAATTATGATTAATACGTACTAATGGTTCAACTCGTTGTAAAAATAATTTAGTGCGGCGATAATCATTACCAATAAGTAATGCATATCGTCGCATGAATATATCGAGTGAATCTTCAGATAATATATTCAACATTTGTTGATACTTGATGAGTGCAAGAAGCAGCTCGTCAAGATTGCTTACTTGGTTGCTATGTGCAAAAAGTGTGTGCAAATAATTGTGGTTGATAAAAAACTGTTTACTCAGATCAAGTGGCATGTTGGTTACAAAAGCATGAATCTTTGGTGGTTCCGGTGCGCATAAGTAGTAGAGCCGTCCCTTTTCTTGATATCCCAACGTCAGACATGCAAATGTAGTTTTTAGAAATTCAAAAATTTGTGGTTGTTCTGCGCGTAATTCTTCTTCAGTTTTTTGATAAGGGAAAGGATAACGTACAGGATCCATAGAACCTGTTTGTACCTGATATACTACACCGAATAAGGTACGGTTATTGCTGGTGATAGTGACCATTGTGCCAAATTGAGGGAATTTATCCCATTGCCAGCTTTGTGCAAGCCAGCCGGTTAATGAGCTTTCAATAACTTCAGCAAATGGTTTGTTGTTCTGCATAATCACTTTCTTGAGGGGTAACAATATTGGTTAAAAAACTTACCCGATGAATAATTGAATGCGTGTGAGTGTTAATTGCAAGTTTATGGCTTTGAGTGCTGTATCCTTTGTGCTTTTGTAAATGATAGCTGGGAAACAGCGTTGCATATTTTGCCATCATATGGTCCCTGGTTACTTTGGCTACAATAGAAGCTGCAGCTATAGAACTCGATTTGCGTTCTCCCTGGGTAAAGCTGTATGTCGGTATGTGTCCAAGCCCGGTATCAAACAGATTCAAAGGTACAGCATCTATGAGTATACATTCAGGGGTGAGTGGGCAGGAGGCCAGTAGGTGTACAAGGGCCTTTTTCATACCCAATATAGTGGCTTGCCAAATATTGTGCTCAT
Organism: Candidatus Dependentiae bacterium; assembly: GCA_035445995.1. NCBI lineage: Bacteria > Candidatus Babelota bacterium. Next base: position 688,624 of record DAOMRS010000001.1, on the reverse strand, counting down.
CAATCAAGCGGTTATTGATAATGCCAACAGAGTACCAGCAATGCTTTTTGATCCATAAAAAGGCTTTTTCGCGCTCCTGAGGGGTCATGAGCTTGGAATCTTTCAATTGGGGGTGGCTTTTACCAGGTGGTAATATTACTGCTCCAGTGACCAGGGGGCCAGCCAAGCACCCGCGGCCTACCTCATCTATACCACAGACAACAGCCCCTCGTTGCCAAGAGGTTTTCTCATAGTAATTTTTAGTGATTTTCAGGGAGGAAATTTTTTGGCTCATATACCTGTAACCCGTTTGACAATCAGTATATTTGGCGTACAATTAGAAATAATGCAGTGGATTCAATCATACTATAAGAAAACTAAGATTGTAAGAAGGAGTATCTCATGGCTTCAACTTCGACTCAATTACGAGTAAAAGAACTGCTCAGAGAAAAAGGCTGGACCACTAAGGTTTTAGCAGAAAAAACAGGGATGTCAGAGAGTTATCTGACCCATATCAAAAACGGTACTCGCCGTTGGAACGAAGACTCATTACGCAAATTAGCAATGGCATTTGAAATTAGTCCAATCGACTTGTTCTCAGAGCGTCGTCAACGTACTGATAATATTGATAAAAATGTTAGTATGCCTGAAAAATCAGATGTTAACCTACAGGTAAAAATTGTACCGGTTGTAGGTGAAGTTCCATCAAACCCATCTCCATATAACAACCAATTAATGCAAATTACTACTGGTCACAAAGATGAATTTGTACCAGTATTAAACTCAAATGATGATGCAATGTTTGCTTTGTGTGTAGAAAATAACACGATGTCACCAACCTTTGTAAAAGGTGATTACTTAATCGTATCGCCAGAAGTTTGGACACGTTCAGGTGATATTGCTGCGGTAGAATATGGTAATGATACGCCGGTAAAATCTATTGTACAGGTTACCTACACCGAAGATTTTATAGTACTTGAATCAGTGAATCATAAGCAACCACCAATAGCATTGGTGCGTGGCAAAGATCACTTTAGAATTATAGGTCGTGTAATTCACCGATCTCAAAAACTTGCTTAAATAGACTCAGAAAGGTCAGGAAAACTAGATTTTTCTGGCCTTTTTGCTATCTTTGATTATAAATAAACTCTTAAATACTAAATAGAATAGGGTGGTCCTGTTCTATAGTGTTTAGTTCACTTCCACTTAGTATAGAGGAAATGCATGATGCACCGTTATGAAGTACTTATGCTTGCGGTACCTGAAATTACCCAAGATGAGACAAAATCTATCGAAAAACAGATTGATTCTGTAGTTCGCCAATCAAATGGATCATTGATATCATTTGAGCGCTGGGGTAAATATAAATTATCATATCCAGTAGATAGAAATGATTATGGCATATACTTTCTAGCTCGCTTTGAAACTGACAAAGCAGAAACAGCATTGAATGAAATATCATCATTGTTCAAAATCAGGTTAAACAACATTGTAATGCGTAATATGTTGACCAAGCTTGAACCAAATCAGTCACTTGCATATCAGCGTCCAAAATCTTTAGAAGATGCGCCGGAAACAACAAATTCACGCGGATTCATGGATGAACGTAAAAAGATTGAAGGCTTGATTTCTGCAGTAGATGGCAAGAAAGGTCAAGTAACAGATATTGATTTTGAAGAAATGGAAGAAGATACTGAATTTGATGACCAAGAATAAGCTAGTTAAGGACAATAATCATGACTAAGAAAATTAAATTAAAAATTAGCGCTCGATTAGTAAAAAAACGTACACGACGCAATGGCGCAGGTCCAAACAAGCATTGTCGTTTTTGTGGGAAAAAAGAGTATGCATTGAATCTTGATTATAAAAATGCAACTTTTTTGAAAGGTTTTTTAACTGAGCGTGGTAAAATTTTACCTTCACGTATTTCTGGTAACTGTGCATTGCACCAACGTGAATTGTCACGTGAAATTCGTAAAGCTCGTGTAATGTCTTTATTGCCATACACAACTCAATATCTTTAATAGTTAATAACATCAAGGTGCTTGCTTATTGAGGTAGGCACCTTTTTTAACCCAATAGGTGAATAAATGGAGCGTTCTAATCTGCGCAACATAGCAATCATCGCACACGTAGATCATGGTAAAACAACATTAGTAGATCAACTATTACAACAATCTGGTACAGTTAGTATGGCTGGACAAGACCGCGTAATGGACTCAAATGATCTTGAACGTGAACGTGGTATTACTATTTTGGCAAAAAATACCGGTATTACATACGGTGATTATGCAATTAATATTGTTGATACACCAGGCCACGCAGATTTTGGTGGCGAGGTGGAACGTACGCTGCAAATGGTTGAAGGCTTTTTATTATTAGTTGATGCGGCGGAAGGTGTTTTGCCTGGTACGCGTTTTGTATTGCAAAAGGCGTTGCAACTTGGATTACAGCCTATTGTGTTTATCAATAAGATTGATCGTAAAGATGCAGATATAAAACGTACTGAAGAAAGTATTCATGAGCTATTTTTAGATTTAGCACAAGATGATTCGCAATTAGATTTTCCTGTTTTATATGGTTCAGGCAGATTAGGATTTGCAACTACTGATCCTTCAGTTGAATCAAAAGATATGCAGCCTATATTTGATGCGATTATCAAATATGTACCAGCTCCTCAGTCACAATCTGATTCATTACAATTACTGATTACAAATATTGATCACTCAGACTTCTTGGGTCCAATTGCTGTTGGCCGTATCTTTGGTGGAGAACTTAAGTTAGGACAACAAATAGTTCTTTGCAAGGGAGACAAAATAGGTGCTCCAACTAAAGTTACTAAAATATTTAAATTTGTTGGCCTTGATAAAGTTGAAGTGCCGGAAGCTGCAAGTGGTGATATTGTTGCAGTAACTGGGTTTAATGAGCAGCCTTCAATTGGTGCTACAGTTTGTGCGCCAAATAATCCAAATCCATACCCATATGTAGCAATTGATGAACCAACACTCAGTATGTTTATCTCAGTCAACGATTCACCATTTAATGGTAAAGAAGGTAAGTTTTTAACGTCTCGCCATTTAAAAGATCGTTTTGATAAAGAATTAAAAACTAACGTTGCATTACGTGTTGAACCAACTGATTCTCCGGAAATATTTAAAGTATCTGGCCGTGGTCAATTACATCTTGGTGTGTTAATTGAAAACATGCGTCGTGAAGGATTTGAGTTACAAGTTTCTGCACCGCAAGTTATTTATAAAACTATTGATGGTCAAAAGTACGAACCAATTGAATTTGTGGTGATTGATACTCCAGAAGAATATCAAGGTTCTGTGATGGAAAATCTTGGTAGACGTAAAGGTATCATGAAAAATATGGTTACCTTTGGTGATGGGCGTATACGTTTGGAATATGAAGTGCCATCACGTGCTTTGATTGGGTTCAAAAGCCAATTCTTAACGGATACACGTGGTACTGGTTTATTGAACGTGAGCTTTCTTGACTATCAACCATACAAGGGTGATATTCCAACACGTACTAAAGGTGCATTAGTGTCCATGGAAAATGGACCAGTAACCGGATATGCACTGGATGCCTTACAAGAACGCGGTATTTTATTTGTAGAGCCAGGTGAGCCAGTATATGAGGGAATGATTATTGGTGAGCATAGCCGAGACAATGACTTGACGGTAAATCCATGTAAGGGCAAAAAATTAACTAATATGCGTGCATCTGGTTCAGATGATGCTATTAAACTTGCACCAGCGCGTAAAATGTCCCTTGAGCGTTGCATGGAATGGATACGCCCGGATGAACTTATTGAGGTTACACCAAGTTCTATTCGTTTACGTAAACGCGTTTTAAATGAGACAATGCGTAAACGCGTAAAATAGGTTCTATGTTTAAGTATACAATTGTAATTGCGTACGATGGTACCAACTATCATGGGTGGCAGGAACAAAAAGATTTGATGACGGTCACCCAAGTACTTCAAGATACTTTTGCATATGTCTTTAAAAAATCCATAAAAATTCTTGGTGCATCGCGTACAGATGCGGGTGTACACGCACAGGGGCAAGTAGCGCAATTTAAAACCGATTTGCCTTTGGATACAGCAACGATGCTTCGTGTTTGGAATGCTGTATTACCAGGTGATATTATCATAAGATCATTAGATCTTTCTATTGCGGATTTTCATCCATTGTATAATGTGGTGCGTAAAACATATCACTATCACGTTTTTTTGAAAAAACCATCACCATTTGTACAACGATATGGTTGGTTTTATTCTTCTCGTGTTGATATTGATAAGCTCACTAGTGCATTACAGATTTTTGTTGGAACGCATGATTTTACTTCGTTTTGTTCTATTGATGCACCTGATCCTAATAAAATACGTACGATTGATCAAATTTCTGTAGAATACGTAGAGTCATGGGATGCATATCGGATAACAGTCGTAGCGCAAAAATTTTTACGTTATATGATTAGACGCATGGTTGGTGCAGCACTTAAAGTTGCAACAACTCCTGATATGCCGACACATTATATACGTGATGTGTTGCAAGCAAAAAACCCGATAAATACATTACCTACAGCCGCAGCAAAAGGATTGACTTTACATAGCATTGAATATGCTGTACCAAAAATAAAGGGAACTCATGAATAAGCTTATGAAAAAAATTATTATAGCAGCAAGTTTAATTGGTATTGCAGGTGTTGGTTATTATTATGTGCAACATCAAAGCAAACCGCAGCAGGTACTAGAACAAGGTCCTTTTTATACTTATGATGAGGCACGAGATTTAGAATCTATTTTAAAATTGTTTCAAGAAAATTGGTATTGGTTAATCGCATCGCGGCCGGACTATTCGCGCGAATATGCAGAGTATTTTTTCAAATACCGTGCGCCCACAAGAAATCCTTTGCATGCGGGAATATTGCAAATTAAGGTATTACGTGTAGATAACCAATTGGCAGGATTTACTGCTTATTACAAAGAAAATCCGCAGGTTGGTATCTTGCTATTTTTAGCGGTTGATCCAATATTTAGGGGTAAGGGGTATGGAGAACAGCTCGCAAGATTTGCGGTTAATGATTTAATAGCTCAAGGAGCTAAAAAAATACAGCTAGTAACACGTACGGTAAACTTTGCTGCACAGAAAATATATAAACGCCTCGGATTCCAAGAGGTGTACCGTGATGATGAGGGTTATGTGTATTTTGAATATATGGTACCGACTACCTAATCATTTCTGTGGGTATGGGCAGCTGCATTAGTTTTAAAATAAATGGTGCTATATCAGCAAGTTGGGTGAGCGAAAGCTCACCTTTTTTTATGTGCTTGTTAATAACCAGAAATGGTACTGGGTTAGTGGTATGTGCCGTACGCGGTTGCTGATATTTTTCATCATACATCTCTTCTGCATTGCCATGGTCTGCCGTGATAATTAAGGTGCCATCAAGTTCTTTGATTATGACGGTATATAGTTTTTCTAATTCGTGATCAAGGCATTCAACTGCGCGTACAGTAGCATCAAAGTTTCCCGTGTGACCAACCATATCGGCATTTGCATAATTAATCAGATAAAAATCCTGTGGATTTTTACGTAAAGAATCAATAACTGTTTTGGTAATTTCTGCAGCAGACATGCAAGGATATTTGGCATAATTTTTTGCATGTAACGAAGGAATAATTATGCGAGTTTCAGTAGCTACAGGGTTTTCTTGCATACCGTTAAAAAAGTAGGTAACATGGGCATATTTTTCTGTTTCGGCAATACTGAATATTGATTTGCTATGTTTAGCCAAGATTTCTTTGAGTGTATGTTGTATGGTAGAATGCGGGAACATAAAATTTGTTCTTAAATTATCAGCATATGCTACGGGAGTAATAAAAGTACTCAGTGGTATATAATCACGTTTAAAATTACTAAAATCTTTTTGTATAAAAGCTGCAGTCAATTGCCGTGCACGATCCGGTCTAAAGTTGAAAAAAATTATGCCATCACCTGGTTTAATTATACTGTTTGCCGCTAGCTGTGTGGGTGGTATAAATTCATCGGTAATCGATTGATGATAATAATGATCGAGTGCATTTTGCCATGTGGCAAACGGTTTTTGTTTATCTGCTTTTTGAGTAAGTGCTTTGTATGTGTGCTCGGTACGGTCCCAATTGCGATCTCGGTCCATAGCAAAAAATCTACCATGTATTGAACCAATGGTTCCGCGTCCTAATTCTTGTAACTTTTTATCGAGTTTTTTTAGATAAGTTGCCGCTGATTGAGGTGGCGTGTCACGCCCATCTAAAAATGGATGTACTATAATCTTGTGAATCCCATGATTTACTGCTGTATCCAAAAAAGCAAATAAGTGATTTTCAAGGCTATGTACACCGGCATCAGAAAGTAGTCCTATAATATGTAAAGTGCCTTTATTTTGAGCAATAATATCTAACTCATGTTGTAATATTTTATTTTTGGAAAAAGAGCCGTCAGAAATAGCTTTATTCAATACCGTGATTGGTTGTTCTACAATACGTCCACTACCAATAGTCAAATGACCAACTTCTGAATTGCCAATATAACCCGAAGGTAATCCGACTGCTGTGCCAGAAGCTTGTAATAATGTATGTGGATAGTGTGTAAACCAGTTATCTAAATGTGGTCTATGTGCATGCGCAATAGCATTATATTTTTTTGCATTAGAATAGCCAAATCCATCCAAAATAACTAAAACAACTGGTTTTTTATTGGTCATAAATTTCCTTTTTGTTTGAGTCTTAGTAAAATATCTTGCCATAATGCAATATTTTATGGTTATATTAGTACCTAATTTTAAGTAAAAGTAATAGGTATACAGATAAAAAAGGAGCTTATTTATGAAAAAATTATTAGCTATAAGTTTGCTATGTTGTTGGTGTTATGTATACGCTCAGGAAAGTCCATCGCAATATAGTGGTAGCGATCCAGTTAATGTCCCGATGGTCAAAAATTCAAGAGCTCTCAAAAAGAGAAGTGCTTCTAGAGGCAGCAGTGAAGCTCTTAGATTAGGAAAACAACATGGGTTTCCGCCGGTCAATAACACGTCCAATACTTTATCACGCATAGATGGTATTCCAGCGCCTACATCACCACGTTCTATGCCGACTTCACCACGACCATTAACACCAACATCTCGTTGGAGCAGATCAGAACAGACACGGGTGAGATCGAATTCTGCGAGTGCAGGTTCTCAATAACAAAAAGAATAATTTTTGTTCCTTTGCTCAAATAGAGGTATACTAGGCCTTTGTATTCTGTAGTTTTTTGAAAAAAAGGGAACATATGTTTTGTAAAAAAATCTTAACTATAATTGGTATTTCGCTAGTTAGTCTTACGTGTGGACGTCCTCGTGTTACACAGCCACATAAAAATATATCGGTACAAAAACAAAGTACAGTAGTATTATCCGAACAATTTGACCATGTAAAAACAAAAACAGATCTTGATGATAGTTTACGCTTGGCCACCAAAGCAGGAATTCTCAGTTATGTGCAGCAATTGGTAGAGGAATATGGTGCTGATATTACCAATGTAGATGAATATGGTGATACATTATTGCATCACGCATGTTCATTTGGGTTTATTGATGTAGTTAAATACTTAGTAGATGTGTGTAAAATGGATGTCAATGTACAAGGCATGTGTGGAGACACACCATTGCATTGTGCTATTAGCAATGGGCATTACCACATAGTGCGGTACCTAATTGATGAGTGTGGCGCGGATATTTATATAAAAAATAATGAAGGGTTAGATGCAATAGGTATGATGCGAGAAGTGCAGTTATTGTATCAAGCAATGGGCTACTTTATTGAGCAGGCTGCGCAAATTCAAATGGATAAGAAAGTAGAATCGCAAGATGTAGATATGGATGCTTTATTTGATGAATTAATTGATGAAATGGTAGAGCATGGTGCAGTTTCAGAGGATATTTCCATAGAACCATTGCCTCAATGGAAGATATATCTTATGCGTATTGGTGATTTTGTATTACAAAAATATGATGTAGGCAAACAAATGTGTACTGCGGTATACACAAAATTTGTAGGTATACTTTAAAATAATCTATTGGTTGTCATATTATGGAACATGAATTTGCATTGTATCTAGATAATTTATCGCATATACTCAAAAGTCAATCTGATGAATATATTACTATAGATGATAAAGATTTTTTTCATCGTTTAGTACATGTATTGCGTATGCATCAGGGGCAGAAAATTATCTTGTTTGATGCTATGCAACATGTAGAAGTACTTCTTGATGCATTTGAGGGTAAATCCCGTGTTATTGGGCATATTCGTGCATATCATATAAACAAACAGCTTATGCCAACTGTTCACTTTATATTGCCTGTGTTAAAAAGAGAAGATCTTTCTGAAGCGGTATACGGTCTGGCAGAGGCCGGAGTAAACTCTATTCAATTGGTTACTACACAGAAAGTCCAGCGAGTATGGGGTGGTCAAAAAGAACTCGAGCGACTTGAGCGAGTGATTATTGCTGCTGGAGAACAAGCAAAACAATTTTCATTGCCTACTTTGCATGCGCCAATTGAATTAAGTGCGTATCTTGTGCAATTGGCAAAAAGTGCATACAAAATGTATGCTGACCCAGAAGGTATGGCACTTACAACAAGTATTCAACAAATACCATCGTCCATTTCTGAATTATATATCATGGTTGGACCCGAAGGTGATTTGACGCCGTCAGAAAAAGAATTAGTTCACGCGGCATCATTTAATTTTTTTAAACTTACGCCAACTATTTTACGTGCAAAACAGGCTGCCATAGTAAGTGCTGCAGTTTTTCGGTCTATTGTATAATTCTTTTTAAGAAGTGTATTCCAAATAGTATTACTATTTTTATTGATTTTTGTTTTGCAGCAACATTACACTAAAGATAGATGTTACGTTTTGTATATTCGTGACACGAAGGGGTGGAGCAAAATCATATAAAGGGGATATAACTATGGAAAAGGGTCGATCTGATATAGCATTATTATTAACCGTATTAGTTTTGTTTAGTGCTAGTATTGGTTTTTTGCATGGGTCAAAGACGGTCCGCAAAGATACGGTACGATCCTACACTCACCCTTTAGATGAAGTTCGTCGTTCACAAGCCCTTAATTATCTACAACCTTTACTTATTGCACGTGCGCCAGGTGTACTTGCACAAACACTGCAAGGAGTATCCCTTGAGCGGACTGAAGAATTGGCCAGAATAATCATAAAAGATAATAAATCCCCATTGAGTCGTGATGAAAAAGTAGTATTTATTCTTGCACTTGCTCATGCATTTACTCTTGATCAATACGCACAATATAAATTATTTAATTTGCTTCGTTTATTAAAAAAGGGAACGCCGCCTTTAGTTATCGCAGCGCAAAGCGAATATGTTGCAGAGATCCCTGTGCTTACGGGATGGATACGAAGTAAAAATATTATTGAGTTTGCTCCTGAACAAGCATTAACTTATGCAGTTGATACAAATAATATTGATGCATTTATGAATTTGATCAAATACGGTGTGTCATTAAATTCAACTGTTGCAACACAATTATTAACTCTTGTAGTTGAACAAAATAGAGATGTTAGATTTGTATCGTTTTTAGTTGATCATGGTGCGGATGTAAACGTTGTTGAAAATAAACGCACACTACTTATGATTGCGGTAGAACAAAATAATAAAGCCATGGTCCAAACATTGCTTAACTCTGGTGCACAAGTAGGAATAGTAATTGTTCCTGAAATAGGATCCGCATTGCAATTAGCAATAGAAAAAGGGTATGGGGACATTGACGTGCTTTTGCGTGAATATGGTGCGCGTGAGATGAATCAGTAATTTATTTTTGTTCAAAAGCTTGTTGTGCGGCATGTTTTTTTAAATACAATGGTAGCAATTGATATGATATATTTTTTTTCTGCTGCCACTGTTGCCAGCCTATAGTGCCAATTTGTTTAAGTGAACAAGTCTGTGGAAGATGCTCAGGGATATATGCGTTGTTACCAAACATGTGCAAAATATCATCACGATATAGCGCTGTTCCATTTCCTATAAACCGCAAAAAATCGTTGGGATAATCATTATGAATCTGTTTGAGAAGTTCAGTGATTTTCATATACCCAGTTTCAATAGTTTGTAAATGTATATGTATTGCAAAATATACTTCTTGATTAAATGCATTCAGTAAAACAATAGTGTTGGGATATGTATCATTGAGATGTTCCTCAACTAATGCATGTAAGCCATCGATCCCAGTCATAGGTATTTGCTGGGCAAAACTTAACCCATTAGTTGATGCTAAAACTACGCGAAGTGTAGTAAATGGCCCTGGCCCTTGATTAACGGCCAGAAACTGAATAGCATCTAAAGCAATATTGTTACACGCAAGCAGTTGTTGTATGCATGGTATAAAATTTTTACTTGCGTGTATTTTGGGTTCGCATATGACATCAATAAGTCGGTCTTGCTCAAATAACCCTAACTCGATAGATTCATAAGTGTTTTGGATAGCTAAAAAAAGATTTGATGTTAATTTCGATTTTTGCATTTTTGTTGTTGATAAAAGATACTGAATGAATCAGATTCTATAGTCTTTTCTTTTTTTACAATGATTTTACCACAGTTGAGACACTTCCATCCTTCAAAGCTGAGAAAATGATCAAAAAAAGATTGCAAAACCATGAGGCCATCGCACTTTTTACATTTCATCTTACTCTCGCCCCTCTAGCAATCACCTACTAAGTGATTACGCTTGCTTCGTTACCTTACTCCTTCTTTAATTCCATGCTAGCGCATAACAATTATTCTTGTCAATAAATTAGCTATAAAGGCTTATTCTAGCAGATTTTTTTGAAAATTAAGATGATCTAAATATGAACCAAGAATAAGTGCTGCAGCAATGGCATGCGATTGTAACTTATCTTCTTTTGTTTTCGATTTTTGTATACGTGCAGCTTGCTTGCTCGTAAGTCGTTCATCCCACAATTTCCATGTGACAGAACTAAACATTGCTTCTAGCTTAAGGGCAGTGTTTTTTATTTTAAGTGTTTGTTCACTTTCTGTACCACGTAGTGTTTTTGGATAACCAACTACAACGGTGATAATTGGTTCAGCAGATAATATAGTGGTAAGTGTATCTTTCAAATCTTTACTTGCGACTGTTTTATATGGACGCGCAAGCATTTGTAATGGATCAGAAATAGCGATACCAGTCCAACTATCACCAATATCTAGAGCGAGTATTTTCATAGTTTTTATTTTCGTTTTGATCGGGTATGCAGATGTCTAAAACTTGAGTATACTAAAGATTCTCGTGTTGTAAAAATCATTGTACAAAACTGAAGGGAACAGTTGTGATTAACTTGTCTGACATACTTATTATAAAAAATTGGTTACTTGGTTGGCCGTTAATTTTTTATGTCGTAGCAGTCAGTGTTGCATGTACTATTTGGTTGCGTTTTGTGCAGATCCGCTATTTTTTTAAAGCAATCAATACATTACTCAATCCGTCTGAAACTGCACATGCCGGAGATATGACCCCCGTACAAGCATTTGTGAATGCATTGAGTGCAAGTATCGGGAATGGTAGTCTTGCGGGTGTTGCTACAGCAGTGTATATGGGCGGACCCGGTGCTGTATTCTGGGTTATGATTTTTGGTATGGTACTTATGTCTATACGATTTGCAGAAGTTTTTTTGAGCACCCAATTTGCAAAGTATGCACCACGTGGTACCGTGCTTGGTGGTCCAATGTTGTATCTCAAACAGTTGCCATTTGGTTATGTATTTGCCTATTTATATGCAATATCATGTGTCATTTTTGGGTTACTCGGAGGTAATGCAGCACAATCAAACTCAATTATGTTGGGTTTGTATACAACATGGGGTATTCCTCCAATGGTAACCGCTGTTGTAGCTGGTTTGTTTACTCTCTATGTAATTCTGGGTGGCTCGCAACGCATTGTTCAAGTTTCTAATAAAATTGTACCAATTAAGGTTATAGTTTTTTTCAGTTCTTCATTTTTTGTGCTGGCTTATAACTATGCGAATATTTTTAGTGCTTTACAACTCATTGTTATGAGTGCTCTTGAACCGCAAGCTGTGTTTGGTGGCACGCTCGGGTTTACTTTTCAACAAGCCTTGCGTTTTGGTATGGCACGTTCTATTTTTGCTACGGAGGCAGGTTTGGGAACTGCTGGTATTTTATTTGGTTTTACCGGTAGTACAGAATCGGTTAAAGATGGTCTTATTTCTATGGTGAGCACATTTATTAGTGCGCTTGTAGCATTTTTAGTTGGTTTATGTATTGTTACCAGCGGTGTGTGGAATTCTGGATTTGACAGTACGGCACTGACTATTGCAGCATTTAATACAGCATTTGGACAACTGGGTGGTTGGATTGTGAATTTTCTTGCTATTGCATTTGGTATGGGGGTACTTGTTACGTATGCATATGTTGTTCGTGCCGCATGGTTTTCATTAACGAATGGTAAGTATGGATTTGCTTTTGTTGTGGTATATGCGCTGACCACAAGCATAGGGGCTTTGGTTTCTGTTGAATTTGTATGGAATGCGATTGATGTATCAGTTGCTTGTATGTTATTTCTTAATTTATTGGGTATAGCATATTTACTTCCCGTTATTTCTCGAGAGCTGAACGCATATATGCAAAGTGAATAACAATGAATCAAGTGATGATGCCAAAAAAATTTCCTGTTACGTGTCATACCGATTACGTTCAACCAGGATCAACGTTTGTCGCAATCGCCGGCATGAGTGTTGACGGAGTTGCTTATATTCCACAGGCGATCAAAAATGGAGCCTCTGTGATTGTATTGGCTGAGGACGCTCAGGTGTCTGTAGATACTTGGCGACTTATGCGTGATGCTGGCGTTGAGGTTCAACGTGTGCCAGATACACGTAAAGCACTTGCTGTATTAAGTGCGCAAGCAGCAGGATATCCAGCACGTCAATTAAAGATTATTGGTGTCACTGGTACCAAAGGAAAAACGACTACTACTTTTTTGTTAGCACATGTGTTGCAAGGTGCAGGCAAAAAAGTAGGTTTGGTCAGTACGGTACATAATCGTATAATGGATACTATATTTCCACCGGCGCTTACAACACCACAGCCAGATTACTTGCAACAGTTTTTGCGCTGTTGTGTAGATGCGCAAGTAGAATATGTAGTGATGGAGGTTGCTGCACAAGCGCTCAGTTTGCATCGAGTGCATGATATTTTGTTTGATGGCGTTATATTTACTAATTTTTCTCATGAACATTTAGAGTTTTATCCCACTATAGATGCCTACTTTGCGGCCAAATGTTTGATATTTGATCAGGTTAAAAACGGTGCACCAGTATTGATTAACATGGATGATGCACTATCGGTGCCGCTTATACAAAATCAATATAAAGGATTTGGGTTTCATGGAAGTACAGTCATAAAAACAGAACAACCATGCACTATTATGTGTGATGATGTTATTATTGCTTGCCCCGTTTTGTTAGGAAGTTTTAATTGTTATAACATACTCGGTGCTGCGCGTATGGCGCTTGCTCTTGGTATACGCCAACAAGATGTTGTCAGTAGTTTAGCATATTTTTCTGGTGTACCGGGTCGCTTACAACAATTTAGTATGCCGAATGGTGCACGGTGTATTATTGATTATGCGCATAACCCGTCATCATATGAGGCAGTACTTTCTATGTTACGTGCACAAACAGATGATTTGATTGTGGTATTTGGCGCAGGAGGGCAACGTGATCCGCACAAACGGCCTATCATGGGTAAGATAGCATCAACTTTTGCAGATACGGTAATTTTAACTTCCGATAATCCACGAACTGAAGATCCACTAAAAATTATGGAAGATATTGCAGCTGGCATAGAACATAAATATAAAGTTATTTATGAAGTTGATCGGCAAAATGCTATTAATTTAGCATATAAAAAATCACGTGCAGGATCTATTATTGCTATTTTGGGCAAGGGGACTGATGAATATCAAATTGTCGGTTCTCAGAAAAAATATTTTAGTGAGCGGCAAATAATTCAAGCATTGTATTAAAAAAGGATAAGAAATGAAAAATATTAGGTTCATGTTACTTATCTTGATAACAGCTTTGAATATGCAAAGTATGGAAAAAGCCTCACCGGGACTTTCTCTTGAAGAAGCAGTTGTACAACTACGTGAATCGAAATCTAAATATCAATACTTCAAATTTAAAGCTATAGATATGTTGCAACAATATGTGCCAATAACAGATAGTTATGTTATGCATATGGCCAGACAGTTGAGGTTATCTGAATATCGTTATCAAATATATGGGGTAGCTGGCATAGTTTTTATCTTGATGTATTGGTTATCAGAGCCGCTAGGCAACAGAATAGAGCTGTAGGAAAAATTTGTGAAGATACCATTACTTATCGTTATGCTTGTATTTGGGCAATTAGTGGCAGCAATGGAAGAACAAAATCAGCAAGCTAGCGGGCCGCATGTAATTGCATATTTTAATGATGAGCGTGATGAGACTATTTTTGAATTTTTTAAAATACATATACAAGTGCAAAAATATAATGAGCAACGTGCAATTGCACAACTACGACGCGCAGAACAATATCGTATGTATATGGGTGGAGTGATGTGTATAGCAATAGTTAGTTGTGGATTTGTGCTGTATACCTATTTTGGATGGGAAAATTAATTGTATGAAGAAACAATGTTTAATTTTTTTATTATTGGTATGTAGCAATATTTATGCAATGGAATCCGATGGGATTGACCGTAATCAATCCACAGCCATGGTAATCGATAGTAGTGGGCAACATACAATAATACGCTATCAGAAAAATGAAAATGCAGCAGAGGAATTTCTAGAAATCATCAGACAAATTATACAAAAAGATGATGAAGCTCGTGAACGAGAAAGAAATATGCGGATACAATCAGACCGTATAAAATTGGGATTAAAAATGCTTTTTATTGCAGGTGCAGCGTGGGCGATTATAAGTACTATGCAAAGACTGAGTGCTTAAACAAGGAAGCATATGAAAAAGATATTCTTGGCATTGTTTATTGTATGTCCTATTCCTTTGAATGCGGGTAATGACGAAATACAAAAGCAAATAATTGAGCAGACAACAGAGCTTACCTCTAGGCAGCAGTTTACGGTTAACCTATTAAATTATGTCTTTAGGTGGTCAAATCGGCCTGCACCGCGTATTGTAGATCCTAGTCATGTGACTCAACGATCTATAAACCAGGCAATGCAAATAGTTGATCAACGACACGAACAGTTACAAAATACACTTGAGCAGCTACAACAAATAGCAAAAAATCGGCAGCAAAGAGAACAACGAATAAAGAATATAAGAACTATAGCGATTACCGTTGGTATTATATCAAGTGGAGTTGCAGCAGGATTGATTGGATATAGTGCTTACGCATGGTTTAATTCTTGAATAACTAGAAAGATATTGTATGAAAATTATGTACTTTAATTTTCTATTATTGTGCAGTAGCGTAAATATTTTTGGAGTGAATCCTGAAATTAGTCATATTGTAGAACAACAGAACAATAGGAAGAATGAGATTAGGGAGCAGATACAATATGTTGCCAGACGAGATCATGCTCTATATATAGCTTTTAACGATTTACATACAGATTTAAAGCGATCTCAATATCTAGATAAATTAATAATTAGAGTAGCCATTGTATCTGGAATTAGTTCAGTTGTATCAATAGGTGTTGGTCTTTATTATTTTTTTAGTGCTTAAGTAAACAAGGATATACATGCAAAGAATTTTATTTTTAATACCATGGCTAACTACTGCTTGTATATCAATGCATGCTATGGCGCCAGATGATTTTACCAAAAAAGAAAATTATCAAATAGTGCAAGAGAGTCGTGATTTAGATATTGAAGTTGATCAACAAGGAAAATTGCTTGATCAAAGAGAAAATTTAATGGGATTGAGCAAACATTTTCCTATTTCATTAACGCAAGATATGGTTGATCGATTAAATCGTCTTACAAAAATATTTGATCTTGCAGAAGTGCATCATTTCTATATTAATAGTCAATCAGATGAGTTGGTTGATGAAGCAAATAGTCAAGAAAACTGGAGCAGTCAAGCAAATGATGCTTGTAGTGATGATGAAAGAGATGAATCTAATGAAGGTTCCACAAGTAGCAACATGGATGTATGTAATAAATCAGTAAAAATAATCATGATAAATGAT
Organism: Candidatus Dependentiae bacterium; assembly: GCA_035445995.1. Classification (NCBI taxonomy): domain Bacteria; species Candidatus Babelota bacterium. The sequence continues at coordinate 672,357 of DAOMRS010000001.1, read as the reverse complement.
ACGCAAATATATAAAATATATGGCAGAGCAATGGGTATCGCTTTGGCATTGGTTCTTGCAGGAATATATTTATAATATTGGTATAATTTAATAATTATTAAAAATGATCTAATCAACAAAGAAGGGTATTTACAATAATGAAAAGAATGGTTTTGCCTATAATAGTATGTGCAGTAAGCTGTATATCAGTGCAAACAAATGGTATGAGTAGATTGCCTGGAGTCAAAGAAAATCAGGATAATAGTAAGTTAGAAGTGAATGAGAGCTTTTTTACCCAAAAAAACATAGGTAATTATGGAGAACCTATTATTAAGTGTAGTAAAGTAATAGCTGATGGTACTCAATATGTATATGAAAAAAAGCCAGAAGCGTTCCATGGGGTATTGGCAGCATTAATTCTAGCAGGGTATTATTGGTGGATGATCAGTATTTTTGCTACTCAAAATGCTACTTTACAATCTTAAATCTAAACGGTAATATTAAATTTCGATCTGTGTCGGTACAACCTATTTATTTTTAATAAACGGAGCAGCATACATGGAACTATCAGTTCTCAATTTTTCTCTTATTTTTGGTGGAGTTGCCGCCTTTGGGTTGGCAGTTGTTGCCTTTCTGATGAATGCGATTCAAAAAATTACGGTCGAAGATGAAAAGGCCGAACGTATAGCGCAGGCTATTCGTACTGGTGCAATGACCTTTTTGCGCGAAGAGTACAAAATTATTACTTTAATGGTACTTATTATTGGTACCTTTATAGGGCTCTTGGTAAAAAGCATATTAGTTACTGCGGTATTTATGGTTGGTTCATTCATGTCGATGTTGACAGGTTTTCTTGGTATGCGCGCAGCAACAGCGGCGAACGTACGTACTACCTTGGCAGCAAAAAATCGTGGTGAACACGCTGCATTCCTTGTTTCATTTTTTGGTGGCGGGGTTATGGGTTTTGCAGTTGCAAGTTGCGGGTTATTGGGTCTTGGTACTATATATTACTTGTATTCTGATCGTCCCGACTTTTTATTATTGTTAACCAGCTTTAGCGTTGGAGGCTCACTTGTTGCATTTTTTGCACGTGTTGGTGGGGGTATTTATACCAAATCAGCTGACGTAGGTGCCGACTTAGTGGGTAAAATAGAAGCTGGTATTCCTGAGGATGATCCGCGTAATCCGGCAGTAATTGCAGATAACGTTGGTGACTGTGTAGGTGACACTGCTGGTATGGGTGCTGATATTTATGAATCATATGTAGGTGCTATTGTAGCATCGACTATTTTGGCAGTCAGTATGCATGCAGACAAAATTACCTATGTTACATTGCCAATAATGCTTGCAGCCCTTGGATTAATAGGTTCGTTGTTTGGTTTGATTTCGAATTTATTATTTAAGTTAGAACCAGCAGCTATGTTACGTAATGCAGGGTATATTGCAATTGTAACGCTCCTTGGGCTTTCATTCTGGTATATGCGATCAGTTGGTTTACCAGTTGAATTGTTCTATGCTGTTGCTCTTGGTTGTATATCTGGTGTTGTAATTGGTCTAATAACCGAACATTACACAGGTGGTAAGCCAGTAGAACAAGTTGCAGAAAGTGCAAAAACTGGTTCAGCAACAAATATTATTTACGGTTTATCAGTTGGTATGGAATCTACCGTAGCGCCTGTTATTATTTTGGCAGGTATAGTATTGGTAGCATATCTTTTTGGTGGTGGATTGTTTGGTGTATCATTGGCAGCTGTTGCTATGCTTGCAACGGTAGGTATTAGCATGACAGTTGATGCGTATGGTCCAATAGCAGATAATGCTGGTGGTATTGCAGAAATGTCAGGTTTTGATCCTTCAGTTCGTAAAATTACCGACAAATTAGATGCGCTTGGTAATACTACAGCCGCTATGGGTAAAGGTTTCGCCATAGGTTCAGCGTTGCTGACTGCACTTGCTATGTTCTCTGCATACTCTCAAGAAGCAGGCATAGAGGTGTTAGACGTTTTGGATCCATTTATATTGACTGGGATGTTTATTGGTGCAACAGTACCGTTTTTGATTTCTGCATTAACTATGCGTTCAGTGAGTAATGCTGCATTGCAAATGGTACTTGAAGTACGTCGTCAATTTAAAGAAATTAAAGGCCTCATGGAAGGTAAGGCAGAACCTGATTATGCACGCTGTGTAGCAATTAGTACACGTGCATCATTGCGTGAAATGATATTGCCTGGTGTTATTACTGTTTCTTTACCTGTAGTAATTTTTTATACCCTAGGTAAACCGGCTCTTGGCGGGATGCTTGTAGGTTCAACATTGGTTGGTGTCTTACTTGCTCTTATGATGGCTAATAGTGGTGGAGCTTGGGATAACGCGAAAAAATATATTGAAGCAGGGCACCTTGGTGGTAAAGGTTCAGATGCACACAAATCAGCCATAACTGGCGACACGGTGGGCGACCCTTTCAAAGATACATCTGGTCCAGCACTTAATATTTTAATTAAGTTAATGTCAGTAGTTGCACTATTGCTTGTACTGATGAAGTAACATAAATATGTACTAAAAAAAGCCCTATGGAATTTCCGTAGGGCTTTTTTTTATACTTTATATTGTTGTTTTTTAATGATCATACACGAGATCAAAAAGTTTTCCCCATAAAAATAAGTATGTTTCAAATAAATTTTGAACTTTTTCTATACTAGTAGAATCAATGAGTAATTGTGTCAGCTGTTTTGCTTGCTTGTATTTGAACATATTACCTATTGCAATGATAACGGGAAGATGACCTTCATGGTTAACATGATTTACGTTTGCACCATGCTGTAATAAAGTTTGAACCAATACAAGATTGCCGCCTCGAGCTGCTTTAAACAATGCGGTTTCTCCACCTTTATCTTGGCCATTAATATCTGCGCCAAATAATAAAAGAGATTTTGTCATATTAATACAAACACGTTTATCCTTTTTTGAATTTATTGGCATTTGAGCAACTAAAACCAAAGCAGGTGTATAGCAACTACATGCATTAGGGTTTGCACCATATTTGAGTAAGTAATATACAGCAACATCATCTTTTTGTTGGATAGCTATATCAAGCGGGGTCTCGCCTGTATTACTCCGGTGATTAATAATGTTAATTTTACGTGGATGATCTTGTAGATTAGTAAGAATTAGCTTTAATGCTGCAAGATTGCCGCCTTGCGCGGTTGAATGCAGTGCATTGATGTTATTTGTTTTTTCTAAGCAACTTATGTCTGCATGGTGGTTGAGGAGTAATTCTACCATGTTAGCATACCCGTGAAATCCAGCAGCCATGAGTGGGGTAGCGCCATCGGTATTTGCAGAATTGACATTAGTACCAAGCTCCAATGCTTCTTGGAGTACATCACATTTATTGCATAACGTTGCTAAATGGAGAATGGTAAGCTTTTCATCAGTTGCCGTGCTGTCAGGATGTGCTTCTCCTGAGCGGATCTTATTGAACATGATCTTGAGAAAAGCTTCTAAAGAGGTACGCTTTTCAGCTTGTGATAGGGGTGGTGGCGTAGATGGTTTAATAATATTTGTGTTTTCCATAGTATATATGTTTGTAATCCATATACTTGCATATAAAAAAAGAATAGTTAAAGTGCGAATATTCACAAAGATCCTCCATAATAGTTAAATAAAGCGTTGTTGTTTTTTATTATATATGCGAAATGATACGTCAAATAGAGAACAATTGCAAAGTATACATATATATTGCATATTAACATCTTATTTTGCTAGATTTAAATTGACAGATGGAAATATTTGTTGAGAGGGGGCTGGTATGAAGGGGTTTTTAAATTTAGCTCATGTATTGCATTTTTTTGTAATTATAGCAGGTTCCTGTGTATATGGAGCAGATCTCAAGTTAGGTATTGAAAATGCTTCCCAGCTACTTAAATATACTTATAATAAAAAAAAGATAATGCAATGTAAGGTTGGTTTTATAACTAATCACACGAGCAAAGATCAATCTGGTAATAGATCTGTTGATATTTTATTGCAACATGGACTTACTATTTCTTATTTACTTGCTCCTGAACATGGCTTTTATGGTGTAGTTGCAGCGGGCAAGGATATAACAAACACAGTAGATAAAAAAACCGGTATAAAAATTGTCAGTTTATATGATCAGCATGCCAAGCGGGAAGTCAGCCCAGAGATAATGAAGTCAATAGATGTACTTATGTTTGATGTGCAAGACGTTGGTATGCGCCATTACACGTATATTGCAACCATGTTCTATGCTATGCGTTCTGCTGCACAACATAATAAGCCATTTGTGGTTTTTGATCGCCCTAATCCATTGGGATATCGCATTGAAGGCCCTATTATCGATGAGGTAATTCCTGGTTCTATGATTGCTGCAGTGCCAATTCCATTACGTCATGGGATGACTGTCGGTGAGTTAGCACAATTTTTTAATCGGCATATATTACATAATGCAGTTCAATTGCATGTGATTAAAATGCAAAATTATACGCGGTTCAATACGCCAGATAATCTACTGAAAAACCTTTCTCCTAACATTACATCTGCACAATCGTGTTATGGATATAGTTTTTTAGGATTACTTGGAGAAGTTAGGCCTTTTGATGTTGGTGTTGGTACAGAGATGCCTTTTTGCCGTATAGGATTATCAGAAAAATATGCAGTTACACAAGATGTTTGGAAATCATTACATAGTGTATTACAAACACAAGGTATTCAATCACACATAAAAGATTATACACGTAGAAATCAAAAGTTTCACGGGGTAACGTTTTCTATAAACAACATTCAACAAGTGGCATCATTTGAATTGTTACTCAAGGTACTTAGTTTATTCAAACAAGCAGGTGTGCCGTTACAGTTTTCTGAGTATTTTGACCGTGCAGTGGGGACTCCGTATGTACGGCAGTATATTGAGGGTTCATTGGGGCGTATTGCATTAGCACAAGTAATTAATAATCGCATGTACAAATTTCTTACACAAGCTCGTTCTGCATACTTATATGCGCCAATACCCCAGTATACACAGATGAACTAGTATTTAATTTTCTTTTAGATCTTTTAAAAAGCTTATTTTTTTTACAAATTACTTATATAAATTTTATAATTATATTAAACCCTACCAAATTACTTGTTTGAAGGCGTAGATTACCTATTATTCTGCTTTAAAAATAAATTCAGTAAGAATAAAATTGATATATTAATCAGCAGAAAATTTTAGAATATGTTTTCACAAAAAAAATATGAAAAAACTATTTGATTACGAATCACTAAACGGTTACAGTATATGATACTAACTTGGTGAATACTTTTCACATAGTCAAAATTAATAACTCAAAAAACTGTTTGATTCATTATATAAAAGGTGCCAAAACACCTTAAGGGGATTTGCACCCTAAAATGAAAAATAACCCAAGTTAGTCAAAAAGGATGGTAGTGGTCTGGTGCTTATAGAATGAAAGGATTTTTATGGAACAAAGACAACGTGTTACAGCGCAAGGTGCTATGCCATATGCATATGATACCGGTACCAATCAAGTAAACAACATGTTTAAAAAATATACGGCATATACAGTAATTCGTGCAGATGGTGTACGTGAGTTACTGAGTATTGAACGTATGCATGCTACGGTAGCGTGGGCGGCAACAGGGTATGAATCATTAATTGACATTGACCGTGTATTACAAGAGGCATGTAAAAATGTATTTGATGGGATTACTGACCGTCAAATTGCAGATGCCCTGATACTTGCGACCAGTGTTTTTGTTGAATCAGATCCCGCATATGGCTATGTTGCAGGTCGTTTATTATTTAAAAAATTGTATGCCGAAGCAACTGGAACATCTACGGCACATTCAGATATTGATGCGGTATACCGTCAACACTTTGTAGATACTATCAAGTTTGGTGTAGAAAATAATATATTTGATCGACGGGTATTGGAATTTGATTTAGATCGTCTTGCGCAGGCTTTGGTTCCTGAACGAGATGATCTTTTTGATTATATGGGCTTGCATACGCTGTATCAACGTTATTTTGTACGGCATAAAAAACGGCGTATGGAGCTTCCTCAAGCATTTTGGATGCGTGTTGCTATGGGGCTTGCACTTCAAGAGCCAGAAAAAGAAAAATATGCTATCAAGTTTTATAACTTAATGTCACAGATGCGTTATGTGCCAAGTACGCCAACGTTATTGCATGCAGCACTTACGCGCCCACAGTTAAGTTCTTGTTACTTAACAACGGTTACAGATGATTTAGTGCATATATTTAAATGTTTTGGCGATAATGCTCAAATGGCAAAATGGTCTGGTGGCGTTGCCAATGATTGGACAAACATTCGTTCAACAGGAGCAATTGTTAAAGCCATTAATGCAGAAAGCCAAGGACTTATTCCATTCCTGAAAATCGCTAATGATGTGACGGCAGCTATTAATCGTAGTGGTAATCGCCGCGGTGCATGTTGTATGTACTTAGAAACGTGGCATATGGACATAGAAGATTTTATTGATTTGCGTAAAAATACGGGTGATGAACGTCGTCGTACGCATGATATTAATACGGCAAATTGGATTCCAGATTTGTTCATGAAGCGAGTACAGCAAGATGCTGAGTGGACGCTATTTTCACCACATGAAGTTCCTGATTTACATGATTTATATGGTAGCGCTTTTGAAAAGCGATATGAAGAGTACGAACGCATGGCAGAACGTGGTGAAATTGAGATGACGCGCAAAATATCTGCTAAACAACTTTGGCGTAAAATGCTTAGCAGATTGTTCGAAACCGGTCATCCATGGATTACGTTTAAAGATCCGTGCAATGTGCGTTCTCCACAAGACCATGTTGGTGTGGTGCATAGTTCAAACTTATGCACAGAAATTACACTCAATACATCAGCGGAAGAGACTGCGGTATGTAATTTAGGCTCCATTAACTTGGCAAAACATGTTGTGGAAGCAGAAGTTAATGATCAAATGCTTGCCGATACGGTAACACTTGCGGTACGTATGCTCGACAACGTTATTGATATTAATTTTTATCCAACGCAAGAAGGTAAGACGTCTAATTTACGCCATCGTCCTATTGGCTTTGGGCAAATGGGTTTACAGGATGCGATGTACAAACTTGATATTGCATTTGATAATGAACGTGCGCTTAATTTTAATAATGAGATTCAAGAAAAGCTTGCATATTATGCAATTCTTGCATCTTCAAAACTTGCGCAAGAACGTGGTGCCTATCCATCATACAAAGGTTCAAAATGGGCTAGAGGCATTTTCCCGCAAGATACTATTGCATTGTTAGAAAAAGAGCGCAGTCAAAAAATTGAAGCATTACCATCAGGTAAGCTTGATTGGAACCCAGTACGTGCACATGTTAGAGAATATGGCATGCGTAATTCAAATGTGATGGCTGTTGCGCCAACAGCAACTATTTCAACGATAGCTGGATGTTTTCCATGTATTGAGCCTATTTATAAAAATATCTATGTAAAATCAAACATGAGTGGTGAGTTTACCGTGGTGAATAAGTTTCTGCATGCTGATCTAAAAAAACTTGGATTATGGGATCAAAATATGCTTGATGAACTCAAGTATTACGATGGCAGTGTACAGCATATTGAGCGTATACCACAACATTTTAAAGATAAGTACAAAGAAGCATTTGAGATTGATCCAATTTGGTTAATTAAGCTTACTGCGGCTCGTGGCCAGTGGATTGACCAAAGCCAGTCGCACAATGTATTTATGAAAGGTGTATCTGGTAAAAAGTTAGATGAAATTTATATGACTGCATGGCAATATGGCCTTAAAACTACCTATTATTTACGTACGTTGGCTGCAAGTCAGATTGAAAAATCTACCTTGGATGCGAAGAAATTTGGGTTTACACAAAAACGTACGTATGCAACTAATGATGTGGCTATGTCGATAAATACTGTTGAAGAAGATAATATGGTAACAACTGGACAAACATGTTCAATTTCAGCTGATCCAGAGTGTGATGTATGTCAATAGACAAAAGGAAAATTATGGCAAACTATAATGGAATTATTAATAACTCAGTTGTAGATCCTAATAAAATTTTACCCATGCGCTATCTATGGGCACGGCAGCATTATAAGGATGGTGTAGCGAATAACTGGGTACCAGAAGAAGTTGCTATGCAAAATGATATAGAGCAATGGCAATCTCCTATGGTTTTAACCGAGACGGAACGTCGCCTTATTTTGTGGAATCTTGGTTTTTTCTCAACGGCAGAATCATTAACAGCAAATAACTTGGTATTAACGGTATACAAATATGTAACCAACCCAGAATGTCGCCAATATTTGTTACGCCAGGCATTTGAAGAAGCAATTCATACCGATACCTTTATTTATTGTTGTGATTCATTGGGTTTGAACCCTGATGAAATCTATAATATGTATGCAACCGTACCATCTATAAAAGCAAAAGATGATTTTGTGGTTAATTTAACCAAGTCGATTTTGGATCCAAATTTTACGACTGAAGGTGCCAGCAATATCAAGAAATTTTTGCATGATTTGGTTGGATTTTATGTCATTATGGAAGGCATCTTCTTTTATGCGGGGTTTGCTATGATGCTTGCTCTCAAGCGTCAGGGTAAAATGATTGGCATTGGTGAACAATTCGAATTTATCATGCGAGATGAGAGTCTTCACCTAGCATTTGGCTGTGATTTGATCAATACCATAAAAGCAGAAAATCCCGAGTGTTGGGATCAAGCATTCCAAGATGAACTGGTTATATTAATCAAAAAATCAGTTGAACTTGAGAAATCATATGCAAAAGATGCGTGTCCACAAGGAGTCTTGGGAATCAATGCAGAACAGTTTTGTGAGTACGTCGAATATATTGCGGACCGTCGCTTAGAGCGTATTGATTTGCCCAAAGTATATGGTACTACCAATCCATTTCCCTGGATGTCCCAGTCGACAGACTTGGCTAAAGAGAAGAACTTTTTTGAAACCAGGGTTACTGAGTACCAGACTGCAGGATCGCTTGAATGGGAATAAAGACCTACGGGGCCTGCAAAAGGCCCCTTTTTTTGATGTCTAGGGGTTACAAATAGAAAATATCGGCACTTTTCCTAGGTGTTTTTACTATTCTGAACCTGTAACCGATTACTAGTGCAAGGGGGGCTTTTGCGCTCTGTAAGCCTTCATGCTAGCATAATAATAAGCTAAAATAGTAATAAAAATGGGGTTATTCCTTAAATAGGTATTTTTTACCCATTAACAGGGACTATATTATGAAACAGATTAAATGGATGGTTTTACTACTTAACGTATTGGGTAGTGCTTTGGTATTTGGTATGGAAAGACCACATATGACAGAAGCATTTGTACGTAAGCTGGCTTCTGATGCATTTGTAGGTCAGAGTAGAGATTCTCTAGATGAACTACAAAGTGCATTGAATGTTAATCCAGAGTTAGTACATCCCGTATTAGAGCAACGTATTCTAAAAAATACGGATGATGCTAATGCTGAAGATGTTCTTGCATATATCTATTATCTTAATATGTACATTGGTAAACCGGAAACAAATTTAAATACCATAAAATCTATATTAAGAAATTGTTTAAATGATAATCTTCGATACAAAAGTATGGTTCTGGATGGTATCCAGACAGATAAATTTTTTACTGAGCTTTTTGATATTTTGTCAGATACTTCAGTGGAAGAATTACAAGAATGGCATACAATATTTGCAAATACACGGCATGCAGAATCTATTCTTACAATTATTCGTGATCGCCAAGGTATTTCCACAGAAGACGTTTTAGAATTGCAAGCTGAACAAGAGGGTCCACCCTATCTATATATTCCATCATCAATACAACCTGATAGACAGGCGCAATTGCAAGCAAGAAAAGATAATGCAAGCTATTGGATGACTCTTGAGCGTCAGATGCGTAATGCAGTAAAGAAAAATGATATACATACGCTGTTAGATTTATTTAGTGATAATTTTTCTAGTGATTCAATAAACGTCATGCCATCAGATGCTTATAATGAAATTATGAGCATTATACGTCCTATATTTGAAACATCAGTAGATGAACGTGTACAGCACGTATGGCAAAATTTCCAACGAGATTCTATTGATAGAGCTCGTAATGATCTGCAAGAATTGCAAGAAGCAACGCAAGAGCGTCGTGCTCCTGACTATACAAAAGAACATAAAATTGTACCGGCAACACAATTCCCATTAACACCAGAACAAGAAGAAAGCATTCAACAAATTGGCAAAGAAATAGAACAACTTATAGAAAAAGCACCAGCACCAAGTTCTTCTGCTCCAAAACGCAGAATAGAAGTATTGGTACCATCTATGAATATAGATGGGCAGCCGCAAGAAGGCGCCGCAGCTGCTTTATTTGATATAGCACACGATGCAGGTTATGAAAGCATCAATCATATGTTAGCTTCAGATGAAGGAAAAGCCTTGCTGCATGCAATGGGATATGATACTACGCGTTTATGCGAGCAATATAAACCTAAAATTTTAGGTAAAGGCAAAACTAGAAAACGTGCACTTAGTGCAGTAGAACCTGTTGAAGAACAAAACATGCTGCCTCAGGATGAGAAAGCATCTGCTGTATTGCCGGTGAATGCGATACCAAGTCCAAGTGCTAAGAAGATCTCTATATCTTCTGCTGAAGCATCAATACCTGTTGATGCGGGTAATGTACAGACATTAGGTACCTTAGGTGGATTTATAATGTTTGCACAAAATCGCCCGGTATTGACCATAGTTGGTATTTGTGCTGTTGCTTATATAGGTTCGTGGTTATACAACAAGTATTGGGTTGATAATAAAGATGAAAAAATAGAAGAGAAAAAAAATGATATTGCTTCGGAAGTAACAATAGAAGAAAAGAATCAACAGCCGGTTGAGCAAAAAAAAATTAGTAAAAATCTACGTACAACAAAACATAAAAAACGTAGATAAAAAATGTTAATTAGAGTCTAATCGATGTTTTATAATGGAGGAATTCTTATGAAAAAACATCTTATTTTAGCAACAGCTATTGTTGTTGCAGGTAACGCGTCTGCTATGTCTTGGAAAGAATCTTTTTCTAATACATGGAAAAACGTTTCTGATAAAGTATTAGAAACATGTACAACTGGGGCTACTACAGTAACAGAAAAATACAACAACTTGACTGACAGCCAAAAGCGTCTAGCTAAGTATGGTGCTGCTGCTACAGCTGCTACAATTGTAGTTGCTACAGGTGTATATGTGTACAACACATACTTTGCAAACAATGCAGTAACGCCAGAAGTTACAGAAGCTGCTAAATCTGCTGAAGATACAGTGGTAGTTGAAGAAACTCCAGTAGTAACAGAAGTAGTTGAAGCAACTCCTGCTAAAGCGAAACGTCAAGTACGCAAACCAGCAGCTGCTAAACGTTCAGTACGTCCAGCAGTTCGCAAAGGTGGTTGTGCGAATGGTCGTTGTGGCCGTCGCTAAACTGAGCGAATCGTAAACAAATAAAAAAAAGCCGTTCCACATTCTGTGGGCGGCTTTTTTTGTGCTTATTTCTTGTTCTTATAGTTCTCCCAGAGCTATACTTACTTATAGGGACCATGTATGTGTTAATCAAACATGCAAAAGGGGATCTATGAAGTACGTGTCTTATTTCTTTATATTTTTGCTCTCATGTTCCTTGCATACAACTCAAGCCAGAATGGAAAATTGGTTGCTTGCAGTGTTGCCGTATTTGGATACTTTGTTTGAAGATACCTCATCACAGGATGCTCAAACAGATGCCCAACCAACTGAATGTTTTTTACCTGATGCCTCGGATGAAGAATATCAAACCTATTCCTCGCAAACGTGTGATTATGAAGAACGCGTTGTCTGGTCTCTATCGGGTGGAGTGGCAGTCATTTGTATTCTTGTGGCACTTATGAAGCATTAAATAGTAGGGCTTGCTTTTTCTTGATTGATCAGATAGAGAATGTGTGTGGCATAATGTACCGGAGGAATCATGAAGCACGCATATTTTTATCTACTGTTTTTTTCTTTTTTACCTTTTTTCTCTTTTAGTATGGATCATAATTCCAGTTGTGAGGTATTGGTTCCTATAAGTCCTATAGATTCGTCCAGAGTTTTTGACCCAGCATTGGAGTCTATTTTTGTAGCAACACACATCTTGTCTTGTATTTTGCGTGGTATTGTTACAGAAGATGAATTGCCACACGAGCGAGAACAATCGCTTGTCGATATGACTAACAAGATTGAATTTTTCAAACAAAGTAATCAAGATGACTATAAAAAAATGTTATCGTCCATCCGTACTGAATTTAAAATTAAGAAAAAACTAGGGGTGCTAAACCAGCATCTGTCATTAACTTCCAAAATACGTGAGTTTGGACTTGTTTTATATGCACAATTATTATATAAACGGATTGAGCAGTTACAACTAGAGTTACTCATGAGTCGTGTTAAGCAAAAATATGATGATGTAAATCTTGGATCATGTATTTCAAATAAAATAGCATATATAGGTGGCGGATTACTTGTGTTTAGTTTGCTTGCAAATATAGGTATGGTGATACGGTTGCTGATTATTGCTTCTTGATAAAAAATATGTGATGATCCGAATAAATAGTATAATTTTTTGGAGAGTACCATGTTTAATTTTTATGTATTATTGCTTGTTATGTCAACCACTCTCAATGTGTACCCTATGGAGCGTGTATTGCAAGAAGATGCTTCCCATGAACGGGTGCCAAGTCTTGCGCTTACCGGTGTAACTGTTGAAACAGATGCAGTAACCAGCCAGGAACGGTCTTTGACTACTGAACGTATGATTTTACAAGAATTATTAAAACGTGAAGAGAAAAAAAGAGAGGAAAAACGGAGAACTGAACAACGTGATGCCTTAGCTGACAGCATAGAGCCACATTTTTATGATGCATTACGTCTTGCAGATACCACCGAAAATGCACGATTACGTGCTCAGATAAAACAGTTACGAGCAGAGGCTGCGGAAAAACAGGCAGATGAAGAGCGTAAAAAACTTATCAAAGATAGATTAAAACGAATGTCTGGTGTTGATGGGTTAAGTATTAGTGATCTTGCGCAACATGCTAAAAATTTACGTGCCGGTATAGATGAAATTTATCAAGGACGTCTTGGTGATCCAGATAAGCCAATTGATGAACAATCGTTCAAAGAGCTTGCCTATCAATGTGTTTTAGCGCGCTCAAAATCTGCTCCACGCAAAAGAAGTGAAAAACAACAAAAATTTGTACAACGTAAAGATTTTTTGAATAGGTGGTTTGAGCGTCTTGACCCTGAGGTGGTACAAGAGATTATGGGTGTGTATCAAGAAGCAACATCTGATAGTGAAAAATCGTCAAGTCAACGTGATGTAGTGCCATCAATTGTAAGTGCACTTATGAATATTGAAAATAAGCGTGCTATAAATCCTGATCAGCTCAGTGGACTTATGGAACAACTAGTTACTGAGCATTTGGAAAAAAAGGGTGAGACGAATAAAACATGGTTTATCCGTATGGCTGTTGCGGCAGTCGTGTTACTTGCGGGTAACGTTGGCCAGGCACTTGGCTGGAATATTGGTAATGGTGCGTAATATAAAAAATAAAAACAAGTAAAAAAAGGCATGTATCTAACATGCCTTTTTTTAGGAAAAGAACTAAAACGTGTTGTTAATCAAGCCAAGTATTTCGCTTTTACTTTTAAAACCAGTTGTTTGTTTTACATTTTTGCCATCTTTGAAGAATATCAAGGTAGGGATGCTTCGTACACCATAGCGATGTGCTATAGCTTGTGCTTTATCCATGTTAACTTTAACAAATGTAACCGTATCTATTTCGCGTGCAAGTTCATCAATGATGGGGCCAAGTCGTTTGCAAGGTCCACACCATTCTGCATAAAAATCTACGAGGACATTGCCGGTTGCAATAATAGAATCAAATTCAGATGCAGAGGTTACGTGAACAGTACGGCTTCCCTTGGTTGTTGAGGTAGCCGCTTGAGAAGCAGTTGTTTCTTGTGCTTGCTGACAAGCAGTTAATGAAATACTGCACAGCAATATCAGTGCGAGTGACTGGTGTGTTTTCATAAAAGAACTCCTTTTGATTAAAAATAACGATATGTATAGTTTAGACTAACAAAGGGTTTGGTTACGTCAACGTTATCAGCAAAAAACAAAAGAATAAACGTGCAGGAGAGTATAATGCAGTTTCGTGAGGTTGTATATGTCGATTATGTACCACGTAATATTGAATGCATTTTGGCAGCAGATATTGGCGGAACGAATAGTAATTTTGGTCTTGTGCAATTGGTAGATGGCAAGATTAATCTACTGTTTTCTTTGCATATCAAAAGCCAAAATATAACTAATTTTATCTCCATTGTGCAGGAATTAATCAAATATGTGCAAGACAAATATGCAATTACCATCAGATTTTCTGCATTTGCAGTTGCTGGTGTTGCATCAGTAGCGCGCGATTATGCTAAACCAACTAATTTGGATTTTGCGATTAGTAGTAAAGAAATTTTAGAGCATACTCATTTGTCATGTGCTTTTGTAGTCAATGATTTTGTAGTGATTGGCTATGGGGTGGATCAGTTAGATCCAAAAAAATTGGTCAAGGTGAATGAAGGTCATGTGCGTGCCTATGCAAATAAAGCAGTTTTAGGTGCTGGAACCGGACTTGGCAAGTGTATTATGATGTTTAATTATGAACTTGGTTGGTATGAACCTTCTGCATCAGAAGGTGGTCATGCCGATTTTCCTGCGCAAGATCAACTTGAGCTTGATTTAATACAATACATTCATAAAAAAGAACAGCGTGTATGTAATATATCATGGGAAGATGTACTTTCTGGCAATGGCATTAAGCGTATCTATAGTTTCTTTCTTGCGCGAGCACATGGTAATGCACATGATCATCAGTCGCCGCATCCGGATGAAATTTTTAACGCACGAAACCAAGATGAATATGCTAAGAACACCTTTGATTTATATGCAAAACTATATGCACGTTGTGCAAAGGATTTAGCTCTCAATGCACTCGCTCTTGGTGGTGTGTATATTGCTGGTGGGATTGCGGCAAAAAATCTGCCACTGTTTCAGCAAGAAATTTTTCTGCATGAATTTGTAAATTGTGGTAAGCAGCAGGAACTGCTCAAAGAAGTGCCACTGTATGTTATTACTGATTATAACGTAAGTTTGTATGGGGTAGCTGCATATATGATTTTGGAAGGTATGTGCGATCCATTACTAAATAAGTAACTTGTAACTTTTTGGTTGGCACGCTACACTTAATTTTACCGTAAAATTAAGACTTTTTTTATCACAAAGGTTATCGTGCGTATACCATATGCTACATTATTTTTTAGTATAAGTGTTGTACTTGCAGTGGGAATCATATTCTTCAAGCAGCAACACCAAGATGAGCACAAAAAACTTTTTGTGGTATGTACTACGAGTATGATTACTGATGCAGTTAAAAAAATAGGCGGTGATTTGATTGACGTATATGGGTTAATGGGGCCTGGGGTTGATCCGCATTTATATCGTGCGACTGAAGGAGATGCACATCATTTAGCATCTGCTGATATTATTTTTTATAATGGCTTGCATTTGGAAGGTAAGATGGGCACGATGTTTGCTGCTATGCATGCATATACTACTACTATTGCTATAGCAGATGCTCTTGAGATTGATCAATATATAGCGTCGCAAGATATGCATGCTTTGCATGATCCACATATTTGGTTTGATGTTGCATTGTGGATGCGTGTAGTTACTTTAATACGGGATACGCTTGTTGCGCATGATCATGATGAAGTACATCAAAAAAATTATTACCAGAGAGCCGAATCATTTTTGCATGAGCTATCCATGCTTCATTCCTATGTACAAGCTCGTGCACAAGAGCTGCCAAAAGAAAAAAGAATTCTAATCACTGCTCATGATGCATTTAGTTATTTTGGCCGAGCATATGATTTTGATGTAATTGGATTACAGGGCATTAGTACTGATGCAGAAATTAGTACCAAAGATATACAAGATTTGGTAGAAATTATTATTAACCAAAAAATTCCAGCTATTTTTGTTGAATCCTCTGTTCCTTATCGTAGCTTGCAAGCAGTGCAGGATGCTGTTGCTGCCCATGGATGGCATGTTACGCTAGCAGATGAATTATTTTCTGATGCGCTCGATAGCCCTAACACTCAATCTGGTACCTACATTGGCATGGTTCGGCATAACATTGATACCATTGTTAATGCATTACAAGGGAGAGTATGAACAAATCATATGTTTTAGAAGTAAAAAATTTAACTGTAGCATATAATCAAGAGCCAGTTTTGTGGCATATTAACGGTGCTATACCGGCAGGAGTTATGCTTGCAATTGTAGGGCCTAATGGTGCAGGTAAATCAACATTATTGCAAACCATGCTTGGACTTATACAACCAATTGCAGGTACCGTTTCGTTCTTTGGTAGTGATTACAAAAAATATTACAAAAAAATAGCATATGTGCCACAACGCAGTACGGTCGATTGGGATTTTCCTGCTACCGTATTTGATGTAGTTTTGATGGGTAGGTATGCGCATATTGGTTGGTTACGAAGACCATCAAAAATTGATTATGATGAAGTCCATTTTGCCCTTGCGCAAGTTGGTTTAACTCAATTTGCCAATCGCCACATTAATCAATTATCAGGGGGACAGCAGCAGCGTGTATTTTTAGCACGCGCACTGGTGCAAAATGCAGATGTATATTTATTAGATGAACCATTTGTTGGGGTAGACATGGCAACTGAGCATACTATCATTACTATGCTCAAGCAGTTGCGCTTGCAAGGCAAAACGGTAATAGTTGTGCATCATGATTTACAAACGTTACAAGAATATTTTGATTGGATGTGGTTAATTAATAAACGTTCTATTGTATGTGGTCCAATTGATGTGGCATTACGCAAAGAACATATCGAATCTGCATATGGTGCATCCAACTTATGTATACGGTACCCAAAAGAAAATCAGAAAGTTATATAATGATTATTAATTACACTATCGCATTAACATTGATAGGTGTTACATTGCTGGGTATTACCGCAGGCTTACTTGGTGTTTTTGTTGTATTGCGCCAACAGAGTTTGCTTGGTGATGCAATTGCCCATGCATCGTTACCAGGTATGGCACTTGCATTTTTGATAACATACAGTAAAAATCCTTTCATCTTAATGATGGGGGGTGCATTAGCTGGTGGTGTTGCTGCATTGTTACTTCATATTATTATTCACAAAACACCGCTCAAAAAAGATGCAGCATTAGGAATAATATTATCGGTTTTTTTTGGTATAGGGCTTGTGCTTATTACGGTAATACAAAAGGTTCCTATTGCGAGCCAATCAATTTTAAACAAATTTTTATTTGGTAATGTTTCTACTTTGTTGAAAAGTGATGTATATGCAATGTGTATAATCAGTGTGTTAGTAATCGCAGCAGTTATTTTATTTTGGAAAGAGTTCGTTATGGTAACGTTTGATCAGTCATATGCGCATGCGATGGGCTATCGCGTAGTATGGCTAGATGCATTACTGACAGGTTTAATTGTGCTGACTATTATGATTGGTTTACAAACAGTGGGGGTTATTCTTATGAGTTCTTTGTTAATTGCACCGGCAGCAGCTGCACGGCAATGGACGGTACGCATACTACCTATGGCAGCATTTGCCATATTTTTTGCGGTAAGCGCGAGTGTACTTGGTGCATTGATCAGTAGTCATGTACGTCAGTTGCCGACTGGTCCAACTATAGTTGTGTTATTAAGTGTATATGTTTTTGTTTCTCTTGCATGTGCATTCAAACGCGTAATAATGGTATAGCGTAAGGAATTTTATGAAAAAAATACGATATGCCATAGTGGCATTGTTAGTGTATTCATGTGTAACGTATAGTATGCATAGAATTATGAAATCAAACAAAATATTTGGTTTGAATACAAGACATTTTAGAATGTCGCGTAATTATGTACCAAATATAAAACCTTTACAAACTCCTTGGTATCAAGGTAATGATGATATTAGAAAGCGTACATGTACTCAGCAGCTTATTGAAGAACTAGCAAAACCAGTAGCAGATATTAATTTTGAACGTGCAGTATTTTTAGTCCAGTGTGGTGCAGATCCAAGTATACCAACACAACATGATAACATTCGGTTGCTACAATTGTTAGTAGGACGTCCACAATACAATAACCTCACAAATGCATTATTAGATCATTATCCACAACTTGTACATGATGTATGCATAACAGGGTCTGGTCCATTACACAATGCAGCGCGGATTGGTAATGTTCCTGTATTAAAAAAACTTATTGCTTGTGGAGCTCAGGTGAATAAACAGGATAGTTATGGCTATACTCCCTTGCATACATTGGCATATTTTAATCCAGTGATTACTGGAAAGACAGCTCGTATAGCATTGCTCCTCAAAAAATATGGAGCTGATGTTACTATATTGAATTATGATCACACACCTCGCACTCCTGCGGATATTGCCAAAAATCTTGATAATCAGATATTGTATGATTTGCTACGACCAACCAATACTATGTACTTACCTTTATATACCGATAATGAAAAATAATCATGTTGTTTCAGCTTAATATTTTGATCATTGCTTGTTTAGTTGCCATAGCATGTGTGTTGCCCGGAATATTTTTGGTATTACGAGGGGTAGCACTCATGAGTGACGCGATTAGCCATGCAATTTTGCCAGGTATAGCAATCATGTTTTTGGTAGTGCAACGGCTTGAGTCTCCCCTATTAATTGTTGGTGCATCGTGTGCAGGGTTATTAACAGTCATATGTACAGAACGTTTAATTCAAACACGACGACTTAAAAAAGATGCTGCTATAGGACTAGTATTTCCCTTCTTTTTTTCAGTAGGCGTGATTATTATTAGTCTATTTGCACGTAATGTGCATCTAGATACTGATATAGTGTTATTGGGTGAATTAGCCTTTGCACCGTTTAATAGGCTTATGTTATTTGGTGTTTATGTAGGGCCATATGCTCTTTGGATTCTTGCTGGTATTGCAAGTATCAATGCATTATTTGTTTTATTATTTTATAAAGAATTACAGCTACTCAGTTTTGACGAGTCAATGTGTAATTTATTTCAGTTCAAGCCGGCATTGTTATATTATGCTCTCATGACTATTACCAGCATTACTGCGGTAGCAGCATTTGATATTGTTGGTTCTATTGTAGTTGTTGCGCTTATGATTACGCCACCTGCAACTGCTTATTTGTGTACGCATCGCTTACAGCCTATGATTTTATTGAGTATCTTTTTTGGTATAGTTTCTGCATTGTTTGGATATGCCGGTGCCCGTGTATTTGATGTATCTATTGCCGGGTCTATTGCAAGCATGGGTGGCATATTATTTTTAGGAGCGCTTTTATGTGCGCCATATCATGGGTTAGTAGCTCGTATAATACGTTTGAGATACTATAAACACATACTTGCACGCAAATTACTATGTACCTATCTTGCGCAGTCACCACAAACAGGTAATCATATTGATGACATTGCAGTACAACTTGGTTGGCAACCTATGTTTACACAGGCCATTGCGCAGGAAGCATGTAACAACTTGCTGGTTACTGTCAATCAAGGGTGGGTACAATTGACGTTACTTGGTCATCAAGCATTGGCTGATCAGATGCCAAGGTAATGGGCATTTTTTGTGTGTGTTCTGCATCATCTTGATCAAATAATGTTAGATCAAAAACTGGTTTGTAATTACTACCTTTTACAAACAAAATAGTATCAGTTGTTTGTCCAGGCTCTAGTATTACGGTACGCGTTAATGATTTTTGTTTTATATCTTGTTTAATACGTGTATTAGTACGCAGTGATTGTATGCCTTGTACAGTAGTACTCATGGGCGTATTGACTAAAATCATAAAAGGTACAGAAGCACAGAGTGCTCCGCCGGCAATAGCGGCGGGAATTGACCATGTGAACATACCGATGACAAGCAGTGTAGTGCCACCAATAGCAGTTAATGTAGTGAATGCTGTACCAACAGCAACAATGCTAACCATGCGTAAGAATGTATGATTTTGAATACGGTGTGCAACGTGGTGATACGGAGTGAGCTTTAGATCTATGCTATTTTTATTGAGTATCCATGTTGTTTGGCTATTGTTTTTGATAGACAGTTGAATAGGATATATGCACGTATCATGTTTATGATGTATTAAACGTGACCCTCTGCTTCCAAAAAGTTGAATGCAATCTTGTTGGTCATATTTTTTGGCATATATGTGTATGTCATCTTGCTTTGCTTGGTAGGTAACATATGAACAGAGTGGACGTAAAGGCTTTTTTTTATAAGATTTTACCTTGGCGCAACCCGGTAATAGCAAAAAAAGTGCAATAAGATACATATTAATATATGCAAAATATAAACGACGGATCATAGAACCTCCATATGGTAAGCCTCTCCTTTGCATTTTAGTGTGACTTAATAGGCTTTTTTGTCAATTGTATATAATGTGTAATCGATGTAGTCTGTATAATATTTCACCCTAGTTTTTATATTTTTAAGGAGTGATCATGCGTGTGATGTTTGTTCTATGCCTTATGCTTAATATTGTATTATGTGCTATGGAGAAACCAAATCTACCACCGTTTTTACCACTACCTCCTGAGATTCAGCTAACAATTATTGAATGTTGTATTGCTCAAGAGATAACTTTACTCAATCAAGTACGTTCACTTGCTCAATTACGTTGTGTGAATAGAGATTTATATAATGTTCTTGATTCAGTTAGTATTGGACGAATATTACGCTTTAGTAAGCCTGCACAAGATGCTGACCAGGTGCAGCTTGTTCAGAGGGTAATGGAGTCTGAAGATGTATCTGAAGAAGATTTATCTGCATATGAATTTAGTGAGGATGACTCACACGACAAACAACAAAATCCATTAAGTCCACTGAATACATTATTATTTAATGCAATTGGTGGGCATAGCGCTGTGTGGGCGGCTGGTCTGCTGAGTGCAAAAGCGGATAAAGATACGCGTGATTTTGATGATGGATATACAGGATTACATGTTGCCGTTCATGTAGGCTCTACCAGTTGCTTACTTGCATTACTCAACGCAGGTGCGGACATAAATGCGTGTAATGAAGATGGGTGTACGCCGCTTCACGTGGCAGCAACACAAGGTAAGCTCAATTGTTTAAAATTATTACTCGCGCGTGGTGCAAGCACAGAATGTGTTGATGGTGAAAATAATACACCGCTTGATATGGCAATGGCGCATAAGCAACCTGCATGTATGGATGAGCTGTTACGAGCAGGTGCCTGTCATGATAGAATAGGTACAGATGGTGCACATATCATCCATCGTATGGCAGCTTATGGTACAGTTGATATGTTGAATGTATTATTAGGACACGAGTATACATATGTTGATATAACTGATGATGATGGTAATACGCCACTCCACTATGCTGCTATGGAAGGCAAGCATGCAAATGTACAAGCATTGCTTGCAGAGCACGCAAATTCACAAGCACGTAATCATAGTGGCGATAGGCCATATGATTTGGCATGTGCATATGGACATAGCACATGTGCAAAATTATTGCGTAAAAAGTTTAGATAGATATATACACGGATTCGTATTGCTTTTGACCATAAGGCAATTGCGTTGTATGTTCATACTATCATATTGCCATGGAGTATGCGTAATGAAAAAAAATATCTTGTTTTCTTATGAGCAATCAAGTTTGGTGTATATTGAGCAATTACAACAGATTGGTGCCCAGCTACAACCGGAAATAAATCGCATAGTTGATGCGCTTGAATGTGCATATGATACTCCCTACGCATTTATTAATTTATCTCGTGATATAAAATTACGTGATTATATTCATACAATGGTTGCAGAAAAAAAGAAATTAAATCCTACGGTGTTAGTAGTCATTGGTATTGGTGGCTCAAACTTGGGTACTATAGCAGTACACGAAGCTTTATGTGGAAAATTTTATAATGAGCAACAACCGGATATAAAAGTTTATTTTGCAGATTCAATTGATACTGATTACATCTATGACATTGTGTTGCTTGTCGAGCAGGAGTTAGAACAAGGAAGCAATGTTCTTATTAATGTAGTTAGTAAATCGGGAAGCACCACAGAGACTGTTGCAAACTTTGAATTATTTTTATACCTACTCAAACGATACAAAAAAGATACCTATCACCAATATGTTGTAGTAACTACCGATGAACATTCAAAATTATGGGAATTTGCACAAGAACATAATTTTACCCATCTTATAATTCCTGCTCAAGTTGGAGGACGTTATGCAGTTATGTCTGCCGTGAGTTTGTTCCCGCTCGCATTACTTGGTGTAGATATTGATGCTCTGCATGCAGGAGCACAAAGTATGATACCAACATTGATACATACTGATCTATCGCATAATATTAGTTCCCTATCTGCAGCGTGGTTGGCATATGAGTATCAACATGGCAAAGTAATTCATGATACATTTATTTTTTCAGTGGATCTAGAAGGTGTAGGCAAATGGTATCGCCAGTTGATGGGAGAGAGCTTGGGTAAACCCAATGCACAAGGAAAACCTGTTGGTATGATGCCTACCGTATCTATAGGAAGTATAGACTTGCATTCTGTTGCACAATTATATTTGGGTGGACCGATCAATAGATGTACTACTTTTATATCAGTTGCTAAGAATAAATCACAAATAGTTTTACCGCGGTGGCAAATATTTGATCAATTAGTCGCAAAGCTACAAGGTAAATCATTTCCTGACGTTATGGAGGCAATTATGCAAGGTGTTCAGCGAACGTATACAAAAAAAAGTATTCCATTTGTGTCAGTTGTGTTACCGGAAAAAAGTGCGTATTATATTGGACAGTTATTACAAGTTAAAATGTTGGAAATGATATATTTATGTTATCTACTTGGTGTCAATCCATTCGATCAACCACATGTCGAACTATATAAGAAAGAAACACGAGAGATCTTAGCTCATGAATAATGTTGCGCTTATTGTATTTGGTATAACGGGTGATTTGGCAACGCGGAAACTAATTCCTGCAATCTATCATTTGCTGCAAAAAAAACGAATTGATACTATTGCACTAATTGGTGCCGCATTTGAAGATATGCAACCAGATGTAATTTTGGAACGTGCAAAAAAATATATCCCACATGTTGATCAAAATGTATGGCAAAAATTGCATGAATGTTTTTATTATCAAAAGCTTAATTTTACTAATAAGAATGATTACTTTGCATTAGCACAATTGATTAATACGGTAGAGCAAAAACACCAACTGAGTGGCAACCGTATAGCATATCTAGCTGCTGCATCGCATTTTTTTTGTGATATTACGCAGTACATGGGAGAATCTGGTACCATTAAACGTATGTCAGGTGATGCATCATCCTGGCAGCGCATAGTGTATGAAAAACCTTTTGGCAGAAATTTACAATCTGCGCATGAAATCAATGAGTGTATACAACAGTGGTTTGACGAAACACAAATTTATCGTGCAGATCATTATTTAACTAAAGAGCTGGTAAGCAATATTACGTTATTACGATTTACCAATTGCGTGTTTGAGCCATTGTGGAACAATCAATATATTGATAGTGTTCAAATTATTCTGAGTGAAGATCGCGGTATAGAAAACCGTGGTGCGTATTATGATAAATATGGTGCATTATGCGATGTAGTACAAAATCATATGTTGGAACTTCTTGCTCTAGTTGCTATGGAAGCACCACAAAAACTTATTGGAGACTTTGTGCGTGACAAGCGTGCGCAAGTTCTCAAAGATGTTCGTGTAATTGATGGGATACTTGGGCAATATGCAAACTATACGCATGAAGAGTATGTGCAACCCGATTCAAAAACGGAAACATTTGCAGCACTTTGTCTTGCAGTGGATAATGCTCGGTGGACAGGTGTACCTTTTTATCTAAAAACGGGTAAATGTTTGAATACCTATGAAGTGGTTATTAATATCAAATTCAAACAGGTGGCGTGCTTAATGCTAGCAAAAGACTGTCCTATTGATTCAAACTGGCTTACTATTCGTGTAGCGCCTGATGCTACATTTGTTTTAACTCTAAATGCAAAAAAACCAGGACGCTCTGATGAACTTATTACCATTCCGTTAGAATTTTGTCACAGTTGTTTATATGGTGAAGTAACTCCTGATGCATATGAAGTTTTGCTAGAAGAAGTGTTGACTGGTGAACAAGCAACATCAGTACGTTTTGATGAAATTGAATCAGCATGGCAAGTGATTGATAGGGTACATCATAAAAATTTCCCTGTGTATTCCTATGCATGTGGTAGTACTGGCCCACTAGAAATGGAACAATTTTGTAAGAAACATGGTATGAGGTGGCGATCATGAAGGTTGGGATTATTGGTCTAGGCCGTATGGGCAATGCTATAGCATACCGGCTTATTAATGCTGGGCATGACGTAATAGGTTTTGATCTTAATATGCATGCACGTGCAGAACTTGTTGCTATGGGTGGTACTGCAGTAGATAGTTTAGAACATATAGCGGCCGCTGCACGTATATTTTGGTTAATGGTTCCTGTTGCCGCAGTAGATACGGTAATTCATGAATTAAAAAAATATAGTAAAGCAGGTGATATTTTTATTGATGGTGGTAATAGTTATTTTGAAGATTCGATCCGTCGTGCTCATGAGCTTGCGCAACACAAAATATTTTTTTTAGATTGTGGTACATCTGGTGGTGTATATGGTCGCACACAAGGTTTTTGCTTGATGGTTGGTGGTGATGAAACAATGTACACAAAGGTATATGAGTTATTAGCAGCTATTGCTGCACCCGGTGGTGTAGCCCGTGTTGGCTCATCTGGCACCGGTCACTATGTCAAAATGGTTCACAATGGTATTGAATACGGTCTTATGCAGGCGTACGCTGAAGGTATGCAACTTATCAAGGATGGATGTTTTAAATCAGAGCAATTAGATTTAGAAGAAATTACTCGTATATGGAATACTAGTTCCATTATTCGTTCATTTATTTTGGAGCTTATGCATAATATTTTTACGCAAGATCAAGACTTGAACAGCATACGTGGCAAGGTTGATTCAACAGGTATGGGTAAATGGACGGTGCAAGAAGCGCATAAAGCCAAGGTTCCGGTTCCCGTGATTGAAGAAGCATTGCATGTGCGTGAATGGTCACAACAGACAGGCGGTAACTATGCAACCAAACTTGTTGCGCTGCTACGTCAACAATTTGGTGGTCATCCGATACATACTATTGGAGAAGAGCATGAAAATTCTTGATATTAGCTGGCCTATTAGTACGGCAACAACGGGATACAAGGATAAACACGTAGTTAATTTTGAAGATGTAAAACATTTTGTTGTTGATAACGCACGTGAAACTAATATCTGTTTAAGTTCGCATACGGGAACGCATGTTGACGCGCCATCACATTTTTTAAAAGACGGAAAAACTATTGATGAAGTACATCTTGAGCGTCTTGTAGGGCCCTGCAAAGTGCTTGACTTAATGCATGTACAAGAAAAAATCACCCGTGATGATATACAAGATTATGATATTCAAGAACATGATATTGTGTTATTCAAGACTTCAAATAGTATGTACCATGCAACTGATAAGTTCAGCCCACAGTTTGTGTATCTTGAAGTTTCAGGCGCAGAGTACCTTGCACAAAAAAAAGTAAAAGCAGTAGGCATTGATTATTTGGGGATAGAGCATAGCCAACCGGGGCATCTAACCCATCGAACGTTAATGCATGCAGATGTAATTATTATTGAAGGATTACGGCTTGGGCATGTAGAGCCAGGTGTCTACCAATTTGTGTGTTTACCATTATATATAATTGGACTTGAAGCAGCACCGGCGCGTGCAATTTTAATGAAATAACTAAAACCCTTATACAAGGAGTGCTTATATGAAACGTGTATTATTGTCAGTTGCATTATTAACCGTAGCAGGAGCTCTATCTGCAACATGTTCTTACACAAAATCATGCAATCTATCTGGCGAGTGTGATGGTAGAAAAGTAGAAACTCGTTGTGATAGCTGCCCATGCAAAGATAATGAAGCCAACAAATCAGGCTCAGAATGTTGCAAGGAAGAATGTTTGTGTGATGAAGAAATAAAATGTGCTACTTGTGGTGGCCAAAAAGAAGAGCCTCAAGTTACTGTGCATGATGCATGTGCAGATTGTAATGATGCTGAAATCGAAGATTGCGGTGATTGCTCAGCTGAGTAATATTGATTAAACAGTAATTTATTTTTATAGATACAAGAGAGCTCCGAAATTTCGGAGCTCTCTTATATGGTTCGTATTATATGTAAATTGTAGATATGTGGTAAGGTTTCAAAAATAAGGCTTTTAGACGCGCGAGCTTGTTTGTATTGCTCGTTGGTAACACTGTGCGCCTGGACGTAAGCTGCGCTTTTGTGTGGTAAAATCAGCTTCATACAAACCAAATTTTTTATTGTATCCACGATCCCATTCAAAGTTATCCATCAATGACCAATAAAAATAACCACGTACATCTACGCCTTCTTTAATTGCTTGAGATAGTGCATATAAATAGCGCTTGATATATAAAGGACGGCGATCATCGTTACCATCCGGTACGCCGTTTTCAGTTACATAAATTGGTTTGCCAAGTTGAGCCATTTCTTTGAGCGCTATGTATAACCCTTCGGGATATATTGGATATTCCATGTCTGTCATAATTTCGCCATCAAGGCATGCCGGAGCTACAATATCTTTGGTAGAAAAATCGCAGTTAATTAACTTATCAAAAATATTGGATTTGAGTACCACGCGTGAATAAAAGTTTAAACCGATAAAATCATATGCGTCCGGTGCATCAACAATAGTTCTGCGCAATAACGGTATACGAGGGAATAATTCGCCTGTTTTTAAAAAATGTACTATCGCGTCATTAAACACATAATTCATAAAAAGAGATGGTATATGTTCCAATACACTTATGTACGAATGTGACTCGAAAGATAAATATTGGTGAACAATACCTATTTGTGTATCTTTTCCACCCGGTAATGCTTTGAGTGTATTATATACATCAACATGTGCAATGAGCATATGTTTCATGACAGTTGCTGCGGTGTATATATTGTGTTTGCCTGGGGGAAACGCTCCATGGATATAGCCTTGGAAGGCATAGGGTCCAATCTCATTGATAGTACACCACAGCTTTACTTGATCTTGTAGGTGCATAAAAATGCGTTCACAAAAACGAACAAAGTAACGAATATTTTCTTCTCGCTCAAAGCCGCCTCTTTCTTCAAACCACTGTGGATGCGTGAAGTGATGCAAAGTAATCATGGGAGTAATACCATTGGCGATAAGTTCATTACATACATCTTTGTAATGATCCATTGCCGCTTGGTTGAATTTTCCCTTTTGAGGTTCAATAATACTCCATTCTACGGATAAACGCAGTGCATTGCAGCCAAGCTCTTTGATTAGTTGAATATCATTTTTATAATTGTTCCAGAAGTCGCATGCTATACCGGATGTTTGATTGCCATCAATGGTCGGGTAACCATTTATGGTACCCTGTGCCTCCCAATGAGCCCAGTTACTGTCCGGGCAATTAATTGCTCCTGAATTTTGGTATTCAGACATAGAAACACCGCATAAGGGAGGCAGTACAATATCATTGATATTGATATGAGACCAATCCCAATGTAGGGTGGCAACTAGGGGAAAACTGATAAATAGAAATGCAAGAACTATAGATGGATTTTTAACATTAATCATAAAAAATACTCCGCTAAACAAGAATACACCTATAGTTTATTGTAACAAAATAGGGCTTAGTAACAAGATAAACGTATTATTACAATCCCTTTTCATATGCATCCAAAACTTCAACTATTTTTTCCCCAAAGTCTTTTGCTTGCTTGGGGCCGATAGCAGTTACTACATGGCTTTCAACGACTACGTTCATGGGCACATACTGTGCGCCATAATCTTCCAAAATATCAGGTAGTTTTCCATCTTCGTTCCAGCCAGTTGCCATCTTGCCATCCAAAACTTCTGCATGTGCAAGAATACGAACCGCAGCGCAAATAGCCCCATACGGGATAAGGTTTAATTCAGTAAGTTTGAGAAATTCATAGCTTGTTGCATTATCTAGATGCTCTAGACATCCGGGGCCACCAATAAAATAGATGCCTTCATAGAATTTGGGGTCAGTTTGTGTCAAAAGCGTATCTACTTGGACTTGATTGCCATCTTTATCGGTTGCATAACCATCTTTATTACTTGCAGTGACCACTTGGTAGCCGGCTTGTTCTAAGATTTTTTTGGTATCACCATATTCAACCGGGTGGAATCCTTCATGTGCAATGACGAGCAAAACTTTTTTATTCATAGTATCTCACTTTTTTGGGAGTTCATTTTATGTTTTGCAGAATAGAATTCAAATGATTCTTTGTCAATGGTGCCGTATACGTGAAATATAGGGAAGGTAGCTTCTTGATAGGTGCCAGTATATGTAGTTGGCTCTATATGCACCATGCTGTCTGCAGACAGCACAATATGTGTTGCGTGTGCACCAAGGTGTTTGATGGTGCCATGTTGCTTATGCACTGCTTCACGCATTTGGAAAAATGTTTGCCACGCTGATTTACTGAGTGTTCCATGCCACCATGGCAAGTATACATACTGGATTTTCATATTTTTACATAACGTTGTTATAGCCTCAAAGGTACGCATGCTCGGTTGCAACATAACTACATGATCAATATGTAGCGATCCTGTTAGCTGAATAATGTATGGCATTAACGTGTATTGTACCCATGAACAGGCAGATGCACTTTTGCCAATTACGCCAGGATCAATAATAATGGTTTGTTTGTTGTCATGTGCAATAGTTATGGTGCCACCATTGCATGGTATCTGGTGTAGTATTGGCTTGTATTGTGCATGCATTTGTAGAACAATATAAAAACCTGCTAATAACAAGGTGAATACAATACTCAGATATTTTGCAGTTTCTATTTTACTGTGTAGTACTACATAAATTGCTGTGCATGGTATTATGAACAGTAGCCACATAGATGGCTTTGCAAATCCAATTAAGCAGCTTTGGCTATACCAATCGAGTAGCCAGAGCCATACGCTTGTCAATATATCCAATGCCCAGGCGAACCATGTGTTGGGGATATGTAATAATTCGGTAAAAAATAACAAAGAAGAAAGTAATAAAAACAAACTCAAAAAAGGACTAAAGATTAAGTTTCCCACGGGCGATAGCAAAGATAGCGGCAATCCCCAGGCAATCAAAAATGGTAATGATATAAGGGTAAGAAACAGTTGTAATTGTAAAAAGCGTAGTAAATAAAGTTGAATTTTTGGAATATACAATAATAGGTTCATGTATATAGCATACATGAACCTATATTTTTTGCGAATTAGTAAGGCTTTTGACGGCTTACCGGAGCAGATTCAGATGGAGAATTCTGTGCCAATTTTTTGTGATGTTTTTTGAGGAACAAATCTAAATATGTTCGAGCTTCTGAGGAAATATATGGACTCCCACCAGCAACACTATCAAAATTTGCAGTATCATATTTATGTTTTAGAATTTCAACACATAATTGTGCTCGTTGTAGTTCCAATTTAGCTTGTTCAATTTCATATAGACGGTCTGATGACATACCGTTTGCTTGCGATATGATAACAAGTGATGAAATGATAAGTAATTTTTTCATGGCGATCCTTAATCTATTTTTTTATATGATCGAGTGTTTAAATAATTTATTGATGTATATGCCTCTAAAAAACCTCTTGCCTTTGCCTTAGGTGTATCATTTATACTAAATTTATTGCTGTCCAATATGTTTAGGCATAGTTGGGCTTTTTGCACTAATAATTTTTCATTATAATATCTTTCTTTCATATCTATGTATTCTTGAGTAAGTTTTTTTTGTGATTTCTTCTCCATGCTATGTACAAAACTTACGCCGCATACTAGTAACAACAAAAACTTTTTCATGAATGCTCCTCTGAATTTTAAATTGAGCTTATGGTATCACCAAAAAAAATATGTGCAAAGTTATACCATTGCGTTGCATAATTTATTTTTACTATTCTTATTGCAATGTGGGATTACATGAAGGGGAAATTATGAAAAAGTTTTTTAGCAAAGTACGTGCGCGTCAATTTTGGACACAAGTATATGCTTCACATCGTTGTAAAATGTCTCGTGGAGCACAAAATATTGCACGAATGATTAATTTTGCGAACAAGGATAACTGGAGACGTAAGCAAAAGTAGTTTTGTGTAAACTGGGCATTTAGTTATTCTTAAAAATTATTTTTTTGTTATTGAAAATTTTGCGCTTCCCGCGCGGGGCAAATATATTGCTTGCCCAATATATTTGATACAAGGGCAAAAAAGGAAGAGGACTTCCTTTTTAAATCCTTCCTTGCGCTCATACGGCAAACTCTCGCCTATATTTGCTTATCATGCTTCTGATTTGAAATATTTACATTGCTCACTCAAGATCTCTGTATGCTAACGCGCGGCTGCGGATTGCTTCTACGAGCGCGAATGAACTAATATATAAAATGGATAATCCGGTAGCGCATCGGTAGACCTCGGCCGTAGGCCTGAGTGTCGTGCCTATGCGCGAGAGAGGGATCAAACAGGCTGTTTGTGTATTTTAGTCCAGATCTTTTGTACAAGCAAAAGATCTGGCCGTGTCCGCCATAGCCTTGGCGAAGGCTGGATGCTGCCCGCATAGGGCAAACTTACAAAAAATAAAAACTAAACTCAAAGTACTAAAAAACAAAAAATTAAAAACTAAAAAATTTGTCCTACCCCAACAGGGTTAATATACTGGTCACATTACCACCACTTTCAAAAAAGGAATTTAAAAAATGAATTACGAAAAACAAAAATTTTTAGAACATAAAGCATATAATCTCCGTAAAAATTCAATTTTGTTACCCAGTTATGCAGGCTCAGGCCATCCTACTACGTGCTTGTCAGCTGCAGACATAGTAGCAACATTGTTTTTTGATATAATGCGATACGACCCGGACAATTTTGAAAATCCAAATAATGATCGATTTATTCTTTCCAAAGGACATGCATCAGCTTTGCTCTATGCTGTGTGGCATGAGCTGGGTAAAATCACTGATGCACAGATGAAAACATATCGTGATATTAACTCATCATTGGAAGGGCATCCAACGCTTCGATTTAAGTATACTGAAGCGGCAACTGGTGCATTGGGTATTGGTCTTTCTATAGGACTTGGTGAAGCACTTAATGCAAAACTTGATGCACGTGATTACTATACCTATGTATTACTTGGTGACGGCGAGCTTGCAGAGGGTGCAATCTGGGAAGCAGCAGAGCTAGCGGCTTATTATAAAGTTGACAATCTGATTGCGATAGCTGATATTAATCGGCTTGGTCAAACAGGGGCAACAATGTATGGGTATCATGTACAAAAATATGTAGATAAATTTGAAGCATTTGGGTGGCAGACTTTTTTGGCAGATGGACATAATGTAGTTGACATGGCACAGGTGTTAACTCAAGCAAAAGAAGTTACTGGCAAACCGAGTATTATTATTGCAAAAACTATCAAAGGTCGTGGTGTTGATTTTGCACAAGATGAGAATGGCTATCATGGCAAGCCATTTTTGCAAGATGAATTACAACGTGCATTGCATGAGCTGGAACATAACTATCAAGTAGCTGCTACCTATACTAATGATATTGCATGGCAACCACACATGCCAAAACAAGAGAAGCCACTTGAGCAAAAAAAAGCTGCCAAAATGCCCACTCCTTCATATAGAATCGAAGAAAAAATTCCTACACGCAAGGCATATGGTCAAGCTTTGGCGGTTTTGGGAACGGTAAACCAAAATGTTGTTAGTCTTGATGGAGATGTGAAAAATTCTACCTATGCAGAATTATTTGAGGCGGTGCATCCTAAACGTTTTATTGAGTGCTTTATTGCTGAACAAAACATGGTTGGCATGGGTATTGGTTTTGCACGACGTGGTAAGTTACCATTTATTTCTACTTTTGGTGCATTTATGACACGTGCACATGATCAAATTCGTATGGCGGCAATTGGACAATCAACTATCAAGTTAATCGGTTCGCATGCAGGTATATCCATTGGGCAAGATGGACCATCACAAATGGGCTTGGAAGACATTGCTATGATGCGTGCGTTGCCTGATTCCATTGTATTATATCCATCCGATGCGGTAAGTACCTATAAATTACTTGAACAAATGGCAAACTATAATGATGGCATTAGTTATATGCGTACTACTCGCATGGCAACGCCAGTGCATTATCGCAACGATGAAGAATTTCCAATAGGTGGTTGTAAGATTGTGCGTGTGAGTCAAAAAGATCAAGCATGTGTAATTGCTGCAGGTGTTACCTTAGTTGAAGCACTCAAAGCATATGAAATTTTGCAGCAACAAAATATCAACATCTGTGTCATTGATTTATATTCTATCAAGCCACTTGATACTGAAACCGTATTTCGACTTGGTCAAGCATCTAATAATTATATTATCACGGTAGAAGATCATTATATTCAAGGTGGTATTGGTGAAGCAATTGCTGCGGCTATGTGTAATACGAGTATAGAAGTTACCTCTCTGGCTGTATCTGAATTGCCACGATCAGGAAAACCGGAGGATCTACTCAGTTGGGCAGGTATTGATGCTCAATCGATAGTAAAGGCAGTGATGTATTAATGAATATTTTTTGGATACTTGGTGTATAAGCATAATAAGTTTTTAGCAAAAGGTTGATCATTGGCATTTTTATGCCATATAGTAATTTCTCTGAGCGTGCTGGGCAACAGGCGTAAAAAATATGGTTTATTGAATTCATTATGAAAAATTGCTCGCCCATTTATTTTTATTTTTGCCTGTGTTACATGTGGGTGATTAGGAAATCGCCGATGAGAAAATGGGGGAAACTTAATAGCATGCTTTGATGAGCAATGTTTCTTGCGTAATTGTGGTGCTATAATTTGTACAATATCCAAGCTTGAATATAATACGTATACATGCTCAAACATAGGACTGCCAATTAGGTCCATAGTTTTTGTTTGTACCGGGCATGCGAGCATGACGAGCGTGTCAATGATAAATGGTGTCTCATCTTCTACAGTAGCAAGATTGAGTGCCACATTACCCCCATGACTATGAGTTATTAACTGAATTTGAGGGGCGTACCCATATTCTAGTTTATATGCAGTAACAAGTTTCTTAATTTCTGCATAGAGTACACGTGCTGTTTGTGCACGGATTTCTGCATTTAATTTGCCGGACCATCCGTAGAAATAGAAGCTATCAAAGGGAAAACGTTCTGGTTCATAAATAAATAACGTATGTGCTATGTCGCGCAAATAATGATTGTCTGGAAATTCTGCGGCTTTCTTGAGTCCTGTTTTCCCATGAAATGCTTCTTGCAATGCGCGCCGCGGAAAAAAACGTGTTCCATGAATCCAAATAGTAATGGGAGGGCGTTGTTGCGTGAGCGGTGCAGTTATTGCTGGCTTGCTGAGTGTTATGGTTAATTTTCTTTTAGTTGTTTTTTGTCCGCATGAAGGTAATAGGATTAGTGTACATACTACCATGTATACTATGGAGCGTGTATGCTTTTTGTTTACCTTGTTCATGAGCTACTCTGGTTAGTGGCCCTACTTACTAATCAAAACCATAATGAATGTCAAACAGAATTGTCAACAAGTTTTGGGGACGGATATAATTTACATTTTGTCCTAAATTAATTAGTATAATAACACTTGATGTCACATCTGGGCATGGGGGTTACAATGACACAACAATTCTTTTTTTGGTTAGCAATAGCGTTTTTATTTTTACTCGGTGAGCTCGGCAATCCGGGGCTGTTTTTCTTTATTTCATTCGCATGTGGTGCATTAGTGAGTGCTGTGGTAAGTTTTTGGACTGCTGCACTTATCATACAAATGACTATATTTTTAGTTATTACCGTCATAAGTATCATACTATTACGCACGTTGCTTTCTTCTTATACACAGGTGCAGATAGAGCGTCATTATTATAGTAATGTTGATGCACTGGTAGGCAAAAAAGCGTTGGTAATAAAAACAATTAAACCGGATCAGGCTGGCCAAGTAAGAATACAAGGAGAAATATGGGCTGCGCGTGCCGATATAGAGATTGCAAGTAATACACATGTAGAAATTGTTGCCGTACGTGGAGCTCATGTACAGGTCCGTATTATACACTAATAATATTTCATCGAAAGGCGTTAGCTATGGTAGGATTTCCAATAGGCTTTGCCATCTTTTTTTTAGTAGTATTCTTATTTTTAATTGTATTACTTATAAAATCAGTTTATCTAGTCAAGCAGGCAGAAGTTATTTTGATCGAGCGTCTAGGTAAATATCATCGTATGCTTAAACCAGGCTTACACATAGTAGTGCCATTCTTGGATAATCCACGACAAGTTATGTGGACATTTATTCAAGAAGCAGACCGTGGTCGATATTTTAGATTTAACCGTACTATTACGCGTATTGATTTACGGGAAGCGGTGTATGATTTTCCTAAGCAGAATGTGATTTCAAAAGATAATGTAACTATGGAGATTAACGCATTACTCTATTACCAAATTACCGATCCAAAAGCTGCGGTATATGAGATCAATAATTTACCCCAAGCAATAGAAAAATTAACCCAAACGACGTTGCGTGATGTTATCGGGTCTATGGATCTGGATGAAACATTGGTGTCTCGTGGACAAATTAATGAACGTCTGCGCATTGTACTTGATGAGGCAACTGACAAGTGGGGGGTAAAAGTTAATCGGGTTGAGTTACAAGAAGTTAATCCTCCCGAAGATATTCGCCATGCAATGGAAAAGCAAATGCGTGCCGAGCGTGAACGACGTGAAATGATTTTGCGTTCAGAGGGTAAAAAACGTTCTGCAATATTGGAAGCAGAAGGTGATCAAGAGTCACGTGTTTTAGAAGCAAAAGGCCAAGCAGAAGCGCGCTTGACCATTGCGCAAGCAGAGGCCGAAGCTATCCAGATGATTCAGCGTTCAGTACCGCACGGTGATCCGCTTCCTTATTTGATTGCAATGCAATATATAAAAGTGTTGCCAGAACTTATGAAGGGTAAAGATGATAAAATTATCTTAGTGCCATATGAAGCAAGTTCAATGATTGGCTCGCTAGCTAGCATGAAAAAGATATTTGAACAAGTGAAGTAAACGAAAAGCCCCGCATTATTTGATGCGGGGCTTTTTTATTTAACGAGGAATGTTTGCCGATCTTTTTTACCTTCAGGGTCTTCGTGTGACTCATGCACAAGTTCTTCATGTTCGCTAATTAGGGTATGCACGATCTCTTTGCTGTGTGTTGGCATAACGCATAAAAGCACAATAACTGATAATTTAATCAGGGTTGTCAGACCAACTAGTAGCAAAGCCATCACATGTTCTTTTGATCCTTTCATGTCATTCCCTTTCTTTATTATTTTTTCCAAACGACGTGACATATCATAGGTGTGTAACCTAATACATCTTATTTTGTGTGCATGTATCAAAAATTAAGAAACATGTCGGTGTGTTGTTAACAACAGCACGACTGCCAAATAATAGATGTGGTGCATGACCACGTAATAAAGAAAAAAGAAATAAAGATATTCTGAAGAAAAGAAAGTGAAATTAAATGGTTATTGGAGACGTTGTATTGGCCACCATACCTATCGTATGATCGCCTGCATGAGGATTTGTTTCTAGCCATTGCTTTACTCCTGGCTTAAACGGGTTTTGTGATATGAGTAGAAAACTTACTGCTTACATAAAATTTTCTACATTACGTAATTATTTCTATCACAAAACATATAAGAAAGCAATTTCAATTTAACTTTTTGTTTTTTTTACAGACAGAATTATGTGGTTTGTTTGGTATAAGTATTTATACGGTTTAACCATCCTTGCAAAAATTGTTTTTCATGTTGTGGTCCATTGTGTACGCGTTGCGTGAGTAATGTGCGCGCTGCATTTTGGAAAGCAATTAATGGATCAATATTTTGTGTTTGTGTGTTCATATGTTCAAGGACTTGTAGCAATCCCCATCCTTGTTCTTTATACCGTTCTTTTTTATTAGTACCATCGCCTTTAAAATTTATGTAATCAATGAGTGCATATAGCCCATTACTTGATTGTGCTACACGATTGAACTGTTTTTTTATAGCAGCTCGTTTGTTCTTGGGTGTAGCTTGCAATAAAATGGGAAGTGATTGTTCTAGTCGTTGTATAATAAATTGTGCTTGTATATCGACGGTATTTGCAAGCAATGTGCGTAACTCGCATAGATCAGGGTGATCTAGAGCTGCTAAAAATTCTTGCCGAGATGACCAAGGGCAGTGTTTTGCTGTTGCAAGCCATGCAGGTAACGTGATGTTATTTTTTTTGAAAAATGAAATCAGATCGGGAAATGTTTGTGTATATGGGCTCGTACAATTCTTGGGAAACCAAATAAAATGACCAATTCCCATTGAAGGAAATTCTTCTGCTTTATTCCAAAATGTAAGTCCATCAATGGAGCCATTACATTCATTATGCCAGATGCGTTTACCAATTTGTAATGCATCTTGCTTTGAAACATGTACAGCAAGTAGTGCAGGTGCATAGAATACATATAAAAAAAGTAATGCTATATGCATATTTTACCTTTTAATACGTTTTATTTCTTGTTCTATGTCAGGTGTAATGGTATGTATGTACTGTATAAGTGTATCATTATTATTTAAGATATTTGGATCATGTTTTGCAACTTCAAGAATGATGCCAAGTACATTAAAAAATATACTCGTAACGTAGGGCAGTGAAAGTTTTTCATTTACTACTGCTAGGGCCAGCGCGTGTTCAATAATTTGTGCAATATGACTAACTACAATTTTTGGATTGGTCTCGTCTATAGTATTAGTATATTGTTCGAGATCAATTTCTATAGAATAAATACTTCTAACGGTTGGCGAAATATCATGCGCATATTGTGTTACAGCGTGAGAGTCAATTTCAGATATACTGATGCTTCTGTGTTGTGCAATTTGTAGTACTATACCCAATATATTGGCAAAAATACCGGCTACATGTGGACCAACGTTATGTTTGTCTTCTGCCATTACTACTGCATGTTCAACAATGTTTGCAATATGACCAACTACAATTTGAGGATTTGGACTACCAAGGTCATTTGTACTAATATCAATTTCTGCTGCAATCAGGGGAGGTGAGGCAAGAATGCATATTAATAAGACATAAGATCGCTTCATACTTTGTCCTTTTTACTACTTTTATTCCTTATTATTTTCTGCAAAAATTAATACTTGTCGTACACGCTTAGGGCTTGCTTTTTGAATTTGAAAATAGAAATGTTTGTACAACAACCGCTCGCCTTTTTTAGGTAGATGCTGCAGATGTTCAGTTAAAAAACCGCCAAGAGTGACTGATTCTTCTGATTCAAGACTTATATTTAATAATTCTTCAACATCTTCTAGTGGTATACTTGCATCTACAAGCCAACCACCTTCTTGGAGTGCAATAATTTTTTCACTGATTAGTTCATGCTCGTCACTAATTTCTCCCACAATTTCTTCCAAAATATCTTCGAGGGTAATAAGGCCAGTCATGCTGCCGTGTTCATTAATAACTATAGCAATATGCATATGCTTTTGTCGTAATTCGCGTAGAAGCTGATTGATCTTGACAGTCTCGGGGATGAATATAATAGGGCGCATAAGCTCTGCAATTGATTTGACTTCGTGCTTATACAACATTTCAAAAAGATCTTTTTGGTGTAACATGCCTACAATATTTTCAGGCTTGTCTTCATATACAGGTAAGCGAGTATATCGATAGGTTGAGAATATATCGCGTGCATTGTTAATGGATGCATCTATAGAAATAGACACAATGTCGGTTGCAGGAACCATGATCTCTTTGACTGGTGTATACCCTAATTCAAAAATATTTTCTAACATTTCTGTTTTTTCGGGTTCAATCAAACCTTTTTCATGCGTATAACGGATCAGGAATTGTACCTCTTGTTCTGAAGAAATCCATTCACTGCCGGTAAATGCTTGTTTGCCACTCAGCTGATACACAATGGCATTCGAAAAATTGAGCAATGTGGTAACGAGAGGACTTAGTAAGCGATACATGAGTGCCAGTAGCCAAAGCATATTTTTGAAAATACGCTCGCCACGACCGTGTCCCTTTGCAAGATTTTTTGGAATAATTTCACCAAAAATAATGATGGCTATGGAAGCAAATGCAATACCTGCAGAAAAGCCAAGACCACTTGAAAGATTGAATCGTGCAAAGATGG
Organism: Candidatus Dependentiae bacterium; assembly: GCA_035445995.1. NCBI lineage: Bacteria > Candidatus Babelota bacterium. Next base: position 633,828 of record DAOMRS010000001.1, on the reverse strand, counting down.
TTTCCATGATGCCGGTTGCTAATGCGGCAGATGTTACATCAGCAATACTACTCATAATGAGGGTAGTAATTAATACTCGATGGGGTGTTTTTTCCAATGCCTGAAACAGGAAATTGTACTTGCTGCCGGTTGCTTGCGATAATTCCTTAATTTTAAATAACCGCATTGCAGTAATGCTGGTTTCTATAAATGCAAATACTGCACGTATAGCCAGGGCACCTATAAAACAAATTATAGGTGTCCATAATTCTGTCAGTAAAGGTTGTTCCATGATTATTGATTACCTATTATTCATCGCTATCATCTATGTCATCATCTTCATATGCTATATCATCTGCTTGTTTATCTTCTAGTTTTTTTTCTAATAATGCAAGCAATCTTTTACTACGGGACGGATGACGTAATTTGCGCAATGCTTTGACTTCTATTTGACGAATACGTTCACGGGTAACTGAGAAATCTTTACCAACTTCTTCTAAGGTATGTTCTGACGCATAATCTATACCATAGCGCATTTTGATGACTTTTTCTTCACGAGGAGTTAATGTTTTGAGTTCTTCTCGTACACCTTCACGCAGATCATTGTGACCAGCAGTTTCTGACGGTGAAAATTCATTTTCATTTTCTATAAAGTCTTTGATAAATGCATCTTCACTATCGCCTACTGGTGTCTCAAGAGATATAGGTTCTTTTGAAATTTTGATGATATTTTTAATTTTCTTTTCATCCAGATTCAGTTCTTTTGCTAATTCAGCATATGTTGGCTTGCGGCCTTCTTTTTGGTGATACGTACGTTCAATTTTATTGATTTTATTGAGTGTTTCAACCATGTGAACTGGAACACGAATGGTACGTGATTGGTCTGCAATAGCACGGGTAATTGCTTGGCGAATCCACCAGGTAGCATACGTAGAAAATTTATATCCGCGTTCGAATTCAAATTTTTCTACCGCCTTCATGAGACCAATATTACCTTCTTGAATCAAGTCAAGGAAGTGTAAACCGCGATTGACATATTTCTTTGCAATATTTACTACCAAGCGTAAGTTAGCTTTGGCCAAGTCATCCTTAGCTCGCTTATCCATGGCTTGGCTGATGAGCAATTGCTTATAGCGCTCCATCATAGTATCACGTGGAAGTCCGGCTTCTACTTCTAACTTCTTAATAGCTTTATGCGCAACACGGATACTTGTTTCAAGTTCTTCAATAACGCGTTTGTCTTGTTCTGTTGGTTTTTTAATTGCTAAATATGGTTCCAGCTGTTCTTGACATACTTTTATGAGCTCTTCTTTTTCTTCAATCTTTTTGACATGTTTTTCTAAACGTTTGGTCAGACGTTTGATGAGCTTATTAGATAATTTAATAGAGCGAATAGTTTCGCCTATAGCTTCTTTATTTTCTTTTACTTTGGCAAGCATCTCGTTCTTTTTTGCTTGCGAATCTAGGTTGCCACGATACGATTGATAAATCGCATCTTCGTTTTCGATTAATTTTTCTATTTTTTTAATAGTTTTAAGTAAATCTGTTTTTTCTTCTTCTATCTTAGGCAAATTTTCTTCATCAAATTCAGAAAATTGGATAACATCTTTAAGCGGTATAATATTTTTTTCTAATTTATCTGCTAAGACAACAAATTCTTTATATAAAAATGGAAAACGAGAAATAGAATCAATAGATCGTTCTTTGCTGCGTGCAATTTTTTCTGCAATGTCTGTTTCAGTTTTTTTGTTTAGTAATGGTATTTTACCTATATCACGCAGGTATGATTTTACACTGTCAGCAATTTGTGCAGAGGTAGTTTGTTTTGCTTCAATACGTTCTTCATCATCACTATCTTCAGCAACTTCTTCTTCATCCTCATCAAGGTCATCCTCTACTTCGAGAGTAGTCGTAACCTTTGCAGCAGGTGCTTCGTGTGGTTCAAAATCTATGTCACCACTTGCCTCAAGATCTTCTTGCGACATTAATTCAATATGTTCTTTTTCGATTAGCTCTTGGAGCTCATCGGCTTCTTTATCGCTTAAATTCTGCTCATCACTGAAGATAACAAGTTCTTCAAAAGTAAGAACACCTTCTCTTTTGCCGCGTTCTATCAACTCTTGAATGAGTTCTTTTTTCAAATCAAGATCTTTTGCTTTTTTAGTAATAGTACTGGCAGTCGATGACTTTTTAGTGCTCGTTTTAGCGACTACCTTCTTTGCAGAGGGTTCTTTTTGAGAAGAACGAGTAGTTTTTGTCTTTTTGATTGCCATGGTTTATACATACCTTTTTAGGTTAATGGGTTTTCTTATTTTGAAGAAGAAGCTATAAGTTGTTGTTGTAAATGTACAAAATCTTGCATAAGTTTTTTTACTTGTTCTTTATTGCCACTTTGTTTTGCTTGTGCAATTCTGGTTTTTATATCCTGTACAATAACTTTCCATTGTTTTTTTTGCAGTTGGTATACAAGTTGTTCAAATGCTATTTGATCAATTGATGCAGTGCGCTCAAGTAATAAGCCGCTGACGTATTCTTTTTCATGATCAGATAACATATCAAAAAACTGGGTGAAATGTACCTTGCCTTCTGCTGATTGGGCATGCTGTAATTTTTTCAGGATGGTTCGCAGGGGTTCCGGCATATATTCAATAATGGCCAACATACGCTCATTTGTACAAAATTCCGTATTATGCAGTATAGCACAAAAGAGCCTTTTTTCTAGTATTGGTAGGGTTTTTCCATCATCCCCGATAATTTCTTCTGTCTGATCTAGAGCAGGCAAAGGACGGCTATGGATACGCCCTAATTCATGTAGTAATGACTCAAAAGGCATGTCAAATATCTTTGCCGCTTTTTGTAGGAGCATATCCTGCTTTAGACGGTCATCTATATGCTGAATTATTTCTAAAAATTCTCTGATTTTTTCTACTTTTTTATTCAGGGGTAATGAAGTAAATTCTTTACCTTGGGTATGCAGAAAAAAATGGAAAATATTTTGTGAAGTGCCGATTAATGGCCCCAAAGACTTATGGGTTAATAAATATGATGCAGGGTCATCTTTGGCCGGTAGCGTAATAACATGAAGCTCCATGCTTACCTGCCAGCAAAGCTCAGTGAGCCGTAGAATTGCTTTTTGACCAGCATGGTCCCCATCATATAAAACGTATAATTTTTGGGCGTAACGAGACAGGGTTTTCAGGTGTTGTGCAGTACAAGCGGTCCCAAGAGTTGCTATGGTATTTGGATATCCATGTTGTACCATTGCCATACAATCGGTATATCCTTCTACCAGGAAAGCGGTATCTGTTTTTTGAATAGCTTCTTTTGCTAAATCAAGTCCAAATAAAAGGGAACCTTTTACAAAAAAGTCATTTTCTCGTGAATTGTAATATTTTGGGCGTTCATCGTCTAATTTAAAGGTTCTACCACCAAATCCACAAAATCTACCCAAATGGTCCTTAATAGGGAATATAAGGCGTTCTTCAAAGGGTGAATAAAGGACTGTTTTACCCTGGCTAATGATGTGTGCTTCGATTAAATCATGAGGTAACGTATTGTGTTGTTTCATCCAGTCAATAAAGTGCTTAATACTCTGGAGTCCACCCGGAAAATAGCCCAACGTGAAATAATTGATATGGTTTATATCAAAACCTCGCATGCGTATATAATTGAGCAAAGATTCATTTTTTTGTAATTGCTCGTGGCACCATATTGCCATGTATTTGCACAGCTCAAAATAATGATTTCGCTCATTGGTAGCAATGGCAGATGTTTGTGCAGAAAGAGAAGCTGGTAGCTCTAGATTATAGCGGTCGGTTAAATGTTTTGCAGCTTCAAGTTGTGAGCAGTTTTCTATTTTGGATATAAACGTAATAACATCACCACCGACATGGCACCCAAAGCAATAAAAAATTTCTTTGTGTGGGCTGACGGTAAAAGATGCTGTTTTTTCATGATGGAATGGGCAGTGCCCTTTCCAATAGCCACCAGCTTGTTTGAGTGTGGCATATTCTTGCGTAACATCGAGAATAGAAATGTGTTCTTTGATAAAGGTAAATATATTCATATAATTTAAGAATATTATTTTTTTCTACTGATGAAAAGAAAAGCGCAACATGCGGCAAATATAATCCCTAATGCAACCCATTGGTTGACTGAAAAATCTGCTAGCATGGGTGATGCAAAAAAGGTACGGTCATCTCGCCAAAAATCAACCAAAAACCGTTCGAGACTGACAAACAAAAGATAAGAACAAAGTAATTGACCAGGCTTGGTAAACACTCGTTGCAAAACAAAATACTGCAGGGTAAATATACCAAGTAATGCCAAGCTATTATACAGCTGTGTTGGATGGATATACACATGAAGAGGGGCAGAAGATTGTATATCCGTATAAAGTACGGCCCATGGTACATTGGTTGCTACCCCATAGCAACAGCCAGCACAAAAACAGCCAATACGAGAGATCGATTGAAGCAATGGAGCATATATAGATACCAAGTCAAGAAATGGTAGCACTGGTATTTGTAAATAACGCAACAATACGGGTAACATGATGCAAATGGCAATAATACATCCAAGAATAGAAAAGCCTCCTTGCCAGTAGGCAAAAAATTCACCAATGTTTGTAACGCCTCCTGGTTCTGTCAGGGTGTATAACAGGCGTCCTCCAAATACACCGGTAATAATACTTACGATTAAAATAGGATTAAAATATTCTTGCAAATTGAGCTTAGTGAACTGTGGATGGCGTCGAATAAGCCAGAGGAATACGAGTAACCCGAGTGCTATAAAAAGACCATAACTGTAAATTGAAAATGGTCCATAAATATGTAATAATTCGCGACGCATCATAGAGTTATCATTTCTTTGTTAATTCAGTTAGTTTGACTTCTTGTGTACTGATAGGTTGTGCATTGGTGGCATGGATACGATATGGATCGCTCCAAGATTTAAATTGAAGATCAATTGGCTTTTGTCGATCAGTAACACGGAAGGTGACTTCTTTTGCTCGTTGAATTTTACCCCAAGGAGGGTTCCATTCGTATGAATAGATTACATTGAATGTTTGTTCGGTGATATCAATAGCACTGTTTTGATCTACCTTTTTTCCATTAACGTAAATAGTGAAGTTTGTAGGGTAATGATTCATGCAATATTTACGGTATACCGTGTCTTTTGGCTCAATGTTGTTTTTTATCAAGATAGCTGGATGAGCTTGCGTGGCATGAGTAGATGATGATTCTTGTGCCAAAAGACTCAACGAGCTAAATAATAATACATATAACAACAGAAAGAACATGGCATATCCTTTTTATAACTTAATGTTTTTCAGAATACGTAAAAGATTAGTAAATTGCAATTATTACAATTATGCCTTTATATTTTATATAATAATATGGACCTTTTGTTTGTTATATTGATATAATTATTTCAAATAAGAATTTTAGGGGTTGGCATGAAAAATATAGTATATATGATAAGCGCAGGGGTATTGCTTGTATCTCCAGCAATTGGTATGAAGCGCCCAAATAGTGGGATGCCAGAGGGTCAAGGGGTATTAAAAAAGCTACGTATTCAGCAAACAGAGCGGTATCCTATAAAGTTAATAGATAATGCGAGTGGTAATTACACCTACATAGATGCTGAATTATTTCCTTTCGTCGAGCAGCAGTTAGAGGGTTCAGAGGAAATACGTGTTAATTATTCTTATGATATTTTCCCTTTGTTTAAAGAAATGTTGCGTATATGGCATTTGGCGGATCTAGTTGGTCTTGGTCATTATGAGACTACCAAGTTATCTCGACGTTGTGTTTCGAGTGCAGTGATTGATCCTCATATGGTTGATGTGATACAAAGTCCTGAGCTTCTTGTACAAACTATTAAAATGCTGGATTACTTTTCTTTTGCCGGTATAGAACCTGTTATCAAAGGTATAGTGGCAAAATACGCACATATATTAGTTGATTCTCCAGAGCCTATAACGGTTCTCGATTTGCCGCAGCCATATAATGAGGAACTTGCAAAATATTATTACTTACTATCTGGAGGCAAAGAATTACCAGAAATAGAACATCCTGGATATTCAATAGATGAGTTAATTGACTCTCTTGAGTTTAATAGACTAAAGCCGGAAAATCGTATAAATCCTGATAGATTTATACCACGTGAACGTATTGTAGATGGTCAAAGGGTGGTTTATTATGCAGTGGTATTAAGAAATCTTAAGTTACGTTCAGTAGAAGGATTGGATAGATTATTAAAACTAAAGAAAATTCGAAATACACAGCTAAATGGGTTGAATCTGAGTGACAATCAATTGGTATCTCTGCCAGATGAATTTATATCCAATCAGCCAGGACCAGATAATAGGCCTTATTATTATCCACGTTTAGAACAACTTATGTTAGAGAATAATCAACTTACCAGATTACCGGATGATTTTTTACATAACGCTAGCATAATAACGGAATTATATATGGATGATAACAAATTGGAAACATTACCGGCTCATTTTTTATCAAATGCTCCGCGATTGAAAGATTTAGATGTAAGCTCTAATAGGATAACCAGTTTGCCTGCTGATTTTCTGCATAATAGTCCGGAATTAGAGTTTCTTTTTTTAGATAACAATCAATTATCGCTGCAAGAAATCCAATTATTGCGTAATCGCTCACCACAAGCTGCATATGCTATAGATAAAGCTACAGAAGTTTCAGACGAAAACCCAGAAGATTAATTACGTCTTTTAATGGTGCATATAAGCAATGAAACTGCGGCCGGTGTCATGCCGGGAATCAAACTTGCTTGAGCAATGGTGGCTGGTTGGTGTTTGCTCAGTTTCTGTTGCAATTCAATAGAAAGGCCAGGTAGGTCTTTATACGCAAAGTTTACCGGTATTTTTAATGCTTTGTATTGTTCTCTACGTTCTACTTCTTTGAGCTCTCGTTCAAGATATGGTGCATAGCGCAATTGTGCGTGAATAGTTTGCAGTGCACGGTCAGATAGCTGTGTGCTTGTTAAAGCTACAATTTCAGCTTTATGTGTTTGCATGTCTTCAAAAAGAGTAAGCAGATGCGTTATTGTTTTTTCTGCATAAATTTTTTGTACTGTGTCTTCTATTAATTGTTTTTCATGTACAAAATCTGCATACAATTGTTCATCAATCAAACCAAGCTGATATGCTTTTGGTGTTAAGCGTAAAAAAGCATTATCTTGTCGCAATAATAATCGCCGTTCAGCGCGTGAGGTAAACATACGATATGGTTCATCAACACCCATAGTGACTAAGTCATCAATCATGACCCCAATGTAGCTTTCAGTCCGATCCAAAATAAATTCAGGTAGGTTATGAGCTTTCAAGTGTGCATTGATGCCGGCTAGCATGCCTTGTCCTGCAGCTTCTTCATAGCCCGTTGTACCATTAATTTGTCCGGCTAGAAATAATCCTGGTACTTTTTGTACTTCGAGTGTTTGGTTAAGTTGATTAGGTAGTACAAAATCATATTCTACGGCATAACCTGCTTTGGTTATAATCGCGTGCTCAAAACCGTTAATACTACGAATATATTGTTCTTGTATATCAAGTGGTAGTGAGGTAGAAATACCATTTGGATAAATCTCATCACAGGTTTCTGTTTCAGGTTCGACAAAAATTTGATGTGAAGTTTTGTCAGGGAAACGAGCTATTTTGTCTTCGATTGATGGGCAATAACGTGGACCAATGCCAGTTATATTACCGCTATACATTGCAGATTTATTTAAATTTTCTCGAATAATTGTGTGAGTAGCTTCATTAGTACGCGTTATATAGCAAGCTCTTTTATTGACAACATTATGTGGGTAAAACTCAAACAAATAGTTGAGATTGTCATCTTCTTGTTGTTCCATTTTAGAAAAATCTAAACTTGCACGTGACAAGCGCGGTGGCGTACCGGTTTTCAGGCGTTGCATATGCAACCCAAGATTGCGCAAGCAGTCAGACAATGTAGTGACGGCTTGTTCATCGCGGCGTCCTGCAGAGTAATTATGTGTGCCAATATGGATACGACCATTCAAGAATGTGCCAGTAGTCAAAATAACTGTTGGTGCAGCAATGATAGATCCATCTTGTGTACGTACACCAGTAACTTGTTTTTGTTCATTAACGAGTACTTCTTCTACCATGCCATTGCGTAAGGATAGACTAGGCAGTGCTTCGAGCGTTTTTTTACTCAGTTGATTATAGGCTTCTTTGTCGATTTGCAACCGGAGTCCTTGTACAGCCGGACCTTTGCGGGTGTTCAGCATACGTGCTTGCAGGTAGGTCTGTGTGCAAAGTTTTGGCATTAAGCCACCTAGTGCACTTATTTCAAATACAATATGGCCCTTGCCTACACCACCAATTGCAGGATTGCAGGGCATAAGACCTATCTTATTAGTATCCAGAGTAATGAGTAATGTTTTAGAGCCCATGTTGGCTGCAGCGTGTGCGGCTTCTATGCCGGCATGACCACCACCAACAACAATGACATCATATGTGTATGCTTTGTTCATGATTGTTACCTATAAAAAAAAGATACCAGAGCAAAAAGCTCTGATATCCTTTATTGTACGTAAATTACGGTGTTCTTTCAAGCATAAGAGAAATAACCTCCATTTCCCCTAGCCTATATGAATTTATAATTATGCACATTTAATACGGTACCCAAGGCCACCGATTAATTCTGCGTATGATCTATCGTGTTGTTTACGCAAGTGAGAGATAATTGCAGTTTCATCTTTGGCAACTTTAGCTGTTAAGTCTAAGTCTACCTTGCGAAGTGCTGCTTTGAATTTTTCAAATTTTTCTTGTAACTCATTAATAGCTTTTGTAGATGTATATTTTTCTAATTGTTTCATTGCTATACCAACAGCTAATGAGTTTTTAGTTGTACGATGTTGGTTTAAAACTTGGCAAACATGTTTTGCTTTTATCAAAAGGCCAGACACAATATCATGTGCTATGGTCATAGCTTCTTTATATGGACTTGTTTGTAGCGTTGTTTTTAAGTGTTTTTCCAGCAATTGTGCATCAGCAGAAAATTTATTAACTGCATGGTTCATTTCATCGATGTACTTAGTATATGGCTTATTATTTTTTTTGCTGAAAAACTCATCAGTCCATGTCAGTGTGAATTTTACATATCCAGTTAAGTTTTCTACACAGGTATGTACATATTTTTTGACATCATCTGCTGTTTTGAGTGTTTCCGTAGCTTGAACGGTGACCTTAGTTACCTCGGCAGGATTGCTTTTTGTATATCCACCTGGGACTAAAGCCATGATTAATGCAAAAAGGTAGTTTTTCAATGTGAAAATATTCATACGATATCCCTTCCATTCCTAAATAAATCTGTTTAACGAAAGAAGTCTATTTGATACTACTTAGTGTATAGATATATCTGCCCGCGTCAAAAGCCCCCCTTCAGGCCTGTGTTCTATTGATAAAACAGGTATATTTCACTATTCTTGGAGCAGTACTTTAACTTGTGGAGAAAGTCATGTTATACCATATTTCGCATATTTTGACCCCATTTTGGTCTCCTTTGAATGTAGTGCATTATGTGAGTTTTCGGGCCATAGCCGCCCTATTGAGCTCGTTGTTGTTCTCTTTTATCATAGGGAGCTGGTTTATTGATAAATCAAAGCAATTTTTCAGATCAAAAGCTCGGGAATGGACTCCTGAGCGGCATAAGGCTAAAGATGATATGCCGACCATGGGAGGCATATTTATGCTCATGGTGGTGGTTATAAATGTATTGCTCTGGTCTGATTTGACCAATAAGCTGGTGTGGATTTTTCTGCTGAGTATATGTGCATTTGGCGCTATTGGTGGGTGGGATGATTGGTCTAAAATACGATATAGGAAGGGCATATCTGCACGAAACAAAATTATGCTACAGATAGGGGTAGCTACCGTTACCATTATGGTATGGTTATGGATAGGGCATAGCCAGACTGATATAGTATTTCCTTTTTTCAAAGCATTTCACCCTAATATTGGATGGTTTTTTGTTCCGTGGGCTGTTTTTGTTTTGGTAGGTTGTAGCAATGCAGTTAACCTGACCGATGGGCTTGATGGGCTTGCTATTACTTCATTGCTGCCTAATTTTGTTATTTTTTCTTTAATTGCGTATCTTGCGGGACATCTGCAATTTGCTTCCTATTTACATATTCCCTTTGCGGGGACGGCAGAAATAGCGGTAATCGGTGCTATGTTAATTGGTGCCTCACTTGGGTTTTTATGGTATAACGCGTATCCAGCACAAATTTTTATGGGTGATGTTGGTTCGCTTGCGCTAGGTGCGGCGCTTGCACTTATGGCATTGATGGCAAAACAAGAATTATTATTACCTATTGCAGGTGGATTATTTGTGGTAGAGGCAATTTCTGTTATAGCACAAGTATTTTCATATCGTTTTTTGGGACGTAGGATTTTAAAAATGGCACCATTACATCATCATTTTGAATTAATGGGTTGGCCAGAATCAAAAATTACCGTCCGCTTTGGGATAATTTCACTTGTATTGTGTTTATTGGCAGTGATTACTTTGAAGCTACGTTAACTGGTGCATGTTGATTACTCGTAAAGAACATAATAATACCAATTATTATTAGGCTTATAAGTGAAATAAGTGCCGTAAGTCCTGCATAGTACATTGTGTATATGCATGAGGATAACAGTAATAAACAGCTACATAAGCCAAGTGCTGGAATAAACATGTTAATACGCAATTGAGGATAATTTTTTTTTGCTGCTAGTAGTGCAAGTATGCTAAGTGTATAGGCAATTGTGCATCCAAGAGAACCAGTCAATTGTAGAGGTACCTGTGCCCCTTGAGTAACTAATAAATGTATGGTGCACACAAGTCCTTCTGTTAGTACACATAGCCATGGGATGTGATGGCGGTTTAATGAAGTAAACCATGAGCTAAAAAATAAATGTTTATGTTCTGCGAGCGTGTATATGTTCCATGTGTTACTAAAAATAATACTGTAGCTTCCACTAAGTGCAGATGAAGCAATGGCAATGTGGAACATATTGACTAGTGTTTGTGTATAAGATGCATGAGGAAATAATTTACCTATGAGCCCTGGAAATATTGAACGATAGTCTAAATAATGGAGAATATTGGGTGCAAGTGCTCCGAAAGCAACGAACTGGTATATACAGTAAATAAAAATAACAATGCCGTAAGAAATTAACACGGCACGAGATGCGTTTTTTTCTGGATTTTCAATTCTACTGCTCAATGAACAGGCGGCTTCAAATCCTAAAATGCTAAAAAGTACAAGTGGAATGGTGAATGGAATGCCTTCCCATATACGATATGATGATGAAAAATTATTTCCTTTAAATAAAAAGAGGCCAAATATGGCAAGGAAAAAAATAGGAGTCAACTTAAGAATTGTAAATATCGCCTGTAATTGGCTGCCTGTTTTAACATTCAACATATTGCATAGTATAAAGGTGCTTAAAAAACTAAAATCTAGTACAAATGGATGTAGCTGAGCCAAGAAAGGCAGTATTTTTTGTAGAAACAAAACAGATACATGGATCATGATGGTAGCTGATCCCAATTTTCCAATGAAATAACTCCATGCAGCTAAAAATCCAACAAATTGATTTATTTCTTTACTACCAAATACATAAAATCCTCCTGTCGGGTGCAAAATAAGTAATCGAGAAATTGAAAGAATGAGTGGAAGCATGATAATGCCAATAATTACATAGCTCAATACACCCAATGCTCCAGCCCATTGTGCAAGTTCTGTGGTATTAATAAAAACCCCTGCGCCAATCATAATATTGATATTGATTAAGACCGCAGCAAACAATGATAATTTGTGATGTTGTGCCATATAAAAGATCCTACAGGTAATTATTCAAGAATGTTGTGTCAGTCTAAAAATATTTTTTTTATTCAGCAAGTTTCTTACGTAAGGGCTAGCAAGTTGTAGCACGATTGTTTTAATATAAAGCGTAAGGGGGATTTTGCATGAAGAAATTATATTATATCAATTATTTGTCAATTTTGTTGTTTTTTCCTATATCCAGTATGGAAAAAAACAACAGATTTCTGGATGATTTACGATCTGCATTGGATACCGGTAACCTAATAGAAGTAGAAAATATTGTACAACAACATATCACATCTTTAAGTGCGTTTGATCAGCACTCTGTTGCAATGTCTCTTAAAGACAGTATTCAAGGATTATATGAAAGAGATACAACAATGAGAGATGATTTGAAGCATTTTTTCCCCACTATTTTTATGGGGAGTAGCGAATTATGTGCTTATATCTTGGAATCTACTCAGAGTGCGTATGAAAGTACCGATTCATATACGACTGATGAAGATTCTGAGGAATCGTCTATTACTCCGCTGGATGTTATTACACATCACATTATTGGTAATAAAAAGGATGAGCACGGGTTTTTGTTTGAAGTTAAACATAATAATATGCAAATAATTTTGGGATTAGTGATAACGGTAAGTGCCACTTTTATTGGAGGAGCTAAGTTATATACTCGTTATTATGCGTGGAAAAAAGATCAAAATCAGCCTATACCCGCAGAGTACGGTATAAAAATTACTACTCAGCAACGGCGAATATCAAATGGCATGCCAGAATTGATGAATCCGCACGTCAGACAGGTATTCAGACAGCTTGCAGAATCTATGGGGCAAACGCGAGATAAAGGGCAATGGAACCAGCAACGGCAGCGTTTAAACTTTCGGTCTTGCCGGGCATTGGTAGAGTAAGGCGTATGTCGCATTGTTGTACCCAGTCCTCGGGAATGCCATGTGCTTCATTACCGATTACTAATAAGGTGTTTTTGAGGTCAACCTCAGCAGGTGGTTGGCCATTAGATACGACAAGAGCACATAAAGATAAATTTTTTTTGTGTTGAATTAATTGATTCCAACTCATTTGAAAAATGTGTACCAGTCCAATGGTTCCGGCACTTGCATGTATAACTTTTGGACTCCATGGATCAACTCCTTCTATGACGACTACTGTTTTTTTCCCCATTGCAGCAGAGGTACGAATTAAAGTTCCCATGTTGCCTGGATCAGTTATGTGAGCTAGTACGGCTCCGGATCCTAATTGATTGAGCGGTGGTGTAGTTGGCATAACAAATACGCCAAGTATACCACTGGGGCTTTTTGTAGTGCTTATTTTTGTCATTACTTCATCAGTTACTTGCGTGATATGATCATCTGATACTAATTTTTGAGCATCTGTTAGCATAGATGTAGTGACCAATAAATTTTTAAGTTCTTGTCCTGCTTTAATCAATGTGCTGCACACACGCAATCCTTCTGCTATGAATTCTCGATGCGCCGTACGGTATTTTGTCAAATGTAATTGGGTAATATGTTTAATTATTGAATTTTGGCGAGATGAAATAGTTTTCATAGTAATAGCTCAAGTTTTTCGTAATATTTTATATATGGTTTGTTAGGTTACAAAATAATGTTGGATTTTAGTTGTGATATAAGATCATTCACTGCTGCTGATGAAATATTATTATTGAATAACAGTATAGCAAAATTATCAATGAGGGATGGTATAAAAGTAGAATGATTTCTTTTGATGAGTATAGTTATAGCTTTTTTAAGTGCTGCATAGTGTAGTAACAAATATATCTTATCAGCAGTGAAATGTTGATCGAAGAAATAGTGCATAAGAAATGGTGCATTAATGCGTGGCATGAGTTGTTTTAACCAGATTATATGAAAATTTTGGGGGGTATTAAATGTATCCATTTGCCAAATATATGATAAAGATGCATCGGGTAGCCATGCACGCCTATATAATGCTTTTGTATCAACAACATATGTTTGATCATATTTATTATATGCTATAAGTTGATTGCCACTATAAATCATGGCTTTAACATACGTATCGAGTAATGGGAATTCTGCGTGCTGAGTATAATTTTGCAGGTCGAATAAACTAATAGAGCCATTTTTACGTCCAATAGCGCATTTTGTTTCGTCAGTATGCATGCACAAAGAGGTGATGGGCGATATATTGTGTTGCCCTAACGATGCAATAGTAATGCCATCTTTTGTTTTAATTTGTATAAAAAAATGATTGTGGTTATCGTAATTGCCGGGCAACCAACGGCGGTCATTCAAGTCACGCAAAATAATGTAGTTACCATTCTTGAATGTATAAATTTTGCCAGTTTTATTTATTAATATTGGATGGCCAACTGATCGGGATGCGAGTGTTGGTATGGTAAGATATGGACAATAAAGACTAACATTGGGATCTTGCAATAGGCTTTCAATAAGATCGATAGGGAGTCTCTGCAATTGTTCTGCCGAATAATAAGTTATGTGGCGAACAATTGTTTGAGTGGCAATTTTTTTTAAACTACGTGGTTGTTGTCCGGTACATAAAAAAACTAATGTACTCAGCGTACACCATACCAGATAGCGCTTCATTACTACCCCTAACCCTTTGATATTTAGTATGAAGTAATTCTGCAAAAAAATTAAAGTAAAAAATAAAAAAGATGATTTTTAGAGTTTATTGTCAAGAATAAGCTGTCGATATTGTGCCATCAATTGGACCATGAAATGCAAATTGTGGATCGATGCAAGGGTGTGCCCTGCTTGTTCTTTTGCTTTGTGCAAGTGGTGCAAGTAGGCAAGTGTGTAGTTCTGACATGTGTAGCATGTGCAGGTTGGGTCAATAGGATTAAAATTTTCTTTATTACTCGTGTGACCAACTTTAATGTTGCCATTGAACGTGAATAGAAGTCCATGGCGAGCACATTTGGTTGGGTGAGAGCTATCGAACGTATCAATACCAAGGCCAATACATTGGGCGAGTGAAGAAGTATCACCAATACCTAGCAAGTGACTTGGTTTATCTTCTGGCAATTGAGGCATAGTGGAAGTTAGCATGTTGATCATTTCTTCACGCGTTTTGCCCAAGCTGCCACCAATGGCATAACCATTAAATGGCAATGCGCTCAAATATCGACAGCTGAGTGAACGTAAATCCTTATCGATGCCGCCATGTACCACCGCATACATTGCCTGGTTATTGGGATTGGCTAAGTGAGCATCGAGTGATCTTTTTTCCCAGCGATGGGTCCTGTGTAATGATTCGAGTAATTTTTTGTCACGGATGTGATAGGGTGGCAGTTCATCGAGCGGAATTATAATGTCTGCGCCCAAATCTTTCTGAGCTTGCACAGACGTCTCGGGAGTGAGTAAAATTTTGTCTCCGTTGCGATATGACCTGAATACGACCCCTTCTTCAGAGACCTTGAGCACGGAATTGTCATGTTTCTTCTGGCCGCTACTTTTGAGTTCACTATGAACACCTCCATACATGAGGCTGAAGACCTGGAACCCACCCGAATCGGTAATAAGTGGCATAGAACGGTTCATGAATTTATGGAGGCCACCGGCTTGTTTAACCGTTTGGCTACCTGGTTGCAGCATGAGGTGATAGGTATTGCAAAACATGAGCTGGAGGCCAATGGTATCTGCCAAAGTAGTATCAATTGCCTTGAGGGTAGCATTGGTGCCAACGGCCACAAAATTAGGTGTATCAATTATGCCATGTGGCGTATGGATACGCCCTACGCGGGCTCGTGACTTTTTGGATTGATGGATAAGTTCAAACTTGAATGGCTTGCTTGTATTCATGATTCTTTATATAACTTAATAGTTTACTTTTTATTTATAATAACATATTGCGTGGAATTTAATATATTCTTTTGGTAAAGCAAACGTGTTATTTTCCAAGTTCATGAATTTTTTTAGATAACCCTACAAATGGTGTAGCAACTATGATAGCTAGCAGTTTTATGGAGTAGCTGATTATCACGACTTCCCACAAATTGCCGATGATGCCATAAAGCCCTAGAAAGGTGAATAAAACGGTATCAAGTAGCTGGGTGATTATGATAGATGCATAGTTGCGAATAATGAGTAACCGGTTTTGCAGAGTACGCTTTAGCATTCCATACAGCATATAGTCTGCAGTTTGAGAAATTAAATAGACCGTGAACGAGGCGATTACTATACGTGGCATGAAGCCCAATATGGGAACAAAATATTGATGCATGGTGTCATCTATATGAGGAATATAAGCCAAATGGATTTGTGAAACTACCGCATAAAATACCAATAAAAAAAAATTGATCCAAATAGCTTTGCGGGTAATAGGGCGCCCATAATATTCTTGCAATAAATTTAAGCCAATTACTGAACCTATAGTAAAAGCATCAGAGCTGGTAGCGGTAAACCCAAACAAGGTAATTTGTTTAATAACAAACAGGTTGGCCAGCACACATTGTAAGCACACAAATGCAACGAGTGCTGCTTGTCCCAAATAGAGAGCTCCCAGTGCAGTCAAACTAATAAAAATAGCGTGTAAAATAAATATGAGTTCATTCATCATAATATATTAATTCAGCAGTATTGAGCGTTAATCTATTGTTACTATGGTATAAAGTTATGTGTTTTTCAAAATTTGTTACCTCAAAAAAACGGCTTGAACATGTATGGCAAACATAAATAATGCGAGGTAATTTAGTAGATTGTTGTTGCTTTGGCCTATTATATGTATGGTTATACACTTTGCCTAATACCGATAGCACAGTTTCCATACTGTAACTGTTAGAAAAAGTTAATACGTTGATGAGCATACTGAGCACATATAGTTTGATATTCATGGTGAGCAGTGGTTCCATTATTAAAATGTTGTTTTTTTGAAGCAGCTTGCATAGCGGTTATTACGTGCCAACGTCCTTTGCGGGGTCGAGCTGGTTTGGTGTGATGTTTTTTAAATTCAGTTAATTGGTATGTTTGCTGGCATGTATTGCATATGACATGCAAGCAGTTAGTAAATTTTGTGTGTTTTATTATATGTTTTTCAAATTTTTTTGCCTGAAATGTACCAGAGCAATGGCTACATATAACTTGTACATAATCAGCTAAACGATCTTTTTTTTTATGGGTTTGCAGATGTTCTGTCAGTTTGTTTTCTTGGTTAAATGCTGCATAACATCTACCGCATATGAAACTTAAAAACTCAGATGGTATAGGTATATGTATTATGACTGTATTATATTTGTCTGCGTCATAGTCAGGGGATACGTCTGATGATGATTCATGCGCAGTGCTACGAGTAATTGAAGAAATAGTTTCATCATCAGGTAATTTATCAAGTGGTATCTCTTCTTCCAGCAAATCCCAAACGGTTTCTACGTATGATGGATACGAGTCTTCGTACCAAGAGTTATCATCATGGGTACGCTTCATACCGTGTACTAAGCATGAATATGAAAGTAGAATACATAACAGATGTTTTATTGTAGTAGAGGCCATTCTTTAAATCCTATAAGTTGACATTCCGGTTGAGGTATGATTCCAAAAGAATCATATACTTTTTGTTGCATGGTTCGTGCGAGTTGGACAATATCATTGCTTGTTGCATTACCTTGATTAACAATCATATTAGCATGTTGGTATGAAACAGTAGCACCACCTATCTGTAGAGCTCCTTTGATACCAATTTTGTCCAAATAATAGGCAACATAGATCATTTTTTTATTATTACTAACCAATGTTACTTCATGTTCGTGAAAGTTTCTGAAAAAACTTCCACATGTGTGTGTTTGTGGATAACGTTGTGCGCGATGCCGTATAATTTCAATACGTCGTCCCTTTGCATAAGCGGTTTCTATGTCAGTTGCTTTTTTGAGCATGAAGGTTGCATTTACTAAGTAATAGTCTTGCGCATGTAGTTGAGATTGATCATATCCAAAGTTGAACCAATCGGGTAACACTGCTGCAGTAGCACCTGTTTGTTTGTTTATGATTTGAGCGCCAGCTAAAAATTGATCAAGTAGAAATTGAAAATAATGTAGGTTGATAAATACTGCACCGCCGATAGTGCTTGGGATGCCACTGAATTCTTCCAAGCCAATAATATTATGTTCTAGACAATACTCAATCAGTTCATGCATAGTTACACCCGCTTGGGCGTTCACCAAAACATAGGGTGCATTAGTTTGTTGAGTACTTATGTATATTTTCTTTAATTGCGGACGGATAACTAACCCGTCAAATCCATCATCACTTATTAAAATATTTGCCCCTTGCCCCAATACAAAAACTTGTAAGTTATTATCTTGTGCATAGGCAAGCGCTATTTGAAATTCTTGATCATTAGTTGGTTCGCAATAATACCGGGCAATACCGCCTGTTCTGAACCAATTTTTATCTGCTAAAGGAATATTGGTTTGAATAAATGGTTGTATTGGAGGTGGTGGTTGATTAATAATGTGCATGATTATCTAAAAAGTGCACGAAGTGCCGATTTGTACTTTAAGTGGTTTTGTACGGATAGTGACTTCTTTTTTATCAACCAAATCATAGCAAGTAGTGCTGCAACAGTTTTTTAATGTTTTAATGCATGGATCACAGGCTATATAATGTTTATTGCATTTTGTATTTACGCAATTAGTATATTCATCGTATGCTATATTGCATATGTCACAAGTTGTTAAAATATCATCGTTTATTTTGTCTGCTACGCGGCCATCAAATACATAGTTTTTACCTCGAAAAAACCCATCAGGATATTTTTCTGTATAGCGCTGTATACCACCTTTGATTTGATATACTTCTTTAGCAACATGTTTTGATTTAAGGTAACTTGTAGCACGTTCACAGCGGATACCACCGGTGCAATACATTAACACTTCTTTGTCTTTAAATTCATTCAAGTGTTCATCTAGATATTGTGGTAGTTCACGGAAATTTTGAATGTCTGGCAATATGGTTTTGGTGTTTGGAGATTCGAATCTACCAATACGCCATTCATAATCATTACGAGTATCGAGAATAATTAAGTTATCCGGGTGCTTTTTAATAAGTTCATGTACTTCATCTGGGGTCAGATGTTTGCCCCCATCAGCAGGAGTAATTTTTTCAGGATCCACACCAAGATGAACTATTTCATTGCGGACTGTGACATATAATCGTGGGAAGTACTCAGCGCCACCGTGTGCTTCTTTAAAGTCGATACCATCAAATAACGGATGGCCATTCATGATTTCCTTGTATTTATCGGTATTTTCTACGGTACCACCCAGGGTTCCATTGATTCCCTCATGGCCAAGCAAGATTCGGCCTGTTAAGCCTAGTTCTTTGCAAACCTTTTTTTGCCATTTAAGGATTTGTTTTGGGTATTGGATGTGTACATATTTATAAAAAAGTAGAATTTTTCCCATGATTATTGCCCTTTAGAAAAAGATACCTCGGTAAAACCAGTATAACACGAGGTTTTTAATGCGCCAATAACCTATTGGGCAAATCTTATATTTCGTTCGATTTGGTGACTATAGAATAGAACTAATGTAGCAGCTTGTATGAGAGGGCTCCAAGTAATGCAATTTATGTCTTTATTAGACCATAGGTACCACCTTATATTATCAGAAAATTGTAAGGGGCACCCATCTGCCTCTAATTTTTTTTGCAGGTGCGCACGGTAGGCTAGGTGATAGTCTGACCAAATTTCCGGAGCTAGATCAACAGAACAGGCTAGACATAGCTTGTTTGGCAGGCATGTAGAGTTGCCACAGGTGGAGGTACCTTTATGTTGTTCTTTAAGGGCATATGTCAACATGATTTGTAAGGAAGGGTTATTACTGATATCGCTATATATCGTATTTGCTAAACTGAGAATATGTCTACTTGCAAGCGATTCTTCTATGTCAAAATCTTCATAGATTTTAGCTAAACCATACCGTGCGACTAATGAAGCATCTAGGATATTAGTTTGGCAGCGATGTACTGATTTATAATAATTACTGACGATGTTTTGATCTACGTAAAGATTGTTAGATTCTGCTTGTAGTACTAATTGAGCGCAGCTTCGCTTAATTTGCTCTTTAATAATTGGTTCAAATGATTGAGTAGTAATTGGTTTGTTTACTATTTCAGCTACTTTTTCTTTATAGAATAGTTCTGATGCATGATCTTTAACCATACTATGTGCTGAAGCGTGTAATAATAGAGAAAATAAACTTATATATAACCTATTCATACAAAATCCTTCTTGTAATTTCAGAGCAAGTTTAAAAGATTATATAAAGGTATATAAATAATTTTTTTAAATATGGTCAATGCGTTTTTTAAATGCATGCCAAGTAAGGAGAATAAAAACAATACTAAATCCAAATAACGCACTCAGACATAACCAAAGTGGTAAGAATTGAGAGCCTCCGATTATAGCTTGTCGTAAACCTTCGGTTACATAAATTGCAGGATTTAAGTAAAGCAGAGTGCCCAGAGTAGGAGAAAATTCATAAATAATGGTACGTGGAATCCAAAAACCACCCAAGGTAAACATAGGGAGATTTATACGTGCCCATAAAAGCTCAATTTGGCTAGTACGAGTAAAATAAACTGCTGCAAGCATATGATAACTTACGCACATAAGACTACTTGCCAGCAAAATAATAGCTACATAGAACCAATTGGTAGCATGTGTATCCAAAAAGTTACCAAGAAACAGTTTTCCCAATGGGTAAAAAGGAAGCATTAAACAAAAAACAAGAATCCATGCAAATAATATTCGCGCCAAAATAACGAGTCGTGGATGTAGAATAGTTGTTTGATATGTAATAAACTTGTTGCCAAGCAAATCAAAAAAAACATCAAATGTTATGTGAAACGCAGTTCCCATTAAAGGAATAATAATATTACCAGCAAATAATAGGGTGCTCATACTCACATCTTGTTGGCCAAAGTAGGCGCGTGATTGAATATAGGCAAATGCAATAGCATATAAAAATGGATAAATTACCACATAATTGGTGATATAACGCTTGAGTTGCTTGCTGTATACAAATAGTTCGCGCTGTAGGAAGTGCACGAATATATGTGATGTTTGTCCTAATGTTTTCATACTACCCTCACACCGGATCAAGTTGTTTATGGATACCATGACGCGCAGCCGCTATACCAATGATACTGCAAACCAATAAGGTGAGCATAGACCATCCGATGGGCAGATATCCTTCTTGCCCAAGAAGTCCAGCGCGAAGTGCTTCAGTAGCATGCGTAAATGGATTTATCAAAAAAATCTGTGCAAAAATAGGTGAAGTTTTTTTGATTGAATACCAGGTAGTAAATATTGCACTTAGGTTAAAGAACCAACTTAAACATCGAGACCAAATATTGTCACGGAACCAAAAGTAGTCAAATAAAAATGCAAGAGCAAGAAAAAATATACCGCAAAAAGTTAAGACACCCAGGTCAATGGCAAAAAATAATAGCCAATTTAGCCATGTAATTTTTGTAATAGCAAAAGCATCATACAAAACCCAAGCACCAACCCAAATTACGGGTGTTGTGATTATAAACGTTTCAATCATAAAATAGAGAATATATTCTGCAAATAACCATGTTTTTGGTAGTGGTAAAATAAGCTGATATTCCATCCGTGTAGATCTAAAATGTGGAATTTCATCTAAGACATTCACCGAGAAAACGTATCCTTGATAAAAAATTAATATAGCAAATGCAATACCAACATACAGTGGGGCTATCATTTCGTGTGGCAATCCAAGTAATGGGAAAAATGAACCAAACGTAAGAATTTCTATAAAAGTTGTAATAGATGTGTCAATAATCATACTGCGTATTTTATTTTTGAGCATTTTAAAATCACGGCGTAATAATGCCCAAAAAATTCGTGCATTGTGTTGCCAAGTATGTGAGGTAGTGTGCGCCATGGATTTACTCCTGATTTTCTCGTTGTTCTTTCATCAGGTGCAAAAACACATCTTCGAGTTTTTCCATATGATGACGAGCTTTGAGTTCTCCTACTTTTTCAATAAGGAGTACTTTGCCTTGGTGTAAAATACATACGCGATCAGATAATGCCTCTGCTTCATCAAGATAATGAGTGGTTAAAATAACAGTGATGCCTCTTTTTTTCAGATCTCTAATTTGAGCCCATAACTTCTTGCGAATGTCTGGATCAAGTCCCACAGTAGGTTCATCTAATAATACGATTTTTGGATTGTGCATCAAAGCACGAGCAATAAGAACACGTTGTTTGTTGCCACCGGATAACGCGTGCACATCAAAATCTGCATACCGAGAGATTTCTAATTCTTCCATCAAAGCGTGTGCGCGTGGTTTAATTTCGTGTTCAGGCATCAGGAAATATCGGCCAGCAAAAAATAAGTTATCTTGGACGGTTAGGTAAGGATCTAAATTTTGGTATTGTGGACAAAAACCTAGTGCTTTACGATAAGCAAATACATCATCGTAAATAGATACGCCATCAAATAAAATTGTTCCGGATGTTGGTGGGTGTAATGTAGCTAAAATGGAAGATAGGGTAGTTTTACCAGCACCATTGACACCTAAAAGTCCAAAAATTTCACCGTGCTCTATAGACAAAGATATACCATTAAGTGCGTGTACCGTTCTTCCACGAGAGTGATATGTTTTTGTTAAATTTTTAACTTGTAAAATAGGATGAGGCATAATTAGGACCTTTTGAATATAACAAATAAGTCAAATATATCATAATAAAACATGGTTATTTTGTCCATATGTTGGAAATTTCTTGCAAAAAATGCTGTATTGCTGTAGCATTTCAGCATTTCAAAATAATATTATTTTTCATATAAAAAGAGGTAATTTTCTGTGAAAAAATTAACCAATGGTGTATTTATTATTGTATTTATTGTTTATAACTTATGCTTTCAATTTAATCCATTGATATCTGAAGATATAAAACAATATACAGATGAAACAAATACTTCTGTTCAAGATGTGCAGCATTTGCCGATGGGGCAACAATATATAATAGGCTTATATGGTTGTAATGCGTCTAAGATAAACGATAGAGCTTATGTAGAGCGTGTTATGCTGGATGCTGCTATTGCATCGCATGCAACTATTGTAGCACATAAATTTCATCAATTTACACCTCAGGGGGTGAGTGGTGCAGTTATCGTTGCAGAATCGCATTTTGCTATTCATACATGGCCTGAATTTGGATATTGTGCAATTGATATTTTCACTTGTGGAACACATACAGATAATGATGCTGCATTGCAACTGATAAAAAAGGGATTTGATGCTCAGTCTGAAGAAGTAATTGGGGTAAAAATTCGTCGTGCTTATGAAGGCTCTGAAATTGATACCATTATTACGAATCGTAAAGATAATAAATTTGTTCCACTGAATAATGTTCAAGAATTTAAAGAAACATATGCAGCATTTGAAGGGATTGGTACAAGCATATCAGTTAAAAACAAACTTGAATCATTTCAATCCGAATTTCAACATATAGAAGTTTATGATACGGTATCATTGGGTAAAATGCTAGTTCACGATGGGGTTATCATGCTGACGCAATTTGATAATTATGCATATCATGAGATGATTGCGCATGTACCGTTGCTTACTCATCCAAATCCAAAAAAAGTATTAATTGTAGGTGGTGGAGATGGTGGAACATTAAAAGAGGTTCTTAAGCATGCATCTGTTGAAGAAGTTGTATTGTGTGAAATTGATGAAGCAGTGATTTCTATAAGTAAGAAATATTTCCCTGAATTGACTGAAGGTATGGATGATCCGCGGGCTCAAGTTATTGTTCAAGATGGTGTTGCATATATAAAGTCAAAAAAAGATTATTTTGATGTGATTATAGTTGATTCAACTGATTTTTTTAGTATAGCTGATGGGCTTTACCGAGAAGAATTTTATACTGATATGCGTGAAGCATTAACGATTAATGGCATTGCTGTTACGCAATCAGAATCAATGTATTATGACAAGGCTTTTATTGCAAAATTATATAATCAAAATAAAAAGGTGTTTCCATACGTTTCATATTATTATGCATTAGTTCCGACTTATCCGGGCGGTAGTATATGTTTTTCATTCTGTTCAAAAAACTTTACACCATTTGCTCAAATAGACCCGTCAAGAATAGAGGGATTGGGTAAACTAAAGTATTACACGCAAGCTATTCATACAGCAAGTTTTCAGTTGCCTCAAGCGGTCCAGGATGCGCTAGAAATAAGTAAATAAAAACACCCCGCATAAAAGCGGGGTATTTTATTTTTTATTATATTTTGCCATATAGCTTACATATTCTGGAAGTGTTTTTATGTATGGTATGGGGTGTGCTAACGTACTTATATCAACATGTTGTGATGCGCGTGTGTTTAGTTCGGCATCATCAACATAAGGGAGCATGCATAATCTATTAAAGCTTGCATCAAAAAATGATATGACAATGCTACCACTAGTATTTGGATGAATGAGTGCAGATGTAGCAATAGGACGAGCATTGGAATCGAGTCGACTTACTAATTCTTGATCAGAAGGCAACTGATCTTTAGCGCCATATGTTTCGACTATGATAATTTCACCAGTGCGCTGATGATAACTAATAGTGCATTGTATTTTTTCCTGTGCTCGTTTTATTTCTGGATGATCGCTATGCGCACAATGATTAGTTGTTTGTATCCAGTATCCAGGACATCTATGATGTTCACAATGCAATGGCATATGAATAGTGTAGTAACTAGCACCTTTGATTTGGTTTGCTTCAGTCATTTCCATTGATTGCATATATAAGTTATTGCTTATTAATACAATAAGGGTAAAAAATTTCACCTTAAGCATGGATATTACTTTCTTATTTATTTAAATGTTGTAGAAGTTGTTATATTTTTATATATATGATATCCGGTATATATAGCAATGCCTACTACAAAATAAGAGAGATATTCTTTAAAATCGCTTATATGCCAGTCGTGTGTCATGCTTGAGGCATGATTAGTGTGAATATTCGGTTGGGTTGCTTGTGTATGCTGTTGATTACGGTATCCACTCGGCCCACTAGCTGGAGTATAAGTAGTTTGTTGCGCGGGTTTTTTCTGGATAGGATGCCCTTGTGTACGATTTCTTGCAGATTTTTGTGTTTTATTTGTTCGTGGTTGTGATGAAGGGTTATTTTGTGCCATAATTGGAGTTGCAGGATTGCCATTTAGTATTTGTGTTAAATAGCCATATGTTGTGCTGTAACTTGGGTGTTCATGATCTGGCTGTATATGCCCTTGGCCATTTCTTACAAATTGATATGCATTGTTGCATACTTCTTGCACAACCCATCTATAACCATTGGCACATAACATGCGTGCAGCATATTCATCAGCTTCTTGTTCCAGGCGTATCACTTGTACTCGGTTACCTTGTAAAGTTGCTGTCATAGGGTGGTTACGAGCATAATGTGCTGCTTCATGTGCACAAGTAAATAAGCGCATTCCTTCAGAAATGTGTCTAAACGCTTGTTCATTCAGACAGATTTCCATTGATCCCCTGACCATGATGCCTAGATGATTAAATGTACCGCTGAATGCCGTATGTCCTAAAACACTATTGTTAGATCTTTGTAGACGTTTCACTTGTACGGCGTTTGCATTATTTACGCCCAGATGTGTTAAAAATTCACGCGTTTTTTGTTGATAATATGCAAATGATTGCATAGTGCGAGGATTACTTTGTACGGTAGAGCAAATACTAGCAATAACCGTTAATAGTATTAATTTGGTATGTTTCACGAGAAGCCTCCATTTATAGATACAAAAAACTGCTAAATATTGATTATAATTACCAAGATGGTGAAAATTTTTGTCTTGAGGTTGTTTTCTTATTTGTTTCGTTATGTTGTTGTGAAGCTACTATATTTTTGTACAGGTGATATACAACGTATATGGCAATACCACACCCAAAAGGATAGAGATATTCTTTGAAATCTTTTATGCGAAACTTATAATCGGCTGCATGTGTTGGCTGCGCATTACTATATCCACCAGAATTGCTTGTAGTAGTATAGGTAGATTGAGTATGTCCCTGCTGGGCTGGATGTGTTTGTGTACGATTTTGTGCGCGTTGTATTCTGTTTTGTTGTGGTGTATTTTGTGTCGTTGTTGTTGTAGGAGTTGCTTGTAAAATTTGAGAAAAATACGCATACTGTGCTGCATAACTTGGATGTCCGCTACCTGGTTGCACATGTCCTTGTCCATATAGTACAAATTGGTATGCGAAATTGCATATTTCTTGTACTACCCATCTATAACCATTGGCACATAGCATACGTGCAGCATATTCATCGGCTTCTTGTTCAATAACAAGGGATGCGCGATTACTTCTTGGATGATTGCGTGCATAATGTGCTGCTTCATGAGCGCAAGTAAATAGACGTTCTTCTTCAGAAACGTTTCTAAACGCTTGCTCATTTAAACGAATTTTCATTGATCCATTGATGAATATTACATGTCCTAGATCGTTGCTTCCTTGTAAGTGTTCGATCTTTACAGCGTTCGCATTGCGGACTCCAAGATTCGTCAAAAATTCACGCGTTTTTTGTTGATAATATGCAAATGATTGCATAGTGCGAGGATTACTTTGTACGGTAGAGCAAATACTAGCAATAACCGTTAATAGTATTAATTTGGTATGTTTCACAAGAATGCCTCCATTTATAGATACAAAAAACTGCTGAAGTGCAGTTTATAATTACTATAACATGACCGTATTAATTAGTAAAAAGGGGTATATAATTTCATATAGAAATAAAATAGTGGCTACTTTTGACAAAAAACTTGCATTAATAGTCAGGTGTGTTATGTATCAAAATTAGTGAAGTAACTATGTTGTTCTCATAGCAAAGAAGGAGATACGATGAGGCAATATCTGATGGAGTTAATTGGTACCTTATTACTGACATTAGCGATCGCTGGTGGTGATCCTATGGCAGTAGGTCTTGTGCTTATGGCAGCGGTATACTTTGGTGCACATATTTCTGGCGCACACTATAACCCGGCAGTAACTACTGCAGATATAGTTCGCGGTAAAATGGACATCTTTGAAGGTATAAAATATGTAGTAAGCCAACTCATTGGCGCATTACTTGCGCTTTGGTTATATGGAGCAGCAACTGGTAACATATATGGTGTTGATGGTGTTGCTATGGGTGGTGTTGGCATGGCAGTTGTGATGGAAATCATACTTGCCGGTCTATTTGTTTGGGCTGTATTACAGTTGGTATTCAGCAAAAAACTTAAAGGCAACACAGTATACGGCTTGGTAGTTGGTCTTACTTTTGCAGCAGTAATTATGCTTGGTGGTAAAATTAACCCAGCGGTTACTGGTAGCGTTTTAGTAAATGATCTTGTAAAAGGTGCACCATTTGGCGATATAAACAATATCCTTGTATATATTTTAGCGCCATTAGTTGGTGGTGGTGTAGCAGCATTGCTATTCGAATACCTTAATCCAGGCGAATAATTTTTATTACACAATCACCTTGTGATTATGTAGATAAAAAATTTTTGCAGTGTAAAAATAACCCGGTGAATAACATCGGGTTATTTTATTGTGTTTATAACAATTTTGTTATTAAGCTTCTAGGTTGCGCTTTTGGCTATTTTTACCTATGATGAGAAACATTATAGTGTGTTCTACGAATAGGATTTGCTCTCATGAAATTGTCTATTGCTTGGATTTTTGATCACATTGATGCCGATTGGCATAAAATCGATATTCCTGATTTGGTTACTCGTTTTAATCAAACTACTGCAGAAATAGAAGGTGTATATAAAGTACATACGGACATGGATTCGTTATTTTTTGCACAGGTTCAAGAAATCAAAGCTGATAGTATAATTCTACAAACCGATACAGATAAAACCATTACATTGTCGACCCGTGCCGATGCCCAAAAGGATTCTTACTATTTGATAAAAAAATTAAATGGCGAGAATGCGTGGGCACGTGGCTATGATGTTGGTGGTACCAGAGACGTGCTAATACCTGCAATTGCCATGGATGATGACCTACGTAAAAATTGGCGTCAGCATTTTGAACAAGAAGATTATATCTTGGAAGTGGATAATAAATCGATTACTAATCGGCCAGACATGTGGGGGCACCGTGGTTTTGCACGTGAAATTGCAGCCATATTGGATTTGCCACTTAAACCATTCGACACATTTTTATTTGATGTTAAAGTTCATGAATTTGAAAGTAAAGCACCAGCAAGTGTGCAAGAGCCATGGGCAATTGAAATTGAAAAAAATAGTGGCTGTAATCGGCTTGCACTCAATTACATACGCAATGTTATGTATACACCTTCACTACTTTGGATGGCACATCGCTTGCTCCGTGTAGATGCACGTGCTATAGATGCTATTGTTGATGCTACCAATTATGTCATGTTGGATATTGGTCAACCCATGCATGCATTTGATGCAGACAAATTACCAGCAAAAAAAATTGTAGTCCGCCGTGCGCATAAAAAAGAGAAACTTACATTGCTTGATGAGCAAGCAATTGAATTAACACCAGATGATATTGTGATTGCTGATGGGAAAACGCCAGTTTCTTTGGTTGGTGTAATGGGTGGTGCGCTGAGTGGAATTGGTTTGCAAACTAAAAATATTTTGCTTGAATCAGGACATTTTGATCCAACTCCAATTCGTCTTGCTGCAGCTCGGCACAAAGTACGTACTGAGGCTTCTGCGCGATTTGAGAAAAGTTTAGATCCTTCGCAGAATATATATGCGATACAGCGATTTATTCGTTTAATGCAAGACGCATCAATTGGAATGGATGTATCACGTGAGGTTATCAGTGTTGGTCTTTTGTCAGAACCAAAAAAAATTATGGTCTCACATGACTTTATTGAAAAACGACTTGGTACAAACATTACGCCAGAGTTTGTATACAAAACACTCAACAAGTTAGAATTTAAAGTAGATACTGCTGGTAATATGTATAGTATTACCGTACCCACATTTCGTGCTACCAAAGATATTAATATCAAAGAAGATATTGTAGAAGAAATTGGACGATTTATTGGATATGGTACTATTCCGCAGCAAATGCCTTTGATGCGTAGCAAAGCAGCAGAACTGAGCCATTTAATGCGGTTGCGCAGCATAAAAAACTTACTGGCATATGGCATGCAAATGCATGAATTATATAATTATGCATTCTATGATGAATCGTTTCTACGCCAATTGAATTGGCAGCCGAGTGATGCAGCATCAGTTAAAGATCCGGTGTCAGAAAATTGGCAATGTTTAGTTACCTCGTTAATCCCACATATGTTCAAAGCAGTTGTGCTTAATCATGTTCATCATGAACAGTTGCGTTTTTTTGAATGGGGACGCGTGTGGACAAACCATAAAGATATAACTGAAACCAAAAAGCTAGCCGGTATTTTATTTGATAAAAAATCTATAAGTTTTTATGATGGCAAGGCATTATTACATCAACTATTCAATGCACTTGACCTTGAAGTTGATTGGCAGCAAGTACAACATCCAACACAACCATGGTGGGCACCATATCAAACAGCACACATTATGTACCAAGGAAATGTAGTTGGTATAGCCGGGAGCGTTGATACATTATTTTTCAATAAACTTGCAGAAGGTACCGCATTTATTTTTGAACTTGATGGTGATTTTTTGATTAATACTAAGCCAGAAGCTAAACGCTATGCGCCGTCATCTAAGTACCCTGAAGTAATCAGAGATATTAGTATGTTGGTACCATTAAGCAGAACATTCCAAGAGTTGCAAACAGCTGTAGCTCATGTTGATGATCGTATTGTATCAATTGTATTGATTGATTTTTTCCAAAAGGCAGAATGGCAAGATCAGAAATCATTGGCTTTCCGTTTTGTTATTCGTGATGACCACAAAACATTAACCAAGGAAGAAGTCGATACTATTTATCATAAGGTAGTGAAGGTTCTGGAGAAACAAGGAGCAACCATCAGATGATCAAAGTTACAAAGAAATTCTGGTATAGTCTCATATTTGGTTTGGTGATCATTCTTGACCGTATTACTAAGCTTGAAGCATTAGCTACATATATGCAACGAGGAATAGTGAATGATTGGTTATCATTTGAAGTTTCATTCAACCGTGGTATTTCTTGGAGCATGTTTCATTCACAGCACGTATGGGTGTTTACGACAATTAGCTTAATTATTGTTGGTATCACATTGTTATTGGGCGTATATGCGTATGCGCGGTGGCTTAATAAGCAAGCAATTGTTGGAGAAGTATTAGTTCTTGCAGGATCGGTTTCTAATATTATTGATCGTGTGTTGTATGGTGGTGTGGTAGATTTTATTATATTTTCATACAAAGATTGGGTATTCCCTGCATTTAATGTTGCAGATGTAGCTATTGTATGTGGGGTAGGCATTATGTTGTTGGAGTATTATAAAGAATCATGAAACAGTGGTATTCATATTGCGTAACAATGGGCCCCATTGGTTACTTTATGGCGCCAGGTACACTTGCGTCCATAGTTTCTATTCCGGTTGTCTATGCATTGCATTATTATATTCCTGATAGGCATATACAATTAGGCATCATTGTTCTGCTAGCAATATTTGGTCTATGGGTCATTCGTAAAGCACTTGTTGCGTGGCGACGGCAAGATGAAGATCCATCAGAAATAGTATTTGATGAATTTATTGGGTGCTTAATCACCTGGTGGGGTATTGGGTTGACTACGCAAACAGTATTAGTTGGTTTTATACTATTTCGTTTTTTTGATATTTTAAAGCCAGGAGGTATTCGCTTTATAGAACGTTTGAATGGTGAATGGGGTATTATGATTGATGATATTTTGGCTGCAATTCTTGCAAATATTATTTTGAGATTTTTATTCTGATTTTATTTTTTTTATTTCTTACCTGCTTCAAGGCATTTACGATATTCTTCTTGCAGGCCTGAAGGTAACGTTGTGTTGGCAATTATACTCAGAACTGCCAATAACTCTATCGCTTTTTTCTTATTTGAGGGTAGTAATATTGTTACCGTTTTATTAGTTCTTTTTTCTTTTTTTTCCATACACCATACTGGCATTGATATTACCAATAATGTACAAAAGATTAGTTGTTTCATGATGCTTCCTTAAAATTTTATGATTAGAACATACAATAAGCTATATGAACCCAAATATTTTTCAATCTATTAAATTACTTTTTTCATATATTTATATCAAATTTTGGCATATCATTGCCCCACCATTTTGTGCATCTTGTGGATTATTTTTGCCGGAAGATACAATTTTTTGTAGTGAGTGTAGTAAGCAAATTGTTCCCATAATTTCTACAACTATACAAATTACCAATACAAAAGAAGTTAAGGTCTTTGCCATCTCTGCGTATAAAGATCCACTCAAAAAATTAATCTTGGCAAAAAGATATAACAGCGTTGCCAGTTACCAATTGGGTGAACTCATATGGCAATTGACGTACATTAGAAATATGCCTTGTGATGTATTGGTACCTATCCCTCTCCATTGGACCCGGTATGCTTGGCGAGGTTTTAATCAGGCAGAACATATTGCGCAGACATTATCAACATGCAGTGGGTGGCCTATGCAACGATTACTCAAGCGTATAAGACGTACACAGCCACAAGCACAACTGTCTCCTGATGAACGACAAAAGAATGTGCAGCACGTATTTGCATTGCGCGTAAAGCATAAAGAGTTCTATGAAGGTAAACACATTGTATTAGTGGATGATTTAATGACTACGAGTGCTACGGTGCGTACAGCTGCAAAAGAATTGTTCAAATTAAAACCAGCATCTATAACGGTGGTAGTAGTATGTCGTGTGATATAAAAAAATGCTCTGTTGGCATATGACCAAGCAGAGCATTTTTTTAGTGTTATGAATTATTGACCGATGTGTAGTCGCTCACATTCGTTTCCCTGCAGAAGTTCAAGTGTTTCTGCAATTAAACTGAGCATTTCTATTGGTTTTTGCATATGGATAGAAGCATAAATATCGTTTTCTTCATGTGATGTAAAGGTATCATCATAACTATCAAGTTCTATCATGCCTGTTTCGTGTACTAATTTTTGTTCTTCATGTAGATTTTGTATTTCTCGTATATGTTGTAGCAATGCTGTATTTGATTTGTCTAACTGCTCTAATAAGTTTGTTATACCGTCGCGTATGTTTATAGAAGCTTGAGCAATAAGGTTTGCTAATGAAGCACGTTGTGCATTTTTTGCAGTTGCAAAAGCTTTTAATGCTCGTGCATTAACGGCAGGATCAACCAGTTTATAGTTCAATACTTTGAGTGATTCATATATTTTAGTAAGGTCGGTAATCATGCCATGTTTTGCGCAATAATCTATTGCTTTGTTCAAGCGTTGTTGTTGACCTTGTGCTGATAAATCCATTGCCCGTGTTAGTTCAGTAGAAACGTTTTTATGAGTGCCATAATACCAGTCTTTAAGTTTGGTTGTGAATCCAAGGCCTTTTGACCCTTGTTTTTGAACAGGGACTACTTGAGAAGCCTCTAAATTCTCAGCCATCATTACTGATTGAGATAAATCTTGGGTAGCTTGTTCTTGTTGTGCCTTAGGAGCAGTGCGAATTACTCCCTTGTAAACTTGTTTGTATAGTGATAGGTCTTTTTGAGCTTGATTTTGTTCAACTATATCCAAAGCGTCTAACGCTGTTTGAGATATGGTATGCATTCTAATGAGTTCATGTATATAATCACGAGCATCTAATGGTTTTACTTGGTCTGGTGTCTTAGCAAGTGCTTTTTTTGCATTTTCAAGATCGTGTGCTGTTACCTTGGGAGGAAAGTCTTTTATTAGACATTTTTTGCCATATTTTTGTATATAAGATTCAAGGCCATAAGATTCGATATGTTTTTTTCTTATATCGGTTTTGACATTTTTGCGTGATTTTTTACGTTGCCAATCATTATTTTCCATTCCCTGTGCATGTGGCATCCAAGTGAGTAGCAAAGACAAGCTGAGTGTAGATAATACTTTTGCAGTCATGAGAACTCCTTATTTTTTTAAACGTTACGCTCTAAATTTTTTTGTAAGAACAATTTCATCCTATATAATTTTTTTAAAAATTAAAATGGTTATTGATCTTCATTGTCACTAACTTGGTGTGTTATAGCATTACTGTCTTCGATTTTTCCTGCAGAGTAACTAGAATCTAATTGCTCTTGTACTTTTTGTTCATCTATAAATTTAGAGAATAAATTGATGCGTGTATCAACAGGAATATCTTCTAGTAGTTGCTCAACAGTCTGTATTTTTTGTGAAAGATTGAGGGCTTCTTCTTGAATGCGGAGAGTTTGTTTAAGAACCTTTTGTTCGTTTTCAGGTAAATGATTGAATCTATAGAGTAATGCGTTAACTCGAGGATGTTCAGTTTTTATATCTATAATTTTTTTGCCATGTTCACCTAAAGCCTTCATTGCGAGCATTAAGTGGAGATCAGAAACAAGTGGAAGATTGATTTTTATCATGCTTTCTAGATTTTTATGTGATTGTGTTTTACTAGCTTCTAGTAGGCATGCGATAAGATAATAAATACGTTCTTGTGATTGTTTATCAATGCCTTTACTAAATGACTCATTACGCATTAATTCACCAATGTCTTTTACTTCCATTTCTTTTTGAAGATTTTCATACAATTCTTGGTTTTTGAGATCTAATATATACCCATCTGGATCCAATCGTTTGCTAAAGTAGTGCACAAGGTCTTTTGCAGCTTCCATGCTATATATATGCGCATTGCTACTTATTAAAAAGAGTATGAAAAGAAATTTTTTCATAAAATGTCCTTTGTGATTTTGCATAAAATTTTGCATGTAGTATAGCACGTGAAGCGTAAAATGGTATGGGGAAAATGCTAAAAAATTATAGATTGTAAAAAATGCATTTTTTGGTACTATTGCTAACTACTGGATAAGAAAAAAGTCTAGAGTGTAACTGTCTAAAAATTATCAAAAGGGTTCCATATGATTAAGCCACTTTTTAATAAATCACAGATGACTTTAAGTGCGTTAATTATAGCGTTATTGGTATTACCAGGTTGCGGAGTGCTTGATTGGATTAAATCAACATTTGGTGGTCAAGAAACGCAGCGTACAATGCCAAGTGGTACGCAGGAAGGAGTGCCAGTAGAGGTAGGTTTTGGCCAACTAGAAATACTTGATGATGGTAGTGCTGCGGTTGTGAGTATAGAAGGAAAAACAGTAGTAAGTGAAAAAAGTCTTAACAAAGCATTTCAACAATTAATGCAAGAAGATCCACGTATTGCACAAATGTTGCCACTAATGGGTGGTGAAGATGCGCTCAAAGATCGCGTGGCACAAGCATTAGCAGAACAAAAATTAATGAAACGTTGGGCTGTAGATGAAAACTTAGCTCAAAATGCAGAGTTTGCAGCAGACCGTGAGCGCATGCTTGAACAAATTGATTATTTGCTTGCAGATAAATACTTCAAAATGAATTACAAGGCATCTGTACCAGCAAGTGAAGTTAAAAAATTCTATGAAGATAATAAAGATAAAATGGCAGAACTTATGATTTCTCGTGGTGGCATACGTGCAGAAGGCATTAAGTTTGATAATGAAGCAGATGCGCAAGCATTTGCAGCAAAAGTTAAGGCTGCAGGTATGGATTTGGCAAAAGCAGCAGAAGCAGCTGACAAGACTGATGCGATACAAGATTTTCGTGTAGTTAACGGCCAAAGCGTGGGCATAGCACCAAGCTTGCGTGAAAAGATTATGGCACTCAAAACGTTCCCATCAGTCAATGTTATCAAAGTTGATGACAAAAACGTCTGGGTTGTAAAAGCAGAATCAAAAGAAGATACGGTATATCGTCCATTTGAAGAGATCAAAGATCAACTCAAAGCGTATCTTGAGAGCCAAAAACAAGAAGAAGTGGTAAGTGATGCAAAAAATAAACTAAAAGAAAAATATAGTTTAAAGATTGAAAAAACATTTGCGCAACCGCTCGAAGAAGCTCAGGTAAAAATGCGTCAAGATACGTCGGCTGTAGCAGAGGTAAACGAAGAGCACCCAGCTGCAGACGTATCAACTGAACAAATAACGCAAGCAGCTTAATCTAGAAATTGGTATAAAAAAGAGGAACTTGCATACAGTAAGTTCCTCTTTTTTTGTTATACTACTAAAAAAAATATGTAACATAATCTAGGGAGACTGTATGAAAAAGTTTTTTTTATTGAGTTTGATGTGTATTCCTGTATATATGTATGCTCGAGTGATGATAGATACCATTGACGCAGTTGTTTATACGCTTGAAGGTACTCAAATAATAGTACGTTCAGA
The DNA here is from genome assembly GCA_035445995.1 of Candidatus Dependentiae bacterium. Classification (NCBI taxonomy): domain Bacteria; species Candidatus Babelota bacterium. The sequence continues at coordinate 598,592 of DAOMRS010000001.1, read as the reverse complement.
TGTGATGCGTCCATCATTGCAAGGGCAACAACGTCCACTTGAAGCAATTGTTTTTGAGTCGCTGGTGTATTTGGATGCAGAAAAGCATAAAGTAGTTCCGGACGATGATGCGGTTGATAGGTACTTGGCGAGCATTATGCAAGAAAATGATATGAATCAGCAACAGCTTGAAGCGGTATTTATGGAAGGTGGCCGTACATTGCAGGAAGGACGTGAAGAACTCAAGCGTATGCAAACATTCAATACAATGATTGATTTTAAAATTCGTGGCAATTTACTAGTACCACGTAAAGAAGTAGAGGCATACTACAATGAACACCCAGAAGTTGAGCCGGCTCGTTTTACACTTCAGCGTGCCTTTGTACCATTTGATGATTCACTTGCCCCTGCAGATCAAAAAACTCAGCTAGTTATGCAGATGAAAAAAGGGATTTTGCCGGAACTTAGCGCAGAATTTACCATTGAAGCATCTGATATTGCTGAAGATAAGCAATTTATATTGAAATTAGACGTTGGACAAATTTCTCTACCGCGTGAGAGTCAAGAAGGTTTTGAGTTATATCGCCTCATTGCAAAAACAGAAGAGCATGTGCGTTCGCTAGAAGACCGGTATCGAGAAATATCGAGTCTTTTAATGCAGCCAAGATATATAGAAATGATGCAGGAATATCGTAAGCAATTATATGATAATGCTGCTATTGTATATTTAGATTGAGGAATACGAGCGATGAAGCGTTTGATGCTATATATAGTCACTACGTGTTGCTTTTTTCAATTATCTAGTATGAAACGCGTTTATGATGATGATATAGAAAAGTCAGTTATGTTATTTAAACGTTTCAAATTGAGTGATGATTTATTACATAACCCAATGCAACAATCGACAAGCTTGAAAAGGCCGAGGACATTTCATACTACGTTGCCGCGATCTAAAAAAACCCGTTTACATGAAACTAATCGCAAGAGGATGCGTATAGAGCCTTTGGCAAGTGATCGTGACATAAAACGGTTATGCGTATACAAAAGTATATGGGATATTTTTGAGCACCCCGTAGAGGTTAGATACAAACAGTTGATAGGTTTGGACCCAAATGAGTTACAACATATCAGTGTTCATGATCAGATCATATATTTTACCCCATTAAACTACGCAATAAGTGAGCAAGAAGAAAATCTTGTAAAAGTTCTTCTGCAATCAGGTGCTAATCCTAACCTTGCAAGCCAAAAAGCTCATGAGACAATGGTGGGAGTAGCCCATATAGAATCTGAATCACCGCTATCTCTTGCAATTAAATTAAATCATCTTGCTATAATCAGATTGCTTTTGGATTATGGTGCTTATGTTGGCGCATCTGAGCAAGCACACGCACGTTGTTATGCCAATGAGGCAGCACGAGAATTATTACAATAGGGGGGGGAGGCTGCATGAAAAGCATGCATCAGTTACTTTTTTTATGTGGAATTATTATAAGTTCCACATATATTCATACTATGCAGAAGACAGGTTCCATATGGGGTATTTTACAGAGCAATATACAAGAATCTCAGCAAGTAGTTCAGATACATTATGCATATGAACATGGCCAAAACATTAATAAAATTAATGTCATGAGCAATGCATATGAAAATCAAGAGATAACACCAGTATGGTACGCAGTAGCTTACAATAAGTTAGAGGTACTAAAAGCATTACTCAAATGTGGTGCGGATATGTATACGACATCAATTATTTTTAAAAACTATGATGGTTGCTGTGAAATTGTAGAAGAAAGCCCTATCCAAAAAGCACTCAAAACAGATAATATATATGCGGTAAAAATTCTCTTGCGCTATGGTTATGATAGAACAAAATTATCACAACAAGAAAAAGATATTATCAAAAGCATGTTTAAATACCAAGCTAAAACACGATGCACGCGTAATATTAGTATGCTACCTATTATACATGAAGAATCTGAATTAGAAGATGCTTAACTTATTTCTTCTTGTTCATGTTGATGTTCCTCAAGTAACAGCATTGCCTTTTCAATTAAATTACTCTTTTTTTCTTGAAGCCCTGGTCTAGAATCAAAGTATGCACCAAGTAATTCTGGTAAGTTCATGTGCACTTTGGTAGATCCAATACGGCGTTCGCGCACTATTGTTTTTCGGATTGGAATTACGCCAACTATATACATAGCATCAGCACAAATACGTTGAATTTCTTTCAATTCCACCGTATCTTTTACATCTTCAGGTACATGATACAAAATTTTTATAATTGCATCTTTAATATCATGTTTTTGTATTGCAGCGATGAGCTGTTCAGTTTGAGGTTGTCCTTTTTGTAAGATAACTTCAATCTGAATGAATGGACGCATAGGAGTTTTTATAAATTCATGCGTAGCTTTGTTTTTTTGTGGAATTCGTACAACACAAAATCCTTTATCTTCTTTGCGTTCACCAAAATCAACTCGTTCAATTGATCCAGAATAAATAATAGCGGGGTACCCATTTGGATTTAAATTTTGGTAACGATGCAGGTGCCCCAATGCAACATAATCAAATGGTTCAATTGCAAGTTCAGATGGCAAAAACATAGGATCAGTTCCATAGATTGCCCGTTTTTCCGAACCGGAAAAAACGCCTGATGTTACCGTCAAATGGCCCGCAAGAATTGCAGGAATAGTAGGATCTAATTTTTTTGCATGATCTTTAATAATGTGTGTTACTGCATCAGAAATATATTTGGTAATTTCTGTAGCAGATTTATGTACATGCTTGTCCGATATAGAAATAGTATTACGCGTTGGCCAGGGAATACCTACAATTTGTACCGGTCCATTTTTTGTTTCTAGATGTATAGTTGTAGGTTTTGCAATAACATGAAAACCATCCAAAGGTATATCGCCAAATACTTCAAGAGAGTTAGCTTTGCCAAAACTAAGCGGATTGTCGTGATTACCAATAGTGATTATTACCGGAATATTTGCTTTGTATAACCGCAAGAAACATTGTAACAACATTTTTTGTTGCGTAGGGCTTGGATGTGCTGTTTTATAGGCATCGCCGCTGAATAAAAAAAAGTCGACCTTTTCTTGTATGGCATAATCTATACAAAAATTTAGTGCATGTGCAAAATCAAGCAAACGTGTATGAATACCCGTTTGTGGGTCAATTTTGCCATAATTTTCCATGCCAAAGTGTATATCTGCAGTATGTATGAATGTGATCATATCGTTATGTTGTTATATCGTGATGTGTTTTTATGGCACCTAGAAATGAAAATCTATTGCTCTGTTTTTTTTCCCGTATTTTTAGAGCATATTTTTCTTTATTTGTTTGTCGTTCGCGAGCAATAGCTAATGCATCTTCTGGCACATCCTTGGTAATCGTAGACCCAGCTGCAGTAAAAGCACCATGTTTAATAGTCAGTGGAGCAACCAATGTGTTATTACTGCCAATAAAAGCATTGTCTTCTATAATAGTCTGATGTTTTTGTATACCATCATAGTTGCAAGTGATAGTACCGGCACCAATGTTTACTTCATTACCAATGCAAGCATCACCAAGGTATGCAAGGTGTTTGGCATTTGTTTCTGTACCGATAGTACTGTTCTTTACTTCAACAAAATTACCAATGGTTGCATAATCTTGTATAACTGAATTGGTGTGTACATGCGCAAATGGCCCGATATGTGCATGTTTTCCGATAATTGAATTTTTTACAATGGTATGCGATTCAATTATGGTGTTATCATGTATGGTGCTATTTTCTATCGATGAAAATGCTCGAATAATACAATTTTCTCCAATGACTGATCCTGAGCTTACATGTACGCCACACCCGATAAATGTTCCAGCGCCTATGGTTACATCTAGATCAACATGCGTGCTTTGTGCAGTAGGAAAATGTACCCCTTGTTCCATCCAATGTTTAATAAGTTCTGCTCGTTTTATTTGCTCAACGGCCCATAATTCTTGAAGTGTATTGACACCACGAATACAATCAAAAGGTGCAGTATAGGTGGTTACCGTATATTGTTTGTCACTTGCAATTTTAATTAAATCCGTCAAATAGAATTCATTACTTTTGTTATTTTGATCCAGCGATAGGATATGCTCAACTAAGAATTGTTTATTAATCAGGTAAATACCGGCATTGATACAACAGTGTTCAAGTGGATCACCTTCAAAATCTTTTTGTTCAACAATTTGTATACTGTTTTCAGATTTAATTACTCTGCCATAACTATTATTAACCGGATCAGTAATGTGCGAAGTTACAAAACTAATTGCTGCTTGTGTTTTGATATGCTTGGCATACAATTCTTGTACGATAGTTTCTGTTATGAGCGGCATGTCGCCATTCATGACAAGGATATGATCCTCAGTCCATATAGGTTTACTACATAACAGCGCGTGGCCTGTGCCTTTTTGTTCCAATTGTTCTATAAATGAAACCGTGTTATTTGTATATTGTGCTACTACTGGTTGTATAACATCTTTTTTGTATCCAACTATCATAGTGGTTGGTATGTTTAATTGCTTGAGTAATTTAATAGCGTACAAAATCATTTCTTGGCCACAAATTTTCTCAAGCAATTTTGTATTTCCGGTTTTAAAACGTGTAGATTTACCTGCTGCCAAAACAATTGCCTGAATATTTTTGACCATAGATTCTCCTTTCAATTTTATACGGGAGATAATAAGATTAACATACTAAATATTACGCATTATAATACAAAATAATGTATAAGAAAGTAATCATTGAGCGTCAATATTTGAGAAATAGTTATGCAAAATAGTTATTAATTAAAATATTTTACTGACTAAGAGCTTTCAAAAATAAGACTCATACGGTATTATGTATGAAGTAAATCTATTCTTTTTTCAGGTTCATATATTTGAGAGAAATTATTGAATAGCCTACAATGACTCGTTTAGTGCATACAAACTTGGAGTTTAAATACTTTTCTTTTTTTATACTACCCTCTGCTATTGTGTCGAGCGTGCAGGAGAGTGAGGTATATAAAATATGATTAACACGATGTGCAGGAGCAGCAATGTTACATAAAATAAAAAGGTTTGTCAGCTACATGATAGTACTCGCATTGGTACCATCATTATGTAAAGCAATGGTATTTGATAATAGGTTTATCCCATTGTTTCAATGGCGTCGGTTGGTTATAGAAGGGTTGCCATCAGTTATTGAAATGGATGCTATGTTTGCTACCGCAAGTTCTGCATCCGGCCCACAAGAAGATGAAATAGGTATTCCCGAAATTTTTGGAACATTGGATCAAGGGAAACTTAGTAATGCACTTGATATTGTTGGCAAACCAAACCCACTGCGTACTGATTGGCGTGGTGCAAAAATTCCATGGGCTATGACCGGCAAATTACAGGCGCAAGGTGCAGAGTTCTTTTATCACCAAGCAATCACACAGCATCTTTCTGTTGGTGCATCGTGGTTATTTATGCGATCGAATACAAGCCAAGAATTTATATTAAAAGATGATCGTTCTACTATGGATCATGTTTCATTGTTGTTAGGTCCATCTGATAAACAAGAATTGAATGATGAACTGCGCGAGATGTTTCGTGTTATAGGTATTAAATCAAATACCGCGCATCAAACAGGATTTGGTGATATTGACGCATATATCCGTGGTGGGGGCACCTGGGATTTCACCTTACGTTGCAGGCGTATTGATGCGGGAGCTCGCGTTGGCGTTTTGATGGGTAGTGGCGTATTACGCGATATTAATAATCCTGCTTCAATTCCTTATGGTGGCAATGGTCATTGGGGTATGTATGGTGCACTGGATGCACTATTTGAAGTCAAAGAAGATATAAAAGTTGGTTGTTTGCTACGCTTAAATAAACGGTTTGCTAAAACATCAAAACAACGCATTTCAGTGGCAGGAGAACCATTTATTTTTGGTGCTGCAGTAGGTGATGTAAATGTAAATCCTGGTGTAACGTTTATTTGCTCGCCTTGGTTTATGTTAGAAAATTTGCGTGAAGGTCTTGGTGCCGGTGTATTTTATACATTAACAATACATCAGCAGGATGAATGGAATAATGTACGTCCGTGTCCACCAGTTCCTGTATGTATAACTGAAACTGAGCGTGTGTCTGGTTGGTCATCTTCTTATTTTACCGTACTTGTGTTGTATGATTTTGGGCGTATGCGTGTTGTGCGTGATTTTGCACCAGTTGTATCATTACGCTGGGATATTCCATCTATGTTTAAAGCAAAATTTGTACCAAATACGCATAAAGTTGCACTCGGAATATCTTTTAATTTTTAATGTCAAAAGGTAAGCAGTGAAAAATTTAACTATTGTAAAGGTACATAAGGAACGTGTATGAGTTTAAAAAGATTTTTTCCCGCAAAACGATTATTTAGTATTTTTTCCAATGATGTTGCAATTGATCTAGGGACTGCCAACACAGTGGTATATGTCCGCAATAAGGGGATCATGTTAAATGAGCCATCGGTAGTTGCGGTCAAAGCGCATTCTAATCAAGTTCTTGCAGCAGGCAAAACAGCAAAAGAAATGCTTGGTAAAACACCAGAAAATATTGTTGCATGTCGCCCATTGCGTGATGGTGTGATCGCAAACTTTGAATTAACTGAAAGTATGCTGCGTCATTTTATTCGTGCAGTGCATGATGATCGCCGTACGTTAGTGCGTCCACGCATGATTGTTGGTGTGCCATCAGGTATTACACAAGTAGAACGTCGTGCAGTAGAAGATACGGCAAAACAAGCAGGTGCACGTGAAGTATATACCATTATGGAACCAATGGCGGCAGCAATTGGTGCAGGATTACCGGTACAAGAACCATCAGGAAACATGGTGATTGATATTGGTGGTGGTACAACGGAAGTTGCAATTATCTCATTAAAATCAATTGTATTTTGCCGTTCAGTACGTGTAGGTGGTGATGAAATGGATCGTGCCATTGTGCAATATGTAAAACGTAAATACAATTTATTGATTGGTGAACGTACTGCAGAACAAGTTAAGATGGCAATCGGATCAGCTATGCTTGATGATAATCTTAGAAAAGAAAGCATGGAAGTTAAAGGTCGTGATTTGGTAACTGGTGTTCCAAAAACAATTACGCTAACTAGTCCAGAAGTAAATGAAGCTCTCATAGAAACGGTTGCAAGTATTGTTGATGTTGCACGTGTTGCATTGGAAAATACACCACCAGAACTTTCTTCAGATTTAGTTGATCGTGGCATTGTCATGGCTGGCGGAGGTTCATTGCTCAAGGGTCTTGATAGATTAATTTCCAAAGAAACTGGATTGCCAGTGCGAGTTGCAAAAGATCCATTGTTCTGTGTAGTAAATGGTGCAGGTAAAGTGCTAGAAGAACTTGATTTCTTCCGTGAAGCATTAATGGAGTAAGAACACTATGGCGTATGCGTCAGATATTCGTTTAAAAAAGAAATTTGGACAAAATTTTTTACGTGATGGAAATATAACCCATCATATTATTGCTGCAGTTGATTTAAATAAAGATTCATCAGTATTTGAAATTGGCTGTGGTGATGGATTTCTGACGCGTGCGATTTTGGAAGAGCCAATTGCACGGTTGTGGGTTTTTGAAATAGATCCAGAATGGGCAACACATGTACAAAATAAAATTCGCGATACGCGGTTGGTTGTGCATCAACAGGACTTTTTAACCGTAGATCCAGCTATGTTTGAGCCATATAAGCCATGGACTATTCTTGCAAATTTACCATACAATGTAACGTTTCCTATTTTGCATTGGTTGCAAAAAAATCGTCACCTGCTCAAAGAAGGTGTAATCATGGTTCAAGAAGAGGTTGCACAAAAAATTGTAAAAACATCAGGCCGAGGTTATGGATACCCGTCATTATTTTTTCAGCGATTTTTTGAATGGAAATTAATGAATAAGGTGCCTCCTTCAGCTTTTGAGCCACAGCCAAAGATATTTTCACGCCTTTTATATTTAAAACCTAGAACAGATATTCAGCCAATTGTTGATGAAGAAAAATTTTGGGAATTTATTCAACGATGCTTCAAACAACCACGTCGCACCTTGCGCAATAACTTGAGCCAAGGGCATTATGATTTGACTCAATTGTCTGATGAACTATTGCAAAAACGTGCACAGCAATTGAATATGCAAGAACTAATTTCTGTATGGAATATCATTAGAGTATAAAGCTTATAGTGCTGTTGTAGCCGTATGCTCACAGAATGGACAATCTAGTTTAACATGTAGAGATTCGGTGATAATTGATTTTTTCTTATCTTTTTTCTTTGGTTCTTTTACCAATAATACTTGATCTAATTTTTTCTTAGTACGACGTTGTATTTTTTGTTGATGCTTAATTGCACGTGGATTGAGTTTTTCATTTTCTCTTGCATAGTCTAGACTTGCATGTTCATATGCGAGTCGAATGTGCTGATTATATTCTTCTGGTGTATAAGCATCAGGTACATATGATTGTAGTTTGAGACGCCATTGGGTTAAGGTAGTTTGTGGTACAAAATCTACTACTTTGAATACATCAATAGAACTTTGTTTTTTAATTAACATTTGACCTTGTTCAGGACGCAAGTCTACGACAATTGGTTGCGGTGAAGGCAGAACATTTTCCAGTTGTTGTAGCTCATGGATAATATGCGGTGCAAAGGTAATGGTTGGAAATGGATTAAGTGGAAAAATTTCTCTGTAATTAACTGGAGTCCACCCAAAAAACCATAATTCCGAATGACCAGGTGATGCATCACGAATTAAATGTGAGTTCCCTGCCAGCAGAGCTGTATTTTCTAAGTTTTTAGAAAGTTCCAATTTTTTTTGGCTACGACGAGTGCTTGGTGTGCAACGCATAACTTTTAACTGAACTTGAGTTAATTTTTTTTGTGGCGTAAATGCAGAGTATGCTTCAAAGGTACGGTTAGAAAAGAATCGATCAAAAGAAAAGAAATCCAATTGTTGAATGCGATCGCCATCAGAATAAAAATGATATGCCTTTTCAAATAACTGGTCATTGACTAAGAAGTCTGTTTCTCCTTGGATAGGAGAACCTATTAATATAAGTTCATTAATAACAAGAGATGAGTTTGGAAACACTTTTTGTCGTGCACGCCCTAGATTAAGACATACGTTGCCACCGTGGCTATAACCAATGATGCGTAATTTGGGGTATATATTTTGTGCGTGGAATTTGGCCATTTCTTGTTCAAGAACCTCAAAAAAGTGCACACTTTCTTTGTAGCGTACTGTAGGACTCATGAGTCCTGACCATCCATAGGTAAAGTAGTAATTTTTGTGATTATTACCCAGGTATGTATCCATTTCATCAAAGAGCATAGCCATAGCGCCTGAAGCATTACCTTTTCTGTTAGCTAGGCTGGTATCTACCGGTAATAATCCAATGCCTTGCATAGGCTGATTTTTATAAAAGAAGGAATCTTTACGCATATAGTCCACTGTTTTGGAGTATATGGTATTTTCTATATCGTCTACCATGAATTTAAAGAAATTATTCAGAGAGACATGGGGTTTGATGCTTTTGATGCCATGGACAAAGATGGTTACCCAGGGTTCAGATTCAGATACCTGGGTAGATGCTTCAGAATTAGCACCAAACACAGGTATACTCAGGGTAGATCCCAGAAGGATTATATACCGTATATGTGTCAGTGACAGGTTCAGTATATCCCTAAATTTCACACCAAATCCTTTTCTATTAATAATTAATCTACTTAGAAGTATAACAAATAATTTCCCTAATTTTTAGAGGGTTTTGGCTTTACAGGTATCCCTTCATGATTAATAGTACCAAAACTTTAGAAAAAATTTCAATATGTAATGTTTTTTATGATAAATGGCTATACAATTGTCTATCCATGCCATATAAATGGCCAGCGGGTGTTTCAGGTAGAAATTATTAATATCGGGCGAGGGGTGGGTTATTTTAAGGGTATTTTAGGGTTATTATACTAAAGTCTTTTCTGATATACCTGAAATGGTGCACTATAGTAAAAAAGGGGATGGCTATGAAGTGGTTTTGGTTGATAGAATGGGCATGTATCCCATTTAAGGGGCGCTGGTATAATCCAATGGATTGGTGGCAGATTCTCAAGGCAACGTATTACGTATCGCGCTTAAAAGACCCTATTGTTACTATATTTGGTGGTGTGGGTGCTTATGAGGAAGGTAAGTACACTCAGTGGGCATACAGCATTGCCCAGAAATGTGTAGAAAACGATATGTCTGTTATTACTGGTGGTGGTCCTGGTATTATGGCCGCTGCAAATTGTGGCGCATATGATAAAGCGAAGGAACTTGGTATTTCACGATTGGTTTCGCTTGGCATCGGGGTATACGATGTGGATCCAAATTACAAAAATTTATGTGCTCCTGTGGTTTTATTGCCGTATTTTTTTATGCGTAAGTGGTTTTTGAATAATTATGCGTCTGGGTTTATTGTTATGCCCGGTGGTATTGGAACGGCAGAGGAGTTATTTGAAATTTTAAATTGTATGAAGACCGGAAAAATGAAATCAGCACCCATAGTACTAGTGGGTAAAAATTATTGGCACCATTTAATAGGATGGTATAACCATGCAGTTGAATATGAATTAATTAAAAAACAATTTATTGATTTATTTATAGTGACTGATGATATAGATGAAGCAATTAACTTGCTTATTAAATATTGTCGTTAATAAAAAAGCCCGATATACATCGGGCTTTCATAGTTAATTGAAGTTATTTTCAAGTTCATCTATATATGCAACAATTGCATCAAGATTTTCTATGTCTTTTAATACAGGCTCATTACCATACCAATAGAACTTTACATTGTGCCAGGCACAATATGCACAAAACGCGCCTAAGTAGGTGGTGGTTTTTGGGTAGAATACATGACTAGTATCCCACAAATAATGGCGTGTCATATACGGTGGAAACCTTGTCCAATCTTTCTCGCTTACCTTCCAGCTCTCCACGGTAACAAAAGGATTTACAGGGCTTAATGTAATTAATGCAACTATGCCTTGTGCAATTGCTTTTGGTAGGGCCAAGGTTTGAGAATTATCAATTGTTTGTGAAAGTTCTGCAACTTTGAACCCATGGAGTACTCGTGCATATGTTTTGAGCTCTACTAACATTTGTTGGGTAATGTCTTCTTTATTGAGTTCACAAATATTTTTAAATCCTTGTGCATCATAATAGGCAATAGTATTCATCAGTTGCGCTTGCATGGTTGCTTTTTGTTGAGCATACGCTGAGGTACTCATTAAAAAACCGAGCGCCATATAAATGGCCATTTTTTTTATATGTAACATATTTAATTCCTTAATAAAAAAGCCCGATAAGCATCGGGCTTTCATAGTTAATTGAAGTTATTTTCGAGTTCGTCTATATATGCAACAATTGCATCAAGATTTTCTATATCTTTTAATACAGGTTCATTACCATACCAATAGAATTTTGCATTGTGCCAGGCGCAATATGCACACAATACACCGATAAATGTAGAAGTTTTGGGATGCATTAAATGTGCAAATGACCAAGTTATCGATGGTTTATCTCCCATGTATACATTAGCTTGAATTTGCATATCTTGAAATTGGGTAGGCATTGTTTGAAAAACTGATACTTTTTTATATTCAACAGGAATTAATGTATACAATGCAACTAATCCCTGCACAATTGCTTTTGGTAGAGCCAAGGTTTGAGAATTATCAATTGTTTGTGAAAGTTCTGCAACTTTGAACCCATGGAGTATTCGTGCATATGTTTTGAGCTCCACTAACATTTGTTGAGTAATGTCTTCTTTATTGAGTTCGCAAATATTTTTAAATCCTTGTGCATCATAATAGGCAATAGTATTCATCAGTTGTGCTTGCATGGTTGCCTTTTGTTGAGCATACGCTGAGGTACTAATTAAAAAACCGAGCGCCATATAAATAGCTATTTTTTTTGTATGTAACATATTTAATTCCTATTGTTATTTGGTATATAACTTCCTAAAACATATCCTACTAGTGATAATCCAAGTGTGAGTAATTCTTTTGGTAAAAATGGTATCCATATTCTAAAACCAATAAAACCGATGAGTCCCCCTACAATTGCACCAATTGCAGCTGAACGCTTCACATTGTCGGTAAAGTAAGATACTACCAATGGCACAAATAAACAACTGACCATTAGCTCATAACTACTGATAATTAAACCGATAATATTTTGTGATACAAAGTATGATGCGCACAATGTGCCGATTCCAACTACTAATGTAATATATTTTGAGCGTCGCAATGCAGTAGATCCCATGAATGAAAGGTCAAAATCTTGCGCAATGTTAGACCCTATTGCACATAAAAGTGAGTCTGCGGTGGAAGTAATTGCAGCGATAATACCGCACACGGCAAATACCATTACTATATCGTTGGTAAATGTTTCAAGCACCGGAATGAGAGGACTTGTACCTTCTGGAATAATAATTTCCATGATATTTGCTTTCATCCCAAAATAGATTGGAATGAGCGCAAATAGAATAAGGCAAACAGCAGCGCCAAATGCTGATAGTGTTGCAATGCGCGGGGTGCGTGCAGCAAAAAATCGTTGTGCTAAATCTTGTTCGATGAGGGAGAAGAAAATGGGCATAAGTAGCGTAGCGGCAATTTCTTGCATGTTAAAATTTGCAGCAGCAAATTGTTGCTGCCCGTTAAACATGGTAAACAAACTACTCGGTTCAATAAAAATGCTATACAAGAAAAGGCCACTGAATATGATGATGATAAAAATAACTTGTGCTATATCAGTAACGACGACCGCCTTCAGCCCACCAAGCATCGTATATATAATAGTGAATAACCAAAAGGCAACTAATAATGGTTCATTTGCAAATCCTAGACTTGCAAGTAATGCACGTGAGGCGATAACCTGACTTATTAAAATACCACTAAATGTAATGATAGAAAGAAGCGAAGCAAACTTTTTCAGTCCTGGTGATTTATACTTAGTTTCAAATAATTCTGCAGTAGTTGCCACATTGAGCGAGCGTAATTTTGCAGCAAAACCAAGTGCTAATAATATAAGACCAAAGCACATGCCCAAGGTGTACATTAAGCCGTACAAACCAATGGTATATGCTTGTTGTGTAGTGCCTAGCAGCATCCCGCTACCCAGTTGTGTTGCTACCAGTGTAAACATAACTGAAGCAATCCCTAAATTACGACCGGCTAAAAAATAATCATTGGTGGTATATATTTTTTGAGAAGTAGCAATACCCAAAATAGCATACATAATACCAAGGCCAATAAAGACAGAAAAAAATAGAATCGGATTCATGATCATCCTTAAAATAATACAATTAGAAAGGGAATAATATACCAAACAGATTAGAAGTGAGTTGGGTATAGATGCAAGAAGGACTTAGTCCCTCGATAGATCAGAATACGACGTAATAGAGAAATAAATTGATATTGTATCTTCATAATATAACTATATTAATGGGCAAGTTCTGGTGTGTCAACAGGGTATTGGTGCATATATCTATCAATAGCTCTTTTTAACATGGGACGTAATGTAGCCCTAATTGTTTCATCTGAATGATGGTGTTGTTGTAAGATTTCAATAAATGCAGGCATATCACGAATAATTTTTTTGATATTCTTTTCTTGTAGAATGGTATCTGCATGATGCAGTAATGTTTGCGTACATATCACGGGTAAATGTTGCAAGGTAACTGGTAGTAATTGTTTGATTTTTTCCGCTGATGCTGATGTTGCACTGGGGTAGCGTTTTCTTATTGATACGCCATTATCAATCAAAAAGTCTTCTTGGTAATCCTTCAAAAGTTCTATGAAAGAATTTATTTCATACTGATGCATAGTTGGCCATGTTACATATTCGCTGTAAAGAAGTTTCTTTGCAATGGGTAAACATTGTTGCATTTTAGCTAGTTTTTCAGCGACTGGTGCAGTATGAGTTATGGATTTTTTTAAGCGACGTCTCATGATAGCAAGCATTATTTGCTTAAGTGACAAAGATGGTGCAAGAAAATCGCGTGGTACTTCAAATGTATATATTTGTGATGCAGGCTCTAGTTCTTGATTATTGATGTGTATTACAAAATTACCCTGCGGTGTATATGCACAGGCAAGAACTTGGTAATGTTCACAGAAAGAGATTGAGATATGCGGATGGATATGGGTTGCATGTGCTATAAATATTGTGGTATCAGACGCATTGGTAACTTGTTCTATGGATGAAAATATGCATGCTATAGTTTTTTTACTGGGGCCTACTAAAGCATATTGTTCTTTAATACTACGATTGGTACAGGTATAATTAAATTCTTCACAACCCGCCATTTCTATATACGTATCTTTTCCTGCTATAGTCAGGTGATTATCATCGGGATCTATGTGCAATGCACAGCGTTGTTGTTGATCAAGAATTTTTTTTAAATAGTTGGTGTCATAATGTATAGAACTATCTTGTAAGCAATTGAATGCAGTAACTTGTGTGTCTACTAGGTGGTTTATCAGTGCATTTTTTATTTTTTCTTCATTACCATAATTAAACATATAAGCGGGGAATGTCATGTCGCATGCAACGTCAAAATCATGGTCGTGTAATAATTGCCACATATGTGTTGGAAATGAATCTGCTATCAACTCGGCATCGCGTGCATTAATTGGTTCACGCTTAGCTATACAAGCAAGCGCTTTAACTGCTAAAAAGAGACAATCATGTTGTGGGCAGCGCTCTATAATGGTACGTAGTAGATCAGTCGGTGCCGTATGAAGTCGATCTTTTATAGAAGGGGAATCGGATTGATTGAGTGTGGCGTTCAAGCATTGCTCTTTTAATGGAGAGGGTTCTTTTGGTTTTTCTGAGGATTGAATAGTTACTGTTATTCCTAAACATATACCTAGAAAATAGATCTTTTTCATTGGTTTTTTACCGCGCTTCATGGTGATTGATTTTCTATTTTTTCTTCCTATGATACACTAAATAGGTGTATAAAAAAATTCATACTTTGGGTAGGGTTATGGTAAAAAAATATATTATGCTTTCAAAAGCACTCTTTTTTGTTTCCCTGGTCAAACTGTCTCATCTTATTAATTTCAGCTGGGTTGTTGGTTCGCAGATGGCGCTTTTTTCTGCTGCTAATATTATGGTGCCTCTGAGTGGTGTTTTTGGGGGTATTTTGGGTAGCTCGGGATTATTTATTCTTGGTATTTTGCTACGCCTAGTATTTTTTGGTAGTTTGACTGCAAAATTGCTTGCTTTTCATATACCAGGGTTTTTTGCAGCATTATATTGGTCAACAAGACATTGGAGCATTCGCTTAATTATTCCCATTAGTTGCATGATTTTGTTTGTAATGCATCCAGAAGGCTATGCCGCATATGCGTACGCAATGTATTGGCTAATTCCAGTTATTTTGTATTTTGCTCGTACTCAACATGTATTCTTTGAAGCATTGGGCAGCACATTTGTAGCACATGCAGTTGGATCGGTTATTTGGATGTATACGGTGCCAATGTCTGCTGCTACGTGGCTAGCATTAATACCAATTGTTGCTTTTGAGCGATTATTGTTTGCAAGTGGCATGGTACTTGCATATAAAATGATACACGCCGTGACTGCACTAACAAAACAAAAAATTTATGCACGCGGAGCGTCTCATATCACACTGCAATAAATAACACAATAAAGAGGGCGCATGATACAACATCTAGCATGCATTATGGATGGCAATCGCCGATGGGCAAAAAAAAAGGGATGGTTACCATGGCATGGGCACCGCGAAGGCGTGCAAGCCGCAAAACGTGTGATGCAGTTTTGTCTTGAAAAACAAATCTCTCATTTATCATTGTATACGTTCTCTACAGAAAATCTTAAACGATCAGATATAGAAAAGAAATTTCTATTTACTACGCTTGTGCAAGAAGCACACCAAGAGTTACCTTTATTGAAAGAAAAAGGTATTAGAGTTCAGTTTATTGGAGACCGTACGTTGTTTCCAGAAGCCGTTATTCCTATGTGCAATCAAGTAGAGCAAGAAACTGCTGAAGGCAAAAACTTAACCGTACATTTATTATTTTTTTATGGTGCACGCCAAGAAATTATTGGTGGTGTCAAGAAAATAATCAGTAATATCAAGAATGGATTAATTTCTGAAGATGACATTACCTCAGAATATTTTAGTAAACAGTTATGGACATCAGAAATACCAGAGCCTGATATTATTGTGCGTACCGGTGGCATGCATCGCTTAAGTAATTTTTTATTATATCAAGCGGCATATAGTGAGTTATTTTTTCTCGATTGTTTATGGCCAGATGTGCAGAGTGAGCATTTGGAACAAGCGGTTTCTTTTTTCAACAATAGTCAACGAAACTTTGGTGTATAAATGATACATGAAACAGTATGTGTGCTTGGAGCTGGTTCCTGGGGAACAGCAATTGCAACTTTATTAGCAGAAAATGGATATGTAGTTAATCTGTGGTGTTATGAGCCTGAGGTCGCGGATGATATTACACGAACACGTTTTAACAAAAAATATTTACCTGATATAAAACTTGATCCCAACATACAAGCAACTACCGACTTGGCACAAGCTACGTGCAACGTACGTTTTGTATTTGAAGCAACTCCCGTTGCGTACGTACGTGAAGTTTTACAGAAAATACAATCATGTTATACACCTGAACAAGTATGGGTGGTATTAAGTAAGGGTATTGAACAGCATTCATTATTATTACCAACACAAATACTAGATGATGTATTTGGTAATGCGGTGCAAAAAGCAGTTTTTTCTGGCCCAAGCTTTGCCAAAGAAGTTGCACAAAAAGAAATTACTGCGGTCACCGTGGCAGCAACTGATTGTAAATTAGCAGAAACAATACAACAGATGTTGGCAAATACATATTTCAGGCCATATGTTGCTCTGGATATGATTGGTGTACAAGTTGGTGGTGCGCTCAAAAATGTGATCACCATAGGTATTGGATTACTTGATGGTGCAGGATACACCGATAATACCAAAGCTTTTTTATTGACCAAAGGCCTGCAAGAAATTAAACAACTAGCTACGGTGCTGGGCGGTAATCCAGATACACTTGACGGTTTATCTGGTATTGGAGATTTAGTGTTGACTGCTATGGGTAAATCGAGCAGAAATTTAGAATTTGGACGTAAGATAGGTAGTGGCATGTCTCGCGAACAAGCGCTTGCATCATTAGGTCATGTTGCTGAAGGTGCCAATACGGTGCAGTCAGTTTTCCAATTGATGGAAAAACATAATTTAGATTTGGTAATTTGCCGCAATGTGTATCAAGTATTATTTGAGAATAAATCTATTAATGCGATGCTTGATGAGTTAATGGCGCAGCCACTTGAAATGGAATGTGAGGGGTAGTACTCCCCGTACTGAGGGCAAACTAATTTGATTTTTATTCCCTGCTTTTTTTTTCTTTTCAACATATTTTTTCTTTAAAGGTTTGCCCTATCCGGGCGGGACCAGATCTTTTGCTTGTACAAAAGATCTGGACTAAAATACACAAACAGCTTGTTTGATCCTTCTCCTGCGCAAACGCACGACACTCAGGCCTACGGCCGAGGTCTACGATGCGCTACCAGATTTTTATTTTAATAAAAAGTCTTCTATCCGAGCACCTTGATGCGAAGCCGCGAAGCGGATGAGTCAGCAGAATTGTGTGAGAATTAGGCAATCCAACAGCATGTTGGTGCCTTTGTATCAAATATATTGGGCAAGCAATATATTTGCCCGGCGCGGGGAGCGCAGAACTTTCAAATTAAAATAAAAAATATGCCAAGAAATATCGAAATAAATTATAATATCCCCATCGTGATTAAATCTTCCCGCAACTGCTCAGGATTTTTAAACACAATACCAATCATGCCTGCTTGTTGCGCTGCCACAACATTCTCTTCTTTATCATCAACAAATATAATTTTTTTCCCATCGCCATATGTTGTTAAATACTTTTGATAGTATGCGCTGTTTGGTTTGCGTATGTCTGGGGTGTTATTATAATCGACCGTGAATGTGTTGGTGATTAAATCAAAAATATCAGGGTATTTTTTTTTGAGTGGCTCTAGAAATGCCGTACCAATATTTGATGCAATATCAATGATGTACCCTAAGTTTTTTAATGTACGCATAATTTGGATAGTACCAACAATAGGTTCTTGCGCATTGGAAATATCCAGTATTGTTTGGGCAAGGCCATCATATCCATATTCTTTAACGAGTGCGTAGTATTGTTCGCCGGATCCATCATCAAATAAAAATTTAATCGCATGGAATGTCAATTGGGGCAAGTGCCAAAGGCCTTTTAAAATATTGTGCGGTAAATTTCGGTTGAATTCTGGTAATAAATTTGAGGTGCGTAAAGCATTAATTACCCGATTTTTGCTTGGTTCTACAATGACTTTGTGTAAGTCGAATGCGAACTTAGTGTTTTTTGGTGTATACGATTGCGGATGAGTAGTTGATATCAGAAATATACTGAGTATAATGTGCAGGTATTTTTTTATAATCATACGGTTATCTCCTTTTGTTTGTAAAAGAGTAACACGTTGATTACTTACAATACAAGTTGTGCAAGTTGTTGATTCAATTGTAATGGATGTTTAAATTGTATACCAATTACCTGTACACCATATTTTTTACCGGCAGATTCAGCCGCTTGTATATTTTGTAATTTATCATCAATAAATATGATGGCGTGATTGTTGTAACCCTGTTTGCGTAGTACATCAAAATATTTTTTAAAGTACAGGCCACCAGGAACTATTTTATGTGGTTCGCCTGCAGAATACTGTACGCTTTGTTTGTATGTCATCAATTTAAATATATGATTAAAACGACCATTATGTTCTAATTTTTGTAAAAATGTATTACCAATGTCAGAAAGCATGTGCTGTTTATAGCCTTTTGCATGCAGTTGATTGATAATATTAACGGTGCCGGCAATAGGTGTTTGATCATTAGAAATTTTTTCTATAGCGCGCGAAAGTTTTTTGTATTTGTAGTGTTGCAGTAATGCAGCGTATTCTTCTCCCGTACCACGACGTTTGGCAATAGCACGAATTTCTTTACGTAATTTGCCATTACCAAGGATACCAATTCCCGAGAATAAACCACCCAATTGCTTGATGACGCGGTGCTTTTTAGGCTGTGCGATCACATGGTGGAAGTCCCAGGCAATAATGGTATTGCTCGGATTGAGCTTTTTTATAACTGAATTAGGTGTTATAAAGCCGAGTGATAAGAATAAAGGTATAAGTAATGTATACCTGCGTGACAGGTGAAAAACCATAGAATAACCCCCATTTTGACCTATATCCATTTATTACCAGTTTAAAGGAAGGGGGATATATCGTCAAAAGGTAGAAAGTTACACCTGCAATTGTACATGCAAAGGTTTTTCTGGATCTAACATGATGAGTGATCCTGCTTGAGGGCGTTGATTGATAACCACGCATTCAGAACAGGTATGGTTTTTTAGTGTATATTGATGTAATACTTGTATTGACACTTGGTACGAAGATAAAAATGATTGAACTTCTGATACGGTGCATCCATAAAAGTCTGGCCAGATAATTGGTTTTTGTAATGGAGCTGCAATATAAGCAACCAATGATTCATGTTCTAATGATTGGCCAGCAATCGGATATTGTGCAAAGCAAGTGTCGAGTGGATATGTACTGGGCAGTACATAATATCGACAATTTATACCGGATTTTTTTGTTAAGGTTTTTATATCATCGATTGATTGGTGTAACAAGTTTGGTACGGTGTGTGTCGGTGGTTGTTTTGATAATAGTACAAATACTGACTGATGTGGCTTGATCAATTGACCAGCTGCAGGAGTTTGACTGAGTACGGTTCCTGGCGGTAAATCTGCATCTTCTTTTTCGCTTAAAATACGTATATTTAAATTATTATGTGAGAGTACCGTGATTGCATAGTGGATTGAGTTACCTACCAAAGAAGGAGTAGTAATTTGTGGTTGATGCAGCGCAACCTGTATACCTATATATCCGCTAATGAATAGTAGAAATGGGAGTGTCCAAAGATAATTTTTAATCATGTTAGTTCTTTTTCTTAATAATGCATCAATAGATTAAAAAAAGCCCAAGGCATTCAATAAGCCGGATTCTGTCGTGAGCAACCATTTATCTAAGCGGCATACCCGCATGCTCAAGTGGGAACAAACTGACCCATCGCACGCCTATTTTGCCTTGCTCCAGGTAGGGTTTACCCCTTGGGTACATTGCTGTACTCAATCGTGCGCTCTTACCGCACGTTTTCACCCTTACCACCTTTTTTACAAGATGGCGGTTATTTTCTGTGGCACTGTCCATGAACTTACGCTCTCCTACGTTGATGTTAGTCTTCGCAGGTACCTTGTTTGTTAGGAGTCCGGACTTTCCTCTTGCAGGGGGACTACAAGCGATTGCTTAGCTTACCTTGGGCTGGAAATATCAAAGAAAGACACCATATTACTCCTATATTAGCAATAATCTTGGTGGTTGTATACTCGGCTTGCCAGTTGATATCTGCTAAAAACCATTCAATACCAATAATATTAAGTCCTAGGCATATGGTATACAAAACAAGTGGATAAAGCCGGGATTTATACAATAAAGTTTGTAGCGCTATGCTGGCCCAGGTAATAGGTATTATGAAGAGTAGTGAGGCTCCAACGTAGTCATAAAATATAAAAGATTCAAGTATAAGAAACAATGCGGTTAATAATAATCGTACAAAATTAACTGGTTGAAACAATTGTATCACATATAACGCAAGTACGCATTGAGCATATGAATGTGCAAAAAGGGTAAATGCGCTTAGATCTAGGAAAAAGAGCAATAAAAGTAGAAGGATAAAAATATGTGGCGTATTAATCATTGGGTTAACTTTTATAATTGTATGAGGAATCAGTTCTATTTTTTTGTTGATTGTATCTACATAATTAAGTATATTCAAGAGCAACTTGTTGAAAAAAATAAAAAGGTTTGTATTGTCGACAAAAATGATGGCGCGTTAATATTTGAAACAAGTACAGATGAATTAAGTAAGTAAAACTAACTATAATAAGTGTAAGGAGTTTTTTCATGAAAGCACGTTATTTATTAAGCATGTTAATGCTAGTAAGTGTTGCCGGTTCTGTAGTTGCAATGGAAACAGGTGCAGAAACAGTTGATACAAAAGAATGCACAAAATCATGTCGTGTTTCATCTTGTGTAAAATCGTTATTCTCAGATACATTAAGCATGATTACCGATTTGCCAAGTGATTTGTTTACAGGCGATAAAGCACTTTTCCGTCATCCACATAATTTTGCTACAAATGTTTGGAGCCACAGAAAAGCAATCGCAAGCACACTTGCAGTTGTGTATGTTGTACAACACCTTGATGATCTCAAAGCTGCTCTTGGCTTTGGTGGTGATGAAGAAAGTGACGAAGACGAATTATAAGTTATTTCCGTCATTTCTCTGATAGAAAATAATTGTAAGGAGCCGTGTAAAACGGCTCCTTTTTTGTTATCATAGCAGTACTATGATCGCAAAAATTATTCGCTTTATTTTTTTAATGTCATTTTTTGGTAGTGCATGTTGCTTGGGTGCTCTTTTTTTTATACTCAATCATCAATGGATAGATTTGAGTGCATTGGAACATTATGATCCAGGTTCACCATCTATTGTGCTTGATGATGCAGGCAATGAGTTCATGCGTTTTCAGTTTGATCGGCGTAAACCAATTGCACTTAGCCAAATGCCATCACATTTGATTAATGCATTTATTGCTGCAGAAGATTGGGATTTTTTTAATCATTACGGTATCTCATACAAAGGTATCATTCGCTCGTCATTGGTTAATCTATATCATGGCAAAATTGTCCAGGGTGCAAGTACTATTACGCAACAGTTGGTTAAATTGTTATTTTTTGATGCCAACAAAACATTTTCAAGAAAGCTCAAAGAACAATTGTGTTCCGTGCTGGTAGAACGGCAGTTTACTAAACAACAAATTTTAGAAACGTACTTGAATCATATCTACTTTGGTTGTGGTATTTATGGTGTAGAAGCTGCATGCCAACGTTTTTGGAACAAATCAGCTGCAGATATTTCGGTTGACCAAGCAGCAATGCTCGCAGCAATCGTGCGTTCTCCGGGCAGATATTGTCCATTACTCTGTCCACTTTCTGGCTTGCAAAGACGTAATGTAGTACTCAATTCTATGTATAAACTAAAATTAATTGATAAAGATATCTATGAACAAGCATGTGCAGCACCATTGAGCTTGCATGAACAAGAATCTAATGCGTGTGCACCACATATCAAAGAAATGTTGCGGGTCTTTTTAGAAAATTTGGTAGGAAAAGAAGCTTTATATAGAGATGGATTGATTATACAGACGACAATTAATAGTAAGATGCAGCACTATGCAGAAGCATCATTCAAACAACAACATGCTCGCATGAGTGAATCCTTAGCTCCCGACATTGAAGGCGCGCTCATTACCATTGATGTGCACACGGGCGGTATAAAAGCATTGGTTGGTGGATCAGATTTTAATACATCACAATTTAATCGTGCTATGCAGGCACGGCGCCAGATTGGTTCTATCATCAAACCATTACTATATGCGCAGGCATTGCAAGAAGGCTTTTCATTTGCAGATACAGAGATTGATGAACCACTGGTATTAGCGCAAGGTACTTCAGAATGGCGCCCAAGAAACTGGGATCTTAAATTCCGTGGCCCGATTACACTTGCGTATGCATTATCATATTCAAATAATATTGTCTCTATTAAAACATTATTAAAAATTGGTGTAGATAAATTAATTGATCTTGCCAAAAAATGTCATATACAAGGGCCATTTCATCCGTATCCATCTTTGGCATTAGGTGCATTGGACGTTACGCCATATGAGGCAGTGGGTATGTTCAATGTTTTTGCCAACGATGGAGTTTATGTACAGCCTCATTATATTCAATGGATTAAAGACAAATGGGGTACAAAAATTTGGAAACATGAAGCAGTAGTAGAGCGAGTCTTGCCAACTGATGTAACTGGCAAGGTTGCAAAAGTGTTACAACTTGGGTTAAAGCGCGTACATAAACATTTCCGGTCTACGTGGATTGATACGCAAGCAATTAGTAAAACAGGTACTACTAATGATGCGCGTACATGCTGGTTTGTTGCATCTACGCCTGAATATACTACTGCAGTGTATGTTGGGTATGATGATAATCGTGCTATGGGTAACCAGGTATATCCATTGCGTACGGCATTTCCCATTTGGCTGCATACCCAAAATAAAATAAAGTCAGTGCGTACTACATTTGCGTATGATCCATCGCTCCAAGAAGTTACCGTAAATCAATTTAATGGTATGTTGGCGCATGCGCGGCAGCAAGATGCAATTTCTATTTATGTATAAAAAATCTTTAATACTTCTTTCCGTTCTTTTATATGCTTTACCATTTTTCTATCCATATTATGTATGGTGGTTAGTTTTTTTATTTCCCGTGCCATTGTTTTACCTTGCACTACACAAAAAACTTACTTGTTTTGATGGCTATCTATGGGGTGTCGCATCATTCGCTTTGCATTTGGCTGGTGTGGTACTTGGTATGGCCAACATGGCACAAGGTCAACTTATAGTGCGTATGTTGCCTGGTATTGCATTAATTTTGTACGAAGGATTGTATGGTGGTGTGTGGTTTTGGTGCATGGGATTTATGCAACAAATATTGGGAATCAAACAACAATCTATAGCGTTATTATGTGTGTGGACGTTAGGTCTTTGGGTTTATATATATGTAATTGATCAATATTGTTTATGGATTTTCCATCGGCCAGAAGGGTACTTTCTTATGCATCCCTTGTTGCCATTGGTAGTGCATCCACACATACTCAGATTATTACCATTGGTTGGTAAGCATATATTAACCTGGTTGTGGTGTTGTGTGCCCGCTTCTTTGACTGCTGTATTGATCTGGAAAAATAAATTATCATATGTGGTTTTTCTGATAAGTCTCATTCCTTGGATAGCTAGTTATTATATGCCAATAAATAGGTTAGTGGTACCAATGTGGTTACCACGCATAGCATCACTGCCGTCGGTGTATCCAAAAGGATTACCAGATGCTGTTGCACAAACAGTGGCTGATGATTTTAAGCGAATTGTGTATACCAATAAGAAAATTGATATCATTATATTGCCGGAATCATCTTTTTATACAGATGCTGTTTTTACACAAGTAGGTAGTTTAAAGCAGTGGTCACCGTATCATATTGGCAAGCCTCTACATATCCTGGTTGGTTCATTCGGATGGTGTGATTCTGCATATCATAATTGTATGTATTATGTTGCTGATGGTATGGTACAAACACGGTTCGCAAAAAAACATACGATGCCGGTGACTGAGTGCATACCCAACTGGTTGAGCATGCCATGGTTACATACGTTGTATTTTTCACACATGCCACCTATTGTTGCCTCAGATAATATCCGGCCATGCATACAGATTGATGCTAATGTGCGGTTGGTTCCCTACATTTGTTCAGAGCTATTTTTCCAAGAGTGGCCAGATGATGTATATACGGATGTGCCAATTCTTTCATTAACTAATGACCGTTGGTGTGGCTTGTGTTATGTACAAGATTTATTGTATTTAGCAGCACGTTTTAAGGCTATACAATGGCAACGCGATGTATTGTATGTTTCATACACGTATGCACGGTGGTGTGATAGATATGGGAGTGAAGTTGCCTTTTAAAAATGGTATTATTTTGAAAAAAATACCATTTTTGACTTTATGTGAACCGATCAATTTTTGTTGCACTGGCATGCCCTACAGGGAAGCTGTTGCACAAATTTTTACAAAGTTTTCTTATTGAATATTTTTACGTGTTGCGTTTTATCATTTTTGGGTAAAACGCAACACTTTTTTTCTATGTGAAATGTTGCATTTTTCTACATAAACCTCATATATAATTTTACATTTTTCTTGAACTTTTGTTTAAAATACGTACTATCGAACATTAGTAACAGTTATTCTAAGTATACTTTTTTGTTAGGGGTATCGCATGAAAGCCATGCAAAAATTCTATGCACTTTTCTTAGTGCCAGTTATTGTCACATCATGTTCTTATACTATGGATCGCGAAGCCTTGAAACGATCCGGGGTTGCTCTGTCAAAATTTATAAACATATTCCATGATTACCAACATAAAGAATCAGAAATGCCACATGAAACAATGTATGTTTTTGAAGATGAAGAATCATCGAGTGAAGAAGACTGGTTAGATCAACGAGTAGATAGAGTTTTTTCATCATTAGAAGATCCATATGAATCGGTTTCAGGAAGTTCTATTCGAGAGTTAGAGCAAGTTTTACGTGGTGCACCACAAGAGGCGTTGGATATTCTTGAAACTTTTTTAAATCCTCGGGGTGAAATTGATAGAGCCGCGTTATTGGTTGGAGAACCAGGAGTAGGTAAAACAACCCTTGCAAAATCAATGGCGTATCTAGCTCATAAATTAAAAGGCTGGACATTAGTGTTTTATAGTAGTACGGATTTTGGTAGCAGTAATGACCAACGTAATTCCTCTGGCAATAGGCTGCGTGAAACATTAGAAGCTATAGTAGCTCGGAATAAAAAGGCCATAGTAATTTTGGATGAGATTGATAAGATACTGGAAAATCACAATAGTACACATCATGATACCGGTTATATGGCTACTGGGTTGTGGGCATTTTTAGATCGTCAAAGACATAAGGGTAATTTTTATCTTATTGGAACTGCAAATAGGGTAGATTCAATACCAGAACCATTCAAAGAACGGGTGTATGATACAACGATAGTTCTCCCTGAACCTACCCCTGAGATGCGCAGAAAGATATTTCGTGCCAAAATAGATGCACATCGATTTATTATTCTTGATCCTGTATGTGATAATATTTTTTTTGATGAATTTTTAGGACGTCTAGAAGGCTGGTCTGGTCGCCGTTTAGAAAAGATAATTAATAAAGCTGAAAAAATAGCACACAGACCTCACCGAGGAAGCAAAAAGCCTTCGCTCGTCAAGCAAGAACATTTTGAAGCAGCGCTATCTACACTCACTGAGGTTGGAGATAAAACTCTTAAAATTGGACATCAAAAAGAAAGCCAAGAAGAGATACAAAATAGAATGCATGAAGAAAATAAAGAGATGCATAAAGAAAATATAAAAATGCAAAAGAAGAACCAAGAGTTACAGGATCAACATTTTGCACAGAATGCTTACATACAAATCTCCCAATCAAAACAATCGAGTTTAGGCGGTAATGGTGGTCTATCTGTGGGTGTAGGAACTTTGGGGTTATCTGCCAACGTTTCTGCGGGTGGATCATATGCAAGTCAAAGTATTACACAAGATGGTATTGATGGAATAATACGAATGCTTACTAATAAGCAGAAGGTATTTATTTGTAACCAGTTTGAAGCTGACTTTAGAAAACAATGCAAGATAGTAAACGATAATATGGCTTCATTGATTACTAAAATTCGTGACCTTAAAAATAAGAATCTGAAAGAGCTTACTACTAATACAGCTACTCAACTGGCTACATTGAAAAATGAATTCAAAACAATTCAAAGTAAATTTAATGTGTCTAAAGCAAGCCTAGATATTAATGAGGTTTCAACGATAGCAGTTAGCAGCATTAGAATTCTCGCACAGAAAGTTTTAGATACTATTCCGAATGGGGACAGCATAAAACAAGCTGAAAAAGGCGAAAAAGTTAGACAATTTAAAAATAAAAAAATGGTTAGAAGTACTAATTTTGATGTTGATCTATCACAGGACTTATTGGATGGAAAGCTTCTTGATGATCTATCAAATGCTACGTCAGCACCCAAACTGCAACCACAAAAAACAAACAATTCTTGGTGTGTTATTTTGTAGCCGATTATAAAATTATTATATGGATGGTTTTATTATGAATATATTTTTAAAAAAACAATTACCGTTGTTATTGATTCTTTTTTTAGGCAATAGTATTGCTGCAATGAGCTATAATTCTACGTATGATGCAAAGTCTGATGCTACCATTAGAGTTATGGCCGATCATGCTATTTCTCAAGCAGCTACTACCTTCTCAGATACACATATACATAACAGAGAGGTGATTGATCATAGGTCTTATGAAGGATGGAATAATACAAGCACGAGTATGCGTATAGATACTGCTTCAACTCCGGTCATGAAACCGGAACATGTGGCTGATCATGCAGTTGATGCTCAGAAGGTGTATGAAAAATCACAAAGATTATTAGTACCAAAGTTCGAACATGTTGATGATCAACAATCAACCAAGTTACGATTAATACTTTCTACGGGGAGCAAGAGAAAGCTTGAAGATACAAGGCAAAACATTCGAAAGAAATCACCTGGTTTAGTCAAGAGATTTTTAGCTTCATGGGTTACGTTCGAGGTAGAACAAGAAGCAAAACAATATGCTGATTTAGATCTACAAGCAGATTCTTTAACCTCATCACGAACAACAGACCTGTTATTTGCCATAATGAGCGGAAAGTTAGAGGTAGCAGAAGCAGCGTTTCATAACCTTGTTCATAGGAAATTGAATCCTAATTCACCACGAACTATTGATTTTGATTATATCAAAGCAGCTCGAGATATTCTGGAATCGAGGCCTGACTACCAGCGTAAGGTGCAAGATCAGCAAGAACGTTTACATTATAATATGCATGTTCATGCATTAAAAGCATTGGACAAAAGTGCTAATCGTGCAGAGTTTGTACATAATTTAGGCAAAATAACAGATACCGTGTTAGATAATGCTTATGCATTAGATTATGACGTATCCTCAGAAGTTGATACGCAAATTAGTGATTCGCTGGATGTATTAGCACAGACAGACAATGCACATGAATTTGCGTTTCATCTTGCTACGGTTGACCATTTGGTTTGCCACACACAAAAAGAACTTCTGATTAAACAGGACTTATATCAACCGACAGCCGCAGAGCATACAGCAGAATTAGTGCTTCGTGCTGTTCAGAAATACTGGCAAAATCTTTCACCAACGGAAATGGAAGTGTCATTTGTATGTGATCTTGCCAAATATATATCGGATGTTACTATTGGGACGCAGTATCTTCCTGAACAAACAAGAAATCAACGTATACAACAGTTTTGGGATACGATTGACAAGATATCACTGGAAAACATCAAGCAGCTGACTGCAGAGGATTTTGTAGATGGTGCAATGTACGTTGCAGCACGTGTCACATGGTTTACCGGTATAGATAAAGCAATCAAGGTAACAAAAAACCTGAACAACATTAAACAGCTTGGACAATCAGCGGCATTGTTTGCAGGCCGTATGCTTGATAAATTGAATGTGGTAATCAGTGGTGCACCAGCTATGATTACCGCAGATGGGGTGGTAGTACAAACTGCTGCAGCAGAAACGGGTTATATTGCCGCGGTAGCATCATATTTTAAAGATAAGTTCTATGGGCCAGATAACGATCACATAAAAAGTACTGATCAGTTGCTTGAAAAAGAATCATTAATAAAAGATAGAAATCAAAAGATTAATGATTTTCAGCCATTAACAAATAAGCAAGCTCGGCAAAAAGCAAAGGAATTGGGATTTACAGAAGTTAAAAAACATCCCTGTGGTGATACGCGCAATAAACCTGTATTTTACAATGGTAAGGAGTATATAAGTCCTGATGCTGATGGACATAATGGTGGGCATTGGAAGATGTTTGATCGTCGTGGGAATATACAATATAGTATGGATAGAAATCTCGCAAAAAAAGTGAAAATTTATTGAGTAATTTTGCTTAAACAATGGTGAGCAACGGATAAATCAATGAAAAATATATCAATAAAAATGCTTAATACAAAACCTAATGATAAATGGCTTGTTGATCGTACTGAGGAAGGCATAATTATAAAAAGAAGACCAAAATCAGATTGGAAGAATCATGATTGGGCAACTGGTGAAATTAAAATTGATGGATATAGGCAGATTCTGCACATATCTCTCAAATGGTGGACTGTGGAAGATTATAAAGACCAGTGGCAAAAAGGTTTACAGCGTATTTATAATTATGATAAATCTTGTCTTATAAGTAATGTAGGTAATGTGAGTGGACGACCATCCATTGATTGGTGGTTACTATACAAAATAGGTGAAACTATTCATGTTCAAAATCGTTTTTTGTTTGCAGATGAATATCAAGAAATAGTTGGTAAAAATCAATTTACTCCAGAAACATGTTTTAATTACATTCCAGATCGACAAACGCACGAGGATGATGGAGAAGAAATTCCTGAGTTGATTATTAAATTTTAAATAAATTACAACATAGTTATGAAAGAAAGCAATATGAGTTACATGCAAAGATTATCAATGTTATTTTTTATAACAATTAGCGGCTTTTCCTATTCTGTTCAAGATAACTCAAGAAATAGTATCTATTGGTCTATTTTTAATATGCTTAATATATTTGGAAAGCAATCAAATAATCCTGAAAAAATGAATATTTATGATGATGTTTATTTTTTATCTAATAAATATTTTTTAGAGGCAGATTGGTTTGGAAGGCAAGTTTTTAAAGTTTTTTCTTGCTCAGAAAATCAAGATGATATAATTTATGGCAGTTCTTTGTCTGAATTAGATCAGGCATTGGAATTTGCACCACAGGAAGCAAAAGATTTGCTTGCAGATCTATTGAATTCTAGGTGCAAAGGTGAGCGAACAGCTTTGTTTATTGGTGACGCTACAGGTAAAACTACCTTGGCAAAAGGAATATCATATTTAGCGTATCATTTGGGCGGTTGGGGATTTATTGTTTATCATGGCTCTGATTTTGGTCGAAGTAATAATCAAGGATATTTGCCTATATATGGATTACGCGATGCTTTAGATGGGCATTGTAAAAGGGGGGAAAAAATAATAGTTATTATTGATGAAATAGATGTAGCTTTTGAATCAGGAAAGATGAACAAGTATGATATTGACTATGCAGATAATGTTTTGTCCTCTTTTTTAGATCATCAAAGATATAATAAAAATTTTTTTCTTATAGCAACAGCTAAAAATTTTACTAAGATTCCAAAATTATTCAGAAACAGAGCTATTGATAATTTAGTAATGCTTCCTGAGCTGAATAATCAAGCGATTAAAGATATATTAAAAATAAAATTAGATTGGTCTAAATCAATTATGGGTGTTTTAGTTTGTGATGATGATTACCTAAAACACCTTGCAGAGCGCATTAATAATTTTTCAATTAGGCGTGTTGATAAGTTATTGAACAAGGCGGAACAGATTGCCCGTAGGAGTAATCCACAGAGTGATGAGCCTGTGTGGATTAAAAAGGAACATTTTGAAGAGGCCTTATGTTGGATTAATCTATATTTAGACGTATAAATTTAATAAATCCTTTTAATTAATCTATTTTAGTATTAACATAATTCCTTTTTGGATATACCCCACTTGAAGATTCGAAAAATATTCGATATTTGCTGGTTATACGAAACGATCAGAGCTATATATGACCAGCAAAAAGCAAGCAATAGAAAAATTTATTGGTTTTTACTACAAAAGCTCTTATAACTGTTGCCACAGAATTTCTGGATTGTTTTCCACTTGATTTTGTTCAAACACCTTACATAACTTGGGATATTGTGCTGCAAGCGCATATGCATTATTCCGTTGATGTACTGTTGTTTTAGTTTCGAGTGGAATTACCATATGTGGTTTATTGAAAAATAATAATTCAAATAATGTTCCTGCTCCCGCGCGGGTGATCACTACATCTGCCGCCATGTAATAATCAGCTAAATTTTGTTGGTAACTAAATACCTGTGCAAGGATATTGTGTTGGGCATAGAATGTTTGCCAATCGGTGGCATCCTGTGCTCCAGTTTGGTGAATAACTTGATACACATGATCAGCATATTGTTCGACAAATTGCCGCATCAGATTATTCAAAAATAATGATCCCTGGGAACCACCCAAAATAAAATAGGTTTTTTTATCCGGATCTAACCCAATACGCAGACGTACTTCTTGTGGTGTTGTCTGGGTGTGTGTAAAACGTATAGGATAATCTCTGACTATGGATGATGGCAAATAGGTTTGTGCATCAGGAAAGCATACATATATAGTAGTTGCTAGTCGTGCCAATGCTTTAATAGCTTTACCTGGTACTACATTTAATTCAAATAACTCAATAGGGATACGTAGTAAAAACCCGGCGATGCACACAGGTATTGCCACTATACCACCAGTGCTAATAATTTTTGCTGGTTTATGTTTGGCAAGATAATATAAAGATTTAAAAAATGATGAGCATAGATACCACGCAATTAATGGGTACTGATACCATTTTGTATATTTCAAATTGCCGAGCGGAAGGGTGATATGATGGTCAGCCTGATTGCCAATTATTTGCATATCCAACGGTGCATCGGTTGAAAAAAAGAGTATTTCATGATCCGGGTATTGTTGTTGTGCAATGGTTAAACAAGGGATGATATGGCCGCCAGATTTACCTGCAGCAAAACAAATGGATTTTGATGATTTCATAGTTAATGTTGGGTTAGTTTTTTTTCTAAGGTTTTTAATTTACGTTTTTCATATGCCGAGTATGTATGTGCACGTGCTTGTTCTAAAGTATTTTGTGCTGCTTGATGATTGTTTTGTTTATGGTGTACTTGTGCAAGATGAATTAAAATAGTTGCATCAGTCGGGTTATTTTTCAGTAATTTTTCCAATAATTGTTGTGCGTCAGCATATTTTTTTTGCTTGTATAAAATTAAAGCTTTGGTGTCGAGCAGATGTGGATTTTCTTGATCTTTTGTACATGCATGTGTAATAAGCTGTTCTGCTTTATCTATGTTATTGCCTTTAGTTGCCCAGTAGTGTGCGAGCAGGTTAAGCAACGGTGTTGCATCTGCGTTTAATGCATACGCTTGTTCTAATGCGGTACGCATAGCGTCATATTGTTGTTGCTCGAACAAGAGTACGCCCTGTTGGAATAAGATAGTACTTTTTAATGTTGGATCTTGTATAATGTGTGCAGCTTTTTGCAATTGGGTAAGCGCCAATGCTGGTTGTTGTGTCCGCATATGTAGATCAGCCAGATACAGTGGTGCCCAATGAGACGTTGGATGTTTGGCTGCAATTGCTTCGAATGTTTTGACGACTGTATTTAGTTGTGCGCCTTGACGACTGAGCAAATGGAGTGCCTGAAACCATAATTCATTGTGTGGATCTTGGTTTATCCAGGCTTGTAATTGTGCTGCTGCATGATTGAATTGCTGCATAGCGGTGAGTATTTCTATTTTGAGTAAGCGTTCTTTGGTGCCATGCGAGTTTTGTATCAGGCAATGGTCAACTTGGGCAAGAGCTCCTTTATAATTTTTCTGTTCAAACAATGCAAGTGCTTGTTCAAAACATGATTTTTGGACAAAAGCAGTTTGTCTGTTTTGCTGGGAGAGTTTTTGTTTGAATGCAAGTTGTAGTAAGTGATCTGCAATACGTTGGTTGTTATCTTCAGATAATTCAAGATAGTGTGTATACCCTTGTATGGCGTTTTGAATATTGCCTAGCTGTTCTTCGAGCATGGCACGCATGAGCCAACCTTTGTCAAATTCATCATGCAGTTGTAGGCTTTCTTTTACGCTTGCAAGTGCATCATGCGGCTTGTTTAACTGAATATATATTTGTGCTTTCATAAAATGAAAGATAAATAGATTTGCTTTGGCCGGTGAACTATTAAGTAAAGTATTAAGAATTTCCAAAGCATATGCCAATTCTTTATTTGCTATAGCAAAGTTAGCCATTGCAAAAACAACCTGTGGATCATGGGGGAATTTTTTATGCAATGCGGTGAGTTTGTCATAAGCACGTGTTGATTGGTTTGATTTGTGCAGAGCATCAATGATGAGTAGTTGTAGTGCTGCATCATTATCAAACTTAGTACCAACTTGTGGTATTAAATCAACAATTTCCTGATATTTTTGTGTACTGTGTAATAAGTGGACATAACCCGGTAGACTATAAATAGAATGGGGAACGAGTTGTTGAAACCGCTTGTGTGCTTCTTGATGTTGACCTTCATACCGCAAGTAATTCGCCCATAAATTAGTATGATAATCGCTTTGCGATTGCATGCAAATAGGTAGCATGCTCATACACATTACCATTAATTTTTTCATCACTACTCCTGATAACAACGAATAAGAAACGCCTTTAATGCAGAGCGTAATTCTTGATCCGCTATTCTGTCAAGAACTGCAGATTGTTGAGGAGTTAAGGAGATGTTTTTGGGTACTGTGCGTGCAGGCAGAGATGGTGCTTTTTGTTTGAATGGCAGTGCCTTGGTAACCGTTTTAAATCGAATATCTTTAATGTGCGTGTAGCCATGTGCATGAATTTTTCCAAGTAACATGGGCGATAGCATGTATAATTCTTGCATCCAACATGAATCATATACGCCCAATACCAAGGTATCTCCTACTACTTTTTCTATGGTAACTTGATCACTCAATTCACCTATAATAATTGGCCATTGTTGCATAAGGCGTACTTTCCAGTCGCCTTTTTGTGCAATGAGTGTAGATAGAAAATTTTTTATTGGGCGTACCATATAAGTTAACTATTATTTTTTTTCATACAACGCCATTTGTTTTTCGAGTGCGTGTAAGTGTGCCATGAAAGGATAGCATTGAACTTTACGTTGTACATCTGACAGATTATGCCATTGCATATTACAGTCTTTTTGTACATCAAGTAACACGGCAAGCATGGTTGTTTGAGCTTTTTTGATATCAAACTGATCGTGTTCTTGTGACATACAGTTCCCTTGCGTTGTGGTGCAAAGAGCTGCTAAGGTAAGTGACATAAAAAAATATGATATTTTTTGCATAAAAACTCTAAAAGTTAAGAATAATACGATATAACTGAAAGGTATTAATATAACAAAAAAATATACAAGTGTTAGTTTTTAAGTGGATTATAAAGGAAAATAGTGAAAAAAGATTTTGAACAATTACCGCATACGGCTGATATTAAGATTCGTGTATTTGGTGATACGAAAGAAGAATTATTTGCTAACGCGGTGATTGGCATGTTTCAGGTAATACGGCCACAAATAGATGGTTGTCGCATAGCGCATGACCGTGTGGTGTGTGATACGTTGCCTATACAACATCAGGTTGAAGTACGCTCATTTCAAGAAGCATCATTACTTGTTGATTTTTTATCAGAGGCACTATATCTGTCTGATATACATAATGAAGCATATTTACATGTTGATGTACATGAGTTACGAGATACATTTATTTCAGCTACCTTACATGGTATACAAGTACAAGGATTTGAGGTGGTAGAGATTAAGGCAGTAACGTACCATGAATTAGAAATCAAAAAAGTTAATGGTGCGTGGCAGGCAGACATAGTATTCGATATTTAAAAAAGGATAATCATGGCAGAACAATTAATTACGCGTGATGACTTAGTGCAAATAGATGAGTACACGTATGAGGTTCCCAAAACATATCGGCAAGACATGCAGGTACCTGCGCGAGTGTTTATGAGCAAAAATATGATAGAAGATGTATTGAGTGATCGTGCAATCTGGCAATTGGTGAACGTTGCTACGTTACCTGGAATTCAAAAATATGCGTGTGCTATGCCGGATATTCATCAAGGCTACGGGTTTCCTATTGGTGGTGTTGCGGCGTGTGCCATTGCTGAAGGTGGTGTGATTTCTCCTGGTGGTATTGGATATGACATTAATTGTGGTGTCCGATTGCTTGTTGCCAATATGAATGTTGATGAAGTTCGCCCCTATTTGGAAAAATTAGCAACACGCTTATTTCATAA
Source organism: Candidatus Dependentiae bacterium (assembly GCA_035445995.1). Lineage (NCBI taxonomy): Bacteria > Candidatus Babelota bacterium. The sequence continues at coordinate 563,626 of DAOMRS010000001.1, read as the reverse complement.
AGTGCCATCGGGTGTAGGCAGAGGTGGTAAGTTAGATTTTGACCCCAATGAATTAGATAAGATTTTAGCCTATGGTGCTGAACGCATGTTGCAGTTAGGATATGGCACGCAAGCTGACTTAGAATTTTGTGAAGAACGTGGGCGTATGGCAGTTGCTGATCCGGATATGGTTTCTGAGCGCGCGAAAAAACGCGGCAGAGACCAAATTGGTACACTCGGATCGGGTAATCACTTTCTTGAAGTGCAATATGTAGAAGAGATTTTCGATCAACCTGCAGCAACGGCATATGGTTTGCATAAAGGTAATGTGACGGTGATGATTCACTGTGGTTCGCGTGGCTTGGGGCACCAGACGTGTACTGATTATGTGCGTATTATGATGGGTAAATTACCCGAATGGGGATATGTATTGCCTGACCGTGAGTTAGTCTATGCACCATTTGATTCCAAAGAAGCACAAGATTATTTTGCCGCAATGGCCGCAGCAAGCAACTATGCATGGGCCAACAGACATATGATTGGCCACTGGGTGCGCGAAGCATGGCAAGAGGTTATTGGCAAACACGTGGAATTGAACACGGTGTATGATGTTTCACACAATATTGGTAAAGTTGAAACGCATAATGTAGATGGTATTGAAAAAAAATTGATTATACATCGCAAGGGTGCTACGCGTGCATTTGGTCCGGAACGTCCAGAAAATCCTGCAAAATATATGAGTGTTGGGCAACCAGTACTGATTCCCGGAACTATGGGTACCGCTTCTTATGTTTTGGCAGGAACGCAAGAAAGTATGGATGTTGCATTTGGTTCATCATGCCACGGTGCAGGTAGACGTATGTCCCGTGCACAGGCCAAAAAAACAGTACGGGGCTCACAATTGCGAGAAGAACTGGAGCGTCAAGGTATTATTATTCGTTCAGATTCAGACCCGGGACTTGCAGAGGAAGCACCAACGGCATACAAAGACGTAGAAGATGTGGTTGATGTAGTGGCAGGTGCACAGCTAGCTCGTAAAGTTGCACGCCTCAAACCGCTTGCGGTTATTAAGGGTGGGTGATATAAAATAGCACGCGGTAGTGATAAAAAACAAAGCTTATTGCGTTGTTGCCTTTACATTTTGTTATCCCTGATTAAACTTTTATTATTAGTTTAACAAATACTTTATCTATGTGGGGGCAACGTGAAAATAATCAATATTATCTTATTAACAAGCCTGAGCTCAATGATGCATGGTATGGATTTCGATCGACTTGAAAGAAAGCCAAAGTTCTCTCAGGAAGATATCTGTGCAACCATAGAAGCGGCTCAGTATGCAGCCAGCTCGGTTATGTACCATATAAAGCATAGCGTGGTACCGGCGTTAGCTACGGTAATTGCCGCTGTGTTTATTGATGATGTTGAGTCAGAAGAACCAACTTTTGCTTCATGCATTGCAGAAAGTGTTCAAGGGTTTAGTGAATCATTGATGAGTTGATGTATACATAATACCTTGTTCTTGAAACCATGTTCGCCAATAATCGGGGGCGGATTGTTGTGATCTGACTTCAAATACAATTGTCGTATTATGGGTAAGATTATAATCATGTGTAATCTGTTTTTGGTCAGAGAATTGTTGTTGTAATTTACGCCCCTGTTTGCTTTGCAAAGAAGGCCATTTACTTTGTGCTTTACATTCATACCAATGCGTGTCGGTAATAAGATCAAATTCGCGCTGGGTATAATTAGTAACTGGTGTAACCTGATAAATGCCGAACGCGCGTATCTGATGAAGCTGTTTGTGCAATAATAATGCTTGTGTAATTTCATACATGTAGCCTTTAGCATTTTCATTATCCACATTTAATAACAGTTTACGTGTTACTTTCAAAAAATTTGGTGTTAGATAAAATGCATCAATTGCTTCCGGAAGAACATGTAAATTTTGTGATATGATAGGAAAATTATTATCGATACTTAGTGCAGATACGCATGCGTGCCAATCATCTTTGTATTCAGGGACAGATTTATTTGTTTTTAGCAGTTCAATAAGATTATTTTGGTATTTGTGGCGGATTCTTGCTTTACATCGAGTGCGCGTGATATTTTTGAGTAATCGATTAAGTTCTGTTGGGTGGCTGCAACAAGCAAAGAAATAAAAAACATTAAAAAAAAACAAATAATATCTACTCTGCATATATCTTCTCCTTTTTGATATGAATTTGCCAAGTACTATAGCATATTATGCATAAAAATAAGCGAGTGTATAGTATGAAAAATAAGATACGTATATTTGTGGCAGTTGAATTACCAGTTGCTGTGCAAAAAGAGATAGAGCGGGTACAGCATATATTGAAAGCATCGGCATTGTTTGAAGGCCGCTTTGCTAATTTGCAACAAAGTCATATAACGATAAAATTTATTGGCGATGTTATGCTCAAAGACATCCCATCTATACATACCGCATTGCAAGATGTTATTTTTTCTCCCAGTAAGGCACAGTTGGATAGGATAGGTATATTTGGTACTGATCACATAATCAAAGTTGTATATCTGAATATTGTGTCACCTGAATTGGCACAACTTGCATTGACTATAGATCATCAACTTGAACCATGGTGTATGCTTGAAGTGCGTGAGTTTGTAAGTCATGTGACTTTAGCGCGGGTAAAAAAAGTTGTAGATAAAAAAGCATTATTAGATTTTATAGAGGGAATTACCATTAATCCCATAATTTTTACTATCGATAAATTTGTATTAATGGAATCGGTATTGACGCCCGAAGGGCCAGATTACAAACGTTTGTATGTATACGAACATTCTTGATTTATCTCATTATCTGTAAAAATAAATTTTTCCAAAACAACTTACTGCTGCCAGGCATGGGCAATTCTTCTAATGCATTTTTCAAACAATGTATGATGGTTTGTGCTTGTTGCATAGTATCTTCTTCTTTTTTCAGGAGAGCTTTTTTGTAGCGTTCAAGCCAGTATGTCAGGAGTGTGTTCATTAATTCAGCACTTTCCAACTCATTTGGCGTATATTTATTCAAAATATCTGTAAAAAATACGGGGGATATAAATTTATGTGCAGTAAAACAATCATATAATTCTTTGAACGGGGATTCATTTGGTGTAGCTGAAAAATTTTCTATAATACAACGCGAGCGAATAGTTGGTAGCAGGCCGTCTGAGCGCTCAGCAAGTAATAAAAAATGGTATCCTGCTGGTGGTTCTTCCAGCGGTTTGAGTAATCGATTAGCACAGGTTGTAGTGAGTGCGCCTGCTTTTTGAATTACAAAAAAATGATGGGATCCTGCATCTAACGCAAATGCAATAGTTTCAAATAGTACATCTAACTGTTCAAGCGTATATTTTTTGTCTGGATATAACCATGTAATAGCATGGTGCTGCTGGGTGTTAATTTGTATACAGCTTGTGCAGGTACCGCAACCTTTTTTTTGGCAGAAGATTGATTGTAAAAATTGGTATGTATGATTGAGTACGGCAGTATGAGTGCCGATCCAAGCATAGGCGGGTGCTACCAGATTATGAGAGGTTATATTTTTTATTCGCGTAGATGATTTGACTTTATCCATGTTTCTATTGCTTGTACAGCTTCTTGAGTTAATTGTTCCGGTGATTGTGTACCGTCCATAAGTATAACATCTTTACGGTTTTTAAGTATTTCATCAAAACCGTAAACTAATTTTTTGGTAAATGATATATGTTCTTGTTCAAAGGTAGTTAATTTTTGGTTGCGTGCTATCAAGCGTTCTTGTGCTTGTTCCGGAGCTAATTTTAAATAAAAAACTATATCAGGACGAATGCCATTCATAACCCATGCATTAATGGTACGTAACATACTAATATCAAGACCACGGCCATAACCTTGATATACAAGGGAAGAATCGCTCAGGCGATCAGAAATAATGATACTATTTGCATGTAAGTGTGGCAAAATTATTTTCTGGAAATGTTCTGCACGATCGGCTGCGAATAATAAAAATTCTGCTTTAGAGCTGAGTGGTACTGTTTGTGTTTGTAAAATTTCACGTAGTTGTTTGCCCAAAGGGCTTCCACCTGGTTCTTTTGTGAGAATGACAGGTAAATGTTGTTGTTTGAGGTATTCAGAAATATTGTGTGCGAGTGTACTTTTTCCTGAACCATCAATACCTTCAATAGCAATGAGTATACCGCGCTTGAGACGTTGCATGCCTTACCTTTTTACAAAAAATAGGTTATGGTAAATAATAGGGTTTTCTATAGATGTTATAAAGAATTTTAGTATAGCGCAATAAAGGATTATTGTGAAAAAAGTTACTATTCAACCGGGTTGTATTTCATGTACCACTTGTCAATTTACTGCACCACAGGTATTTGAAGTAACCGATGTATCACGCGTCAAACCAGATGCAGATATAGAAAAACATGCTGATGCAATTAGATTAGCGGTACAAAGATGTCCGGTACAAGTTATTAAATTTCAAGAAGAATAGGGGTTGAAATGATAACTAATTCTGATGCAAGAGAGCGTGCCCGTTTTGAGCACCTAAAAAATGAAATTAGCTCAAACGGTCAATTAATGTATGCGGGTACGTTGTTGCAATACGCGGCACAAAAATATGATGATACGCCGGCATTAATATACCAAGATAAAACTATCAGCTTTCGTGATTTATATTTATACGCATGTCAATTAAGTACCATGTTGCAAAAACATGGTATACAGTCGGGAGATCGAGTAGTTATTTGGTTAGAAAATTCTCCTGAATTTTTTATTGGTTATTATGGTGCCTGGCAAGTTGGTGCGGTGGTGGTACCTCTTAATATTTTCCTCACCGAACATGAGTTAGGTTATATTCTCAAAGATGCGCAGCCGAAAGTAATTATTACATCGGCAGATCGTGTTGAGCTGATCAAGCAACTTAGCATAGAATCAGTTCCACAAATTATTACCGAACGCGACATGGCATTAGACCAAGCGCCGCAAGAATCTTGGCGCCTTCATCAGCTCATTACACTACCAGAAAATGACATGTCTGCATTATTGTATACATCAGGTACTACCGGGTTGCCTAAAGGCGTCATGCTGAGTTCTAAAAATATTATGACAAGCCTCATACAGACGCTTGCGCGATTACACTTAAACCATGGTGAACGTGTATTTGCCATATTGCCATTATTCCATGCATTTGCCCAAAACGCATTTGTATGGGGTGCTATTTTTGCGGGCGTTACCATAATATTGGCACCAAAAATTGAACGTAGATACATTCTTGAAGGGCTCAAGCACAAACCTACACTGTTTTTAGGTGTTCCGGCATTGTACGGCTTATTGTGTATGATGAAAACTGCACCACTTGATTCAGTCAAATTATTTGTTTCCGGTGGCGATGCAATGCCTGATAAAATTCGTTCTTATTTTGAATTGCTCTATCATCGTAAAATTTGTAGTGGATATGGTTTAACTGAGACATCTCCAACACTATCAGTTGCATTTGATGATGAGGCTATACCAACCGGTAATGTTGGCACATTATTACCAGGTATTCAGGCGTCTGTACGTGATGAGCAAGGTAATGAAGTGCCGCGCGGACACATTGGCCAACTATGGGTAAAAGGCGACAATGTAATGCTTGGTTATTATAATGCACCAGATATGACGGAAAAAGCTTTGCAAGATGGGTGGTTTGATACCGGTGATTTAGTTTATTTTGATGAAAAAAATAGATTAGTAATCACAGGACGTGTGAAAGATCTTATTATTCATAAGGGTCTGAACATTTATCCGCAAGAAATTGAAAATGTTATTCTTATGCATCCGAATGTTATACGTGTAGGTGTTATTGGCAAACATGAGAATGCGGTAGGAGAAGTTCCGGTAGCATTTGTGCAATTACGCAAAGCAGAAGAAGATATAGAACAAAAACTTATCCGTTTGTGTAAAGAACATTTAGCAGCATATAAAGTGCCCAAACAGTTTATCTGTAGTACCGAAGAATTACCCGTAACAGCAACGGCTAAAGTGGATAAAAAAGTATTACGCAAGAGAATTTAACACGCGATGAAGCGTATAAAGTTAGTACACGTAATTTCAAGCTTGAAAATTGGTGGTGCAGAATCATTGCTTGTTGATCTTATAAGATTAATGCCATCGCATAGATATGATCATCACGTGATCTATTTCCATGATGGCCCTAATCGTACAAGATTAGCGCATATGGGTATACCAACTTATCACGTTACGGGCGGATTTTGTTTATATGATCCTATTTTTTGGTTGCGCTTATACCGTTTGCTCAAGATATTACAACCAGATGTAATTCATGGATCATTATGGGCTGCAAATTTTGCTGTACGTTTGATTGGCAAGATGATTTTGCATATTCCAACGGTGTGTGTATTGCATTGGTCGTTGGAGCAAGATGGGCGCATACGCAATATGCTCGATTATGGCACGCTTGATTGGGCAGATCGTGTTGTAGCAATTGCTGATGGTGTTGCGAGTTCACTTGCAGATGCTGCATGGGTATCTCACAAAAATATTCAAGTGATTTATAATGGCATTGACAGTCAGTACGTACATCAACTGGTTACTATGCAAGCAGTAACACGAGATTCACTTGGTATAGCTCCGGAGGCGCTGGTTTTTGGTACGGTTGGTCGTTTTATTTATCAAAAAAATTATCATCACTTGATTAATGTGTTTGCGAATGTATATCAGCACTATCCGCACATTCGTTTATTGCTGGTTGGGCTTGGTCCTCTTGAGCAAGATTTGCGTAAACAAGTAGCACAGTTGGGTATCACATCAGCAGTTATATTTGTTATTGGTCAACCGGCATATGGCTACTATAAACTTATGGACTGTTTTGTTTTGCCATCGGTGCAAGAAGGGTTATCCATAGCGCTACTTGAGGCTATGTCTTGTGGGATCCCTTGCGTTACGACTGGAGCTCAACACCAGGTCATACACCATAATCAGAATGGGATTTTAGTGTTACCGCATGATGCACCGGGGCTTTACCACCAACTTACTCGTATGGTAGCAGAGGAACCGTTACGCAAACAGCTTGGAAAAGCAGGAAAAGCAAGGGTTATAGAAGCATTTCAGTTAGCAGATACTACGCGGGCATATGAGCAATTATTTGAGGATATGTTTGCAACATGAAAACTTTGTTATATCTCGTGCCTAAGCTTAATTACAGATAATGTAAAACAAAATCAAAGTAAGTTTTTCCAGAGAAAAAAATTGCTTTTTACTCCTCCTTCGTGTACATTACAGTAGTAGAAAAGTGCTACTGGCTAAGGCCAATTTAAATGTGATAACCTCCATTTCCCCTATCCGTGACGTTCTGTCTGGGTAGGGGTAATTTTTTTAGTAAAACATAAAAAGCTATTGATTTTTCATATCTCGAGCTGATAGCCAGATAAGTAAAAATAAGAATAATAATAAGAATATATTATTAATTAATGATAAAAGTCTTACTGGTAATGGTGCGCCATATAATGCTTCTATGGTTAATTTGACGAGCTGTCCACCATCCAGAAATGGAATAGGCAGTAAGTTGAATATGGCAACATTTATATTCATGATTGCAAGCCATAATAGAAAAACCATCCAGCCTTGGGCCTGACTTGATTGTGCACTTGTTATGATACCAATGGGTCCCGTCAGTTGTCCACGTGTTTTTTGCTGCCAAATACCAAAAAATCCATGCATAATAGTTTTAGTAAAAGTATACGTGATAAGTATGCCTTGCATAATGACAATAAATATATTGGTTGGCCGTGATTCTTTTTTACTGGTATACCATGCGATCAAGATGAATAATAATGCCGCAAATATAATATTGAAACCAATACCTGCAAGTGTGATAATCATTTTTTGTATATACGTTTTGCTCACAAAGCTTGCGGTATCAATGGCATTGTAGCCGCCGAGTGGAAGAGCTGCAATTTGAAATAGCGTCCCGCCAATTTTGTATCCTATCAATTTGGGGCCAAATCCCACTGAAAATACCGGTACTTGTACACCGAAAAGCCTACAAAATAAAAAATGTCCAAACTCGTGGACAACAATTATGGCGCTTAACCCAAATAATGCAATCAACAGTGATTTTAATTTACCAAGCATCCCAATCCCCTTTTTTATTAATATTAGTTTATCTTATCGTGATAAGTTAAATCAATATTTTAAAATTTTAACCTGAAAACATGTTTTAAAGCCATAAATTATTGATTTTTTTAATCTATATCGCGTACGATACAATATGAAGCAAAGTGAGGGATGTAGGTATGAAATACAGAATAATCATAGTATTGTTAGCAGGTGTACTACAGGGTACCTGTAGTGCCTATATTTACCATACGCAGGTATTGCGCAAGTGGGATCCTACTGCGCGTCACTATCATTATGTAATAGGCTTAAGTGATTTCCATGATAAATCTCACCATGCAACACAACAACAACGTGCGGCTATAGAGCAATTGATTACCAAATGCAGTAATAAACCTGTTGAATTATTGGTAGAGGACCTGAGTTCACCCAATTGGCAGGGTGAGCAACGGTGCGGATCATTTAAAGTTGATTCCACCGGTGGATTGCTAGGAGGCCTGAGCAGTGTTTGCAAACAAAATAATGTTGCCGTTAATAATGTTGAATATCGTTACTGTAGAGTTGCAGCATTTGGTCCGGTTTTGAATAATATGCGTACTCAAGTTGATGCGTTTCCTTCAACAAAAAATATTCCAATGCAAGCAATTTACCAAGAAATAATGCAACAGATTGAGCAAATTAAAGCGTATAATGATCATCCATTGCTACAAAAGTATTATCAAGCTCATATAGCGCGTATTATGGCAATCATGCACAAATTCCATATACCTGCACATTTGAATATGAGTGCATCAGACTATCTGACAGCACATACAGATGACGCTATGAGACATCAAGCACTCAAACAATTGCTGGTGTTTGATAGTACATTGCTTGATTTCCATTTGGTACATGCGGTTATCAATACACAAAAAAATAAACAAGCAGCTTTAGTAGTTGCGGGTGGTAGTCATATAAAAAATATGGCTGCTTTACTCGAAAAAATTGGTTACCAAACAGTGCATAATACCACAATTACATATGATAAAGAACGTGATGCAAATCAATGTATACAAATGCCTATGGTCAACGGACAGTATTGCGTGAAGCCACAGGCAGTTGATCTACGCGTTGTAGAGCAGTTTATACAATGATTAATGCGTAGTGTTATCTTTTTTAAAATATACTGTTTGTATTCGTACTAGTGATAATAGTTTCTAAAATAGGATATGTTTTGATGACAGCGTATTTTCGCGCGGATCGAATTAATTTATCTGCAAGAAAGTTTCTACAATGGTAAGGAGCCATGTCAGTATAATAACGTGATGAATATAGTGCTACTATGTTATGCATAATACGCTCTAATTGATCTTGGTTAGGATGTTTTTTTAATTGTTTAAAATAACCTATTACAGTTTGAGTTAATACTTCTATGGTTGTAGACCCTTTTGAAAATTTTATACCATGACGAGGCATTTTTATCTTTACTTCAAGTATATGAGGATCTTTTAGAGATTTTTTTTCTAAATCATATATCATATCGAGTAATTCAGGAGTTACTTGATCGGGATTATTCCAAATCTTATCATACCAATCAGCTGCATCATGCTTACATTGCCAGTGAATTTTGCGTGCCGTTTCTTCTGGTGTGTCATTATCTTGCAAATCTGACCAATGAGATGCTTGTACAAAAGTTATTTTTGTTTTTTTACCGGTTCGGGTATTAATCAGTTCCTTTTCCATGCTGTATGCATAGGTACCTGCAAATAATATAAGTGCACAGAGAATTTTTTTCATGGGTTATCTCCATAGGTATATGAATTATGTTCTATAAAATGTGATGATAGTACTTAATACCTGATTCTTGGCAAGTAAGGGATATACTTCCTTAGTTACTAATAATTCTTCTGCAATTCGTTTCTTATTTTTTTCAGGTAATGTGGCAAAAAATTCTGAGTCGCATAAAGAGCTAACTGCAGAAAGAGTTTGGGTATGATCGTTACGAGGAGTGCTTTGTATTTTTTGTAATTGAAGTATTATTGCATGATTTAACAAACTAGACACGCGCGGTATATCAAAAAAGCGAGAACACACTATTTGTTTTGTAATAGTTTTTTTTGCCTGATCAAGGATGCTTAGAGTAATGATATCCGGGTTGTTTTGTACCACTTCCATCCAAGCACAACTATCTGGACTGTAGAGTGTTTCGATTTGCATACCATGGTTTGTGGTCATAATTCCTAATAAATACATGAATATCAACTTTTTCATGATGTGATCCATTATAATTTAATAAAAATCTTTAGTAAGGTATGCTCTACCAGAGTCGCTAAATATAACGACAGCATAATCATTTTTGTTTAGTTTTTTTGCATATTCTTGAGCAGCCCATGCGGCAGCACCACTGCTCGGGCCGGCAAGCAGACCATATTTTTTGGCCAGCGTTTTGAGCATAGGAAGCGCATCTTCATCTTTGACTTCTACAATCTCATCCACTACATCATAATTCATTACCTCAGACACAAAATCTATACCCATTCCTTCTACTTTGTATGGTTTTGGGCAGCCGTTGGTCGAACGGTATGAGTTGTTGGAGTCAAGAGCAATTACTTTTATGTTGGGGTTTTGTTCTTTCAGGTATTTACCTGCGCCACTTACGGTACCACCGGTTCCTGCGCATGCGAAAAAGTGTGTAATTTTACCATCTGTTTGTTTCCAAATTTCTGGTCCCAATAATGTATAGTGGCCTTCTGCATTAACTGGATTAAAGTATTGATTTGGCATAAAAGAATTAGGCGTTTCTTTGTGTAATCTGCAGGCAGTGCTCCAATAACTTTTTGGATCATCAACAAAGGCAGTTGGGGGACACATGACAACCTGCGCGCCATAGGCTTTGATGGTATCCAATTTTTCTTTACTTATTTTTTCTGATACGGCAATGATTACGTTATATCCTTTTGCTGCACCAATCATAGCAGTTGCAATACCTTGATTGCCTGAAGAGGCATCTATAATAGTACCGCCCGGTTTGAGCTGGCCATGTTTTTCTGCATAGGAAATCATATAGGATGCGGAACGATCTTTTACACTGCCACCTGGATTTAAATATTCCAGTTTTGCATATATATGTGCAGGAGAATCAAAATCAAGTTTGACGAGAGGTGTGTTGCCAATGGCATCAATGACGTTTTTAAACATAATTTCAAATCTATTTTTTTAGGATTTTTAAAGATATTAATTTTGCGGATTAGTTTATAGTAATTTTCTATATAATGCTACATGCTTTTGGATCATATGTGTGTTGCTAAAATCTGATAAATTATCTTGGTAGGTGGATAACTTTTTATATAATTCTGGATTATTTAGAATAGTAAGCATATTGTGTGCGAGTGTGTGCCATGCTTTTTGTGTGCACAACAATCCATTGTTGCCATGGTGTACCACGTCTTGAATACCACCCGTGTCATAACTGAGAATAGGCAACTGCAGCATGCGTGCTTCTACAATGGCGCATGGCAACCCCTCCCATAATGAGCTCAATACAAATGCATGCCAGGTGAACATAATTGGCGCTACACGATCTTGCCACCCATGTAGTGTGACAATGTCGGTCAAATTGTTTTCCGTTAGCCAGTGTTCAATTTTGGTGCGCTGAGCACCGTCACCAATAATTTCAAGTCGTGTATTTGTATTCTGTGCGTGCACAGTTTTGAATGCATAGAGTAGATCAAACAAGTTTTTTTGTGGTTTGAAACATGCAATAGTTCCAAATATGAATGGTTGTGTGGTGGGTAATGTTGGCAGGGCTTTGCATGCTGGTATATAAAATTGTTCCCAATCAATTGCCGCGCGAATTATTGAATGTTTATGTGCGAATTGTGGAAATAGTTTAAGGCCAACTTTAACATCTGCAGAAGATACGCATACAAAGTGTGTGGTAATAAAGCTTGTTACCAATTCGAGTGTATACGTAACCAACCAAGGAATCCATGATTGATGCGGATGGAACCCATAGCCGTGTACCGTATGAATACGAATTTTAATACCGGCAAAAAATGCGGCCCATCTGCCAAGCAGTCCGGCTTTGGTACTGTGCGTGTGTACCAGGATAATGGCATGTTGTTTTTTTAATGTTCGTAGTTGCTTGATTAAATTAAAAAAACAAATGACTTCATTCCATAGTGCCTTGACGGTAACTTCACGTTTAAAATTATCAATTAAAATTACATCTTTGTTGTGTTTGATATGATCGACGAGTGTGCCACTTGCACCAGAGATTAAGTTGGTAGTAATGCCGTCCTTTTGTAATCCTTCAAATAATGCAAGGCAAACTTTTTGCGCGCCGCCTAATTCTAGCTTAGTGATAATATAAACGATATGTAAATTTGTATGCTTCATTACAATATTTTATTGTGAGAATATTAATAAAAATGAAATTAATACCGCATAAATTGCACATGTTTCAATTAACCCCTGTGCAAACATACTTATGCGAGACAATATACTGTGGGATTCAGGATTGAGTGCAATTTGATGACATGCAGAAGCTGCTGTCCTGCCTGAACTGATACCAGGCCCAACAGTACCAATGCTTGTGCTGATTGCTGCAGCAAGTAGTGCAATGGCATAGATATCAGAAATATTGGTGGTTGGAACTAAGAATAGCAATGCCATAGAAATAACAAATGCAAATATTATAGGAGTTTCAATAATTGTTTGGCTAATTAATGTAAATGAAAAGAGCTTGTTATATGCGCGAGGATTGCTACCGAGCCCGTGGCATGCACTTTGTGCAAATAATGCAAGGCCTATTGCAGGGCCAACGCTACCCAGGCCTATACACAAACCACTACTTATTAAACGTAAACTATCACTTAATGTTGTTGCATTCACTGATTGATATTTAATAATGGTTGCAACAATAAATCCAAAAATTATGGGGCTTTGCAAAAGTGATTGTGTGATCAACATAAACCGCATGATGTGTTGAGCAAAAAATGGTTGACGTGCAATGGCAAAGCATGCTTCACGTGCAGGAAGTGCCGACACAAAGCCAAGTACCATGCCAGAAATACAAATTGCAAATGCAATACCAAGTTCTGCAAGATCAGCATAGAATCCAGATGCAACGGTTCTTGTGCCAAGAAGTAACATAATAGAAATAACCATACCCATGATTGCTGCAGTTTCAATCAATGCCATTCCTAAGATTGCTGCACGCATAATGTTGCCACTTGCGCGTGGTTGTGTGTTCATAGCATCAAGTGCAGCTCTACTGGCAATGCCCTCTCCAATACCAACACCAATTGAGGTAATACCAACAGTCAGTGCAATAGTGCTATAATGAATAAATTCTGATACGGGATGGTACATAATAACTCCGTAAATTAATGACCTTCGCCTTGTAGTGCTATTGAAAGATAGGTAAGTGAAAGCATAGCAAAGACGAATGCTTGTAAAAACCCTTCAAACAAACTGAAGAACAATGCCATACCTATGTTCAATCCGGTAAGTAGTCCGGCAGATTCTGCGATGAGCGAACCTTCAATGGCGCTAAAGTAAATGCGGGTAATAATTGAACTACCAAAAATATTGCCAAATAAACGAAATGAAATTGAAACAACCGAAGCAAGTTTGCCCACTATATTTAGGGGAAGCATAATAAAAAATGGCGCAAAATAGCCCGCAATGTATGCCTTGATTCCCTGTGCTCGTACTGCTGCAATTTGTGTATACAAAAATGCAATTACCCCAAGTGCCAGAGTGGTATTTAAATCCTGTGTAGGTTCTTCTAGCCAGGGAATAGTTGATAAAATATTTCCGCAAAAAATAAAAATGAAGAGTGCTGTGATAAAAGAAAAATGGGTGAATGAAAAAAATGTACCCATAGATTGCATGCACATATCAATAAAAAAACGTACAAATTCAAGCACAATAAAACGTGCGGTGCTTTTTTTCTTTAAAATAATGAATCGTACAACGAGCAACAAGAGTGTGAGTAGCCCCAGAAGAATCCACGTATGCGTAATGGTGCGTGCATTAATAGTAAAAAACGGGTGATCTGATTTAAATACAAACCCAAGAGACCATTGGGGAGATTCTAAAAGGTCAAGTCCACTCATGGTAAAACGCCTTCTTGCTTAAAATTACCAGCCAGAATGCAAGTAAAAACGATACTATTACGACAAGTATAAATAGATGTGAAGGTGAGTGCAACAGATAATAACCAAAACCAATTAATATCATGATGCGCATTATAAATGGTAATATCATATGTTTGCGAGATGGTGTTTTTGAATAAAAAACTCTCCTCTGTTGCATAACAAAGGAGAGTCCATAAAATATACCAAGTACAGTACCCATGAGCAAAGCATGGAATATAGTATTAATCATAACTATTTAGAGTTTTTTCATACCTTTATATTTCCAATATTCAGAAATAATAGATGGTGAACCGGTAATAACTACCAAGCCATATCGTTCATCAACAGATTTTTCTGCCCATTCGAATGCTTCTTTGAAGTTGTGCGCTGCTTTTGCTTTGATCTTCATGCTCTTGATATCATTGGTTACTTTTTCAACATCCCAAGTAGTGTTACCTTTTTGCCCTGGGATTGTATTAACGGGGCAAATAACAACTTGACCGGAAGTTTTTTTGAAGAAATAACGTAATAATTTAAGAAGCTCTGATGTATCCAAGTCTTCTTGGTTGCAACCAAGAACTATAGTTAAACCTTTTAATGGGCGTTGGTAATGGAGTAAGCGGATGCCAAGGAGCACATTTTTGAATGCATCCAAATTACTTGCATTGTCGAGTAACAAGGTTGGTTTTTCTTTATCTAGTAATTGGAATCGACCTGGTAATGTGCTTGAAGCATCTTTCCAAAATTGTTCAAGTGTACGTTTAGGATTTAACTCAGATTGACGCTTAGCTTCAAGCGTTGGTCTGCCACGTTGACCTTTTTGTTTTGCCAACAAACTGTTATTCAACACCAAGGCATCTTTATTTGCAAAGCTATTTACATAAATGTATGCAGCACGTTCTGCAAGTGCAGCACAACGGCCATGCAATTGTTCAAATGGATATGGCAGTGTTGCGAGTTTACGGATTGGCATAGCCCAGGTAGCGCCTTTTTCGTGTGCAATACGTTCAATTTCTTGCAAATTTAATTTGCTTTGATCGCCTGACACTACAAAACAATCTTTTTTAACGATGCTTACCATGTTTGCAATGGTGGCAGCGTCTGCTTGTGCTGCATCGGCATCATCAGTAATTCGTGTAATAGCAACTACTTTTGGTTTACAAATATTGGTAGCATTAGTTGGCGTTGCTTCGCTGACTTCCATTACTGCAACATCCACATTTACTTTGTGGAAGTATAAAAGTGCCATAATGGTAAGTACGTCATATGAGTTTGGGGTAATGTTAAGTAATTCTACCGTATTGAGTACTTCATTACCAATCTCAGTAAATAACTTATTGGCAATGCTCTCGTTATTATGTGTAAAGCGCTCATTGTACGTGAGAATGTGCGGTGCATAGAAGGTACCAACTTGTAAACCTTCTTCTTGAAGTAATTTAGTGGTGAAATGTGCGGTAATACTTTTCCCATTAGTGCCTGATACCAAGATAGTATCTACCTTGTCTGACAGGTTATCTAATGCTTTATCAAGTTGAGTAACGCACGAAAGGTTCGTATCATTTGTATTGGTGTTCCAATTTTTATCAAGCCAATCAACAATTTCTCCGTAACTGCGTTGCTTGCTTGTGACGATACCTTTTGTGGTTGCCTGCTTATGAATGTTAAGATCTTTCATAATACCTCTCCACAACGGATTGCTTTACATGTTTAGTTTACTTCCCACTAGCACACATTAATAACCATTTCATGTATAATTATTTCATATTGAAAATATAGCATGTTATTTTATCAATGCGTGACTTATAGTTTAATCTAGGCTATATTGCAAAAATGTCAATCGGGCAATAAATGCTTAGATTATGAATTCTTATTTACAAAAGAATAATGGATTGATATGCAGAAAAAGCTTTTTTTCTGGGATGATGTAAGCCTTTTAGACTACATTATTCCCTTATTAAAAACCGATCAAATTATAGTTACCTCTACTGATACGGTACCCGGTCTATTGGCGCAAGTTTCACAAAAAACTTTTGACAAATTGAATCAAATAAAAAATCGTGCAGACAAACCATATTTGTTTCTTATTAAATCTTCGCAAGAAACATATCGGTTTGCACGTATGAATCCAAAACTGCAAGTAGAAAAGTTAATGGATGCGTGTTGGCCCGGTCCACTGACATTAATTTTTACGGCGCGATCAGATGCACCGCCATATATTAAAGGACCACAAGGTACTGTTGCAATGCGTGTTCCGGATCATGAAGGATTGCAAAAAATTTTACAGCATGTTGATGCATTATTTTCTACCAGTGCAAACATTTCCGGGCAACCGGTCCCTGCTGCAATGAATGAGCTTGATGCAGAAATTGTGGATCATGTTGCATGTTTGATTGATGATGCAGGGCAGAAAAAAATACCGAGTCAGCCATCTACCATTTTGGATTGTACGGGCGATACCATTCGGGTTGTGCGAGAAGGCGCGTATCCAATTGCATCATTAGAAAAAATATATGGTTCGCAATTCTCTTGACGAATACGTTAGTACTTCTCGTAAGATAAATACATAATAAGATTCTTACGGGGGAATAAAATATGAAATTACGGAACGGATTTAGTTTATTAGAATTGATGATTGTTGTAGCTATTATTGCATTTCTCGCGGTAGTTGCAGTACCAACATATACCCGCTTTTTGTCCAAAGCAAAGCGAGCAGAAGTCTATATGAACTTGAGTGCAATTTACACCGCGCAAAAAGTATATTGGGCAGAGCATGGTAAATATTCAGATGTGTTATTTGGAGAAGGTGGTATTGGCTGGAAGCCAGAAGGGCAATATTATTACACGTACGGTTTTGCTCATGGTACGCAAGGAAAGAATTTTTTCATTGGTAAGTTAAACACGCCAAATAGTTATTTGGCACCGGCAAAAGCGGATGCAAATAGCTTTATAGTAGCTGCAGCTGGTGATTTGCATGGCAATGGTAAGCCGGATATTATTACTATCGATCAAAATAATAATATTCAGATTATTCAGGACGGATTAAATTAGAATGAGTGTGTTTTTTATCAAGAATTTTACGTATATGTTGTTTAATTGGCTCTATTTCTTTATCAGATAGAGTTGTACCACTGTATTCTTTTATAGTGTTTATTAAATCGTCCTTAAATTTATGTTCTTGTATGACCTCTTTTAGTAATAATGGGTGCAAACAAGATAGCAATGGTCGCCGTGCAATTACATATCTGCTTGGAGATTTTAGGAAAGTTTGTCTAAGCATGCCAAACATACTTATTGGTATAATAAATGGGAATATAAACAATAGTTGCTTCATGTCTATCTCCTTTTTATTTATAAATTGATTTAATTACATAATATGCTTTTATAGCATCCGGTATAATTTTGGGCAAAGATAACACAAAATCTCTTTCGTGTTTGAGATTTATTTTCTGCTCCAAACATCTTTGGATAATGTAGCTTGTTCCTGATTGTGTACAGTTTCGTAACAATGACTGCATAGTATATATGTTATGTATGCTTGTACATAAGCATATATATAGTACCATACGCTTCATGGGCTTTTCCTTATAAGTTCTAGCTGTCTATATACTTTACTAATTTATAAGCCGAGTAGTATGTGTGTAAACATATCCTGAAAAAAAATAAATATGATTGCGCCAAATGCCAAGAATGGTCCAAAAGGAATTTTTACCTGCCGATTTGGTCGATGCATGACCATATATATCATGCCAATTACTGATCCAACTGTTGACCCGATTAAAATAGTTGCCCAACAACCGATAACTCCGGTAAAAGAACCTATGAATGCAAGTAGGTCTATGTCTCCTTGTCCTAAACCTTCTTTATTAGTTATCAAATAAAAAAGCTGAGCAATACCAAACAATACACCATAGCCAAAGACAATGCCAAGCATGCTGTGAGTAAATGAGATAGGAAGTAGGTGTGTTAAACTCAATAGTAACCCAAGTGGAATTAAACATAAGGTAACATAGCGCGATATGAGCATGCACTCTAGATCGGAACGAATAGTTACGATAAGTGCAGAAAAAAATATGAAATAACTCAGAAAATATTGGTGTGGAATATATACATATAAAAGAGAAAGCAAAATAACGGTGAGTAACTCTATAAAAGGATACAAAATAGAAATTGGTTGTTTGCACATACGACACTGTGCTTGTAATATGCACCAAGAAACAAGTGGGATATTGTCATACCATGCAATTTGATTCTTACAATGCGGGCACGCAGAACGGCCCCATACAACAGTTTGGTTTCGAATTAAGCGATAACCAAGCACATTTAAAAATGAACCCCAGATAAGAAAAAGTGGTATCAAAAACAACAATTCGAAGAAAAACAATTACAGTTCTCCTTCATCCTTGAGTTTTTGAAGTAGATCATCAATATGACGTTGTTTTGCAAATTGTGCATCATACACAAAGCGCAGCTCAGGTATACGTCTGCTTTGTAGCGTTTTGGAAAGCGCATTGCGTAGAGATGGTTTGTATAGAACAAGTGTTGCTCGTTTTTCTTCAAAATCATTTATACCTTTTTCGGTATAAAAAAAGACGGTACAAACACCACGATCGGCCGAAAGTTTGACACGATTTACTTGCAAACCTTGTAGCCGATCGTCATCAATAGCTATACGTAAAAAAAAGTTTGAAATTTCGCGCAAGAGAACTGATTCCCGTTGAGCATGTTTGATTTCACGTACGCGATTAGTCATTTTTAACGAGCATCCGAATCATAAGTGCCATCTGTAATCATGCGAGTCATGTTTTGTTTAATAGCACGCATAAGACGTTTTCGGCGTTTTTGTGTTTTTGGCTCAAAATAGACACAACGTTTCATGTCTCTGACCACACCTTCACGCTCAATTTTTTTCTTCAATTGGCGTAATGCGCGATCAACGCTTCCTATCACATTTATCTCGATATTTGACTTCTTTTTTGACATGGGGAAAATCACCATCCTAATTAGATTAATAATATTTAAGATACTTAACATTGTACGGTTTTTTAGCTACGATGTCTAGTATCTAGGGAGGTGTTCTGGAGGGAATTTCAGGTATTGATGTGGGACTTTTATGACCAAACCAGAATAAGGGACAGATTAAATGGGGAAAAAATTATATTTTTTGATAGGTATGGCCTGTATAGGGGGGTGCTCCATTGAAGGGATGAAGCGTAATCGCGAGGAAGTGCAAACAGATGAGCAAGTCATAAAAAAGCCTAGGTTAGAACGGCAAAACGCGGAAATTGTAACCCGGGAGCCAAAGTCATTAAAAACCCTCTGTGCTCAGTATTTTATAAAAAAACTAGGACAAGCCACCGTTTCAACAGTTGATGCAGTATACCAAGATTTTATTTCTACCGTGCCTATACATCTTCAGCAAAGCATCAAAACCTATTTCAGGTCCCATTATGGGTGGCGATTAGGTGCATGGTCGAAGCGATTTGTGGAAAAAAATAGTCCTACTCAATCTGAAATGGTAGTGCTATCTGATGATAGTATTGAATTTCCAAAACCCTGCATAAAGATTTTTTTACCAGAGAGTTCAATTGTGTTTGTAGTAAATAATGTAATAGATCCATGTGCAACAGTTGAATTGTATTTTGGGGATAGTATGGATGTAAAGCCGGGCTGTTATGATCATGCGTTATTTCCTGGAATGTGTAGCTGTTTTGTTTATATTGTAGGCATAACATACGAAGACAATGGAGCCAAATTATTAATGCATATGGCAGATGAAACAGCTATTATCCATACGTGTTACTCTTTTGAATCAGTATTATTTGCTCGAGTGCAAGAAAATAGTAAGGATTCTCCAGATGATTTACGAATGCTGTTACAATCTAATCTATTTACAATGCTTTCGGATGAAGAACAGTTCGAATTCAGTATTAGACACAATAGTATTCTTTGTAAAGCTCTTAAAAAACGCCAAACACAGTGAACAATACCGTAGTGCTTCTATAGGTGCCTCGTTGCGCTAGTGGTGCCTGCCACAAGAATCCAACAGAAATATGCGGTGAAAAATCATACGTAAACGCAACATTAGCAAGTTTTGAACTAAATTTGGTTTTTTTGGCGAGTGCTTCTGGTTTAAATGCAGGATCTGGGCATTGCAAAGTGATAGAGTCTGCTTGATGATCTACCATCACGTATTGACTCCAGAATGATAATTTATCCATAAAATGATACGCAGCTAGTTTTGCTGCAAATTGCCAATTGTTGCCGGGGCTTACTTTTGCATTGGTAGTAAATGGGAAAATACCTGACTGGCATTCATAGTTAGGTATACGCATGTTTTTTATATCTCGTTCAAAAAAGTGTGTGAACCCAACTTCTGCACCTACCTCAATGGTTTCAACAAAATCAAAATTTATTCCTGTAGTAAACCCGGTAGCATAAAACCCATTGTTGCCAAATGGTAAGGAGAATGCAAAGCTTGGATCCATAGTTTTGCCAGGAGATACGCTGCCACCAAACTCAAGATATGGAATTGCCAAAAATTGTGGCCAGTTGTCTGCACCAAAATTTACTTGAAATGCATGGCGCCAGAATAACTGGAAGCGTAATTCTTCTACGGATATTTCATCAAAATCACAAATATTGATACCAAGTTCTTCTGTAATATTTTTCATTTGATGCATAAGGTATACTTGTACCTCTTTGAGAGATATATCAGTGCAATTAAAAAATTGCTCAGCAGGCGTAGAACCATCAGATAAATTTTTAGAAGCAGCAGATAAGTCTTTAAAGCCTTGTACGCCGCCTGCAGAATCGGTCAATACCAAACATTGCGAAATATCAGAAATGCCAAGTTGTACGTTTAATCCCCAATCATCCGTCAGGCGTGCATTCATTTCAAATCGTAAGCCATATTTTCGGTATTTGAGTGGAATAGAAAAATAGCCAAATAATTGTTCAGCATCAATTGCTTGCACATCATCAATGGGCCCAACTACACCGGGGAACAATGCATCCCGTGCAGCTTGCAATGTAGGTGGTAACACTTTGCCTTCAGGCAATTCGCCAAATAGTAATGGGATCATACCCCAACGGCCCATGATGTCACCAAGCTCTACTATTTTGCCACCAACATACTTATCCCCACAAAAATTTCTACCACGATTTGCATTTTGACCAAATGGTGAAATGCTCAAGCTCGCACGTTCCTTGAAAAAATATTGTTCAGAGATAAGACCTTTTAGTTTTTGTTTTTCTTGTGTGTACAAGAATTCTTGTGGATCCATCGCGGTGAACATAGGATATGGATCATTTTTTGAAAGTGAAGACAGTGCGTATGTATGGTTCGATAACATACACACTGCAGTTGTCACATATAAGGCGATGCGTGCTATGAGCTGTTTGCGTGCCATCTACTATCTCCTTTAAAATCAATGAGTGCACAACATCATAACGTATAGCATCGTTTTGCTCAATGAGTCAATGACCTACACAAGCTTCGCAATTTCCAGTACAAGTCCTTCAAGTGCAAAATATAAAATGGTAAGTGCTGCAACAATACCAATTAGGGTTTTTATATTTTGTCCAGATTCCCATTCTGCACGTAAAGTTAATAATGTAATGATAGATAATAAATATGCACACACAATAAAGACAGCAGTTAATGAAAAGAACAAATCAATTTTATTGATAGAAGAAAAGCTAATAAAGATGCATAATCCAACAAGTAAAACTGACGTTTTAGCATTAATGATGTTGTTGTTCAACAAGGTTTTTACCGTATTGTTTTTTACTTTTTTCATGAGTGAAATAAGTAATGCACTTGAACTCCAGATCATGGAATGTATAGTGCCCAATACTGCTGATAATATTGAAATATGAATTGCCGTTATTAACCATGGCTTATCAGTAAAGGTCATTTGTAAAATATCTGGAATGCGAATTGAAGAACTAACAAAAAGTTCCAGAGGTGTTGATAGTATAAGTGATGCCACAAATAATGTGTACAAAGAGCCGACTAGTATAATTGAGTAGGTAAGTGCACGAGGGACGTTTTTTTGTGGGTCTTTGACAATGGCAAATAATGATGCGGCACATTCAAAACCAAAAAACCCAAATATTACTGCTCGTGTTGCCTGAAATACATTACGCATGCCATATGGTGCAAAAGGCACCAATAAATTTGTATCTACTTTAGTCAAGCACATGATAGTTGTAGCAATAATGGGGAAAGTAGTACATACAATAAGAATTTGTTGTCCCAATTCTGATAATGCAACGCCAAACATATTCAACAGCGTCAAAGCTATTAAGGTACACAGCCCTAAAGCATAAGGTGAAAATTGTGGGAAGAATGGTTGCAGATAAAATCCTGCAACTTGAGATAATAAACCCATAGCAATGAGTAATCCGGTAAAATATGTCCAACTTGCAATCATTCCCATTAAGTGGCCGCCCCATTGTTGAGCATAGACATAGAATGCGCCTTCTTCAGGATACAATCCTGCAAGACGCGCTAATGATTGAGCTAAAAACCAGACAGCAATAACTACAAAAATATAAGCCAAGATTCCTGCAGGCCCCACATTAGAAGCTAAAGCAGCTGGCGCAGTAAAAATACCAGCACCAATCATAGCATTCATACCAATGATGGTGGCGGTGCTTACTCCAATTTTTGAAGAACTGTCTGTAGACATAAGACATCCTTTAAATAAAAAGAAAATAATATAAACTGAATATTAATGTATCTTCTCATAATATGATGTTTTACACAAGATGGCCTGGGGGCATATGTATTGTTCGTATTATCAAGCGCACGTAAAAAAAGAGACCGGTTGGTTTGTGGTTGGTATTCTTAAAAGTTTTGAGCATATGATGTTTGACCGCACGGTTGATGTGGAGAACAGCATTTTTGAATTTTTTGTTTCACCGGCAGTAGAGCAATATTTTCTCCAAGTAATGACGTATCTTGAGCAAGAGGGGTATATTTCTGATTTGAAGAAGTTACCAAATAGACTCATGCATTCATTGGAACAGTTGTAGTGCCTTTTCTAATCGTTGTTTTGCCTCATCCGTGCCCAGCATGGCCAATAAATCGTGAATCGATGGCCCATTTGCTTTACCCATTAAAGCTAAACGTATGAACCAGAAGATTTCTTTAAGCGGAATATTTTGTTTTTTTGCCGACATCTTAATATTATTTATTAAGAGATCATGATCTTTAATATCTGCTATGTGTAAGCGTATAATTTCAGCATGAGGTTGTACATTTTCTTTATGTACTCGAGTAAATAATTTTAGTGTAAGCACCGGTGGCTCGAAATAAAACCGCAAAGCTGGGACGCAGTCTGCTAAGGTTACTAAATCAGTTCTAATAATGTTTAAGATAGTTGTTAATGTAGCATCGTCTAGTTGTTGTGCTTGTGGATATGCTGCATATAAATACGGTTTGCATGCAAGAGACAGTTGCTCCGGTGTATATTGTGCAATCCACTTATGATTCATCCATTTGAGTTTTTCTACATCATACTTAATTTGGCCAGTTGCATGTATATGTTCAAAATCAAATGTTTGGGCAAGCTCTTTGAGTGACATAATTTCTTCTTTAAATGAACCCCCAATAATAGCCAAATAATTAACTATAGCCTCAGGTACAAATCCCGCATCTTTCAAATCACGTAATGAAAATCCAAAATCGCGCTTTGATAATTTTTTACCATCAATATTACACAAAATAGGCATGTGCCAAAATACGGGTAATGGTGCGTTGAATGCATGGTACAGTGCTGCTTGGCTTGCCGTGTTGCTCAAGTGATCCTCTCCTCTGAACACGTGCGTAATACCCATTAACATATCATCAACAAAATTAGCGAATAAGAAGGTAAAACTGCCATCTTGGCGTGTGATTGGAAAATCTGAAAAATTTTTCAAATCAAAAGTAATTGCGCCGCGTGCCAAATCAACAATAGTAACAGAAGTGTTTTGATCGAATTTAAAGCGCCAAATAAAAGGGGTCTTTTTTTCAAGTAAAAGCACAATTTCATCATCAGTTAATTTAGTACATGTGCGATCATAACGTGGGGGCTGTTTAAGCGCTTGTTGGCGAGTACGTTTTTTTTCAAGGTCCTCTTGTGTGCAAAAACAACGGTATGCCAATCCTTTATGTTCCAGTTCGGCGCGTTTTTCAGCATAGAGATCGGTTCGCTTGGATTGAAAATAAGGGCCGCGTGGACCGCCTTTACCAGGTCCTTCATTAAAATCGATACCAAGCCACTGCAAGTCTTGAATTATATGAGTAGCTTCCGGATCAAAGTTACGTTGAAAATCAGTATCTTCAACACGAATAATAAAGGTGCCATTCTTTTGTTGAGCAAACAGGTAGTTCATGAGAGCGGTACGGACATTGCCCAGATGCATCATGCCGGTTGGCGCAGGGGCAAAACGCAGGCGGATTGTATCTTTATTCATAGTTTTTCCTACATCATTCAAGGTGCGATTGATTATATATTATAGCACAATAAATAGTAATTATATTAATTATTCAATTTATTACGTATCTAACTTTTGACACGTGTGATATAGTTTTGCTACTTTTTGACCTGAAGCAATAAAAAAAGGAGTAGTAATGTATAAATGTTTGAAGATAACCTTCAATGCTAATTTTCCTGAAGGATTCCTCCAGGATTTTGTCCAAAAAAATGCAAAAGAT
This sequence comes from Candidatus Dependentiae bacterium, assembly GCA_035445995.1. Taxonomy (NCBI): domain Bacteria; species Candidatus Babelota bacterium. The sequence goes on along the minus strand of DAOMRS010000001.1, from coordinate 538,699 downwards.
CTTGGTATAGAGGGTACGGTCCAAATTATGAATATGAACAACAAGGTACGGATTGTAGCCTGTGGCGACAAAGACAAGGTAGATGAGTTTCTTGATCTACTGCATAAAGGTACGGCTCAATATATCCCAGAAGATATAGAAGCAGAAGGATTTACTAAGGATAAAGATTACCGCGGTGTGTTTCGAATTATTGAGTAAAACATCCTGGAAATTTCCCCATTTTTTTCTTTATTTATTGTAGATACCTGTTATATTTGGACGTATATGCTACAAGAGCATACTATATAGGGGTTTTATGGGGATATAACTAGCAAAGAAATGGGGTAATTATGGATCATCATCACAATCACGAACATGGACATGATACATCGCTGTCAGCTGAACTATTGCATCATTTTCCGTACGCGGTTTTTTCTGTCACGTTTGCATTGGCTATTTTGAGTCTAGTAGGGGTAACGGCATATGGTGATACTGATCTTAAAATGATCAAAAAAAGTGCCCATATTTTGTTTCATAGCTTTCACTTTATGCATATTGTGTTTGCTGCTACTGGTACCATTATCACGTATTTACGTTTTTCCAAGAATCTTATTAAGGCATTATTGGTTGGTCTAGTGTCACCAACTATTTTTTGTATGCTGTCTGATGCTGTGCTCCCGTATATAGCAGGTCGTATTTTGGGGGTGCATATGCATTTTCATATCTGCTTTTATTCTGAACTTGCTAACGTGCTGCCATTTTTATTTGTTGGTATTGTAACCGGCTTTGTTTTGAGTAAAAATCGCGATGAAAAACAGGGTGATTATAGTTTGTCGTCTCATGCCGTACATATTTTTGTCAGCGCGCTCGCATCAGCCTTTTATTTGGTGGGACATGGCTTTACTAACTGGTATGCGCATATAGGGATGGTATTTCTTTCATTAATTGTAGCGGTTGTGGTACCGTGTACTTTATCTGACGTTGTTGTACCAATGATGTTTGCAAGGGTTGATGCAAAAAATGAAAAGCATAAAGCTAGATAATATAAGTAAGTCGTTTCATGGTGAACTTATCTTAGAAAACACTTCACTTACCATTCCCAAGGGTACGTTTTTTGCGTTGTTGGGGCCAAGTGGCAGCGGTAAAACAACTATACTGCGTCTTATTGCTGGCCTTGAGCAACCTGACAAGGGACATATTTTTATGGGTGATGAAGATATAACGCATGTGCCATTGAATGAACGCCGTATTAATACGGTGTTTCAAAATTATGCCCTGTTTCCTCACATGAATGTATTTGATAATGTTGCATATAGTTTGCACCTAAAAAAGGTTCCTGCAGAAGAAATTGAGCGTAAAGTTACCAAGATTCTAAAAACAGTACACCTTGAAAAACACATGTATAAATCAATAGACCAATTATCTGGTGGCCAACAGCAACGAGTAGCTTTAGCGCGTGCTATTGTCAATGAACCAGAAGTGCTGCTTTTAGACGAGCCGTTAGCGGCGCTTGATTTAAAGTTGCGCGAACGCATGTTGATTGAGTTAATTGATTTGCAGGGTGAACTCAAAACTACATTTATCTATGTAACACATGATCAATTTGAAGCATTAACGGTAGCAGATCAGATGGCCATTATGAATGCTGATGGTGAGATTGAGCAAGTAGGTACACCGCGTCAAATTTATGAATTTCCTATCTCATCATTCGTAGCACAATTTGTGGGTACAACTAATATCTTTAAAGGGGTACTCCATCGTACGCCAACCGGTGATTATCTTGAGGTGGAAGGCCTGGGTCAATTATCTGTAGTTGTACGGCCGGAAATGACATGGGCACAAAACGGATCTACTGTTTTTATGAGTTTACGCCCAGAAAAAATATGCATTAGTAAAAAACCATTAGAAGGTTTTTCTAATCATCTGAAGGGTGTGGTACGCGCTTTGGTGTATTACGGTCGGTCAACACAATACAATGTACAACTATCCAATGGTATGATAGTGCATGTCTTTGAACAAAATGAAGAACATTTTACAAAAGACGTTATTGATTATGACGATGAAGTGTATGTTTATTGGCAAAAAGAAAACGTGGTGTTATTGGAGCGATGAATAAACAATCATTGCGTGCAGCAATTGCACGAGAAATTCCATTTTTATTTTCATTACCAGCATTAGTTTGGTTAATTGCCTTTTTGTGTGTACCAATTGTTATCCTTGGTTACTTAAGTGTAGCTACATCCGTGTATCCATTTATTTCTTTACAAAAATATGTGCATATGTTTGATATGGTGCATGTACGTATCATAACTCGGTCATTACTATTGAGTTTTTGCACGGTGGCCACTTGTTTATTATGTGCGTACCCCATTGCCTATTTTATTGTGATAAAGTCTGGTCGCTGGAAAAACTTGTTTTTATTTTTTCTTATGATTCCACTATGGACGAATTTTTTAATTCAAGTCTATGGTTGGTTTTTTATACTAGAGCGTAATGGGTTAATTAATTCGTTATTGCTCAAAATTGGTATTATCAAAGATCCGCTATATTTATCCAATAACTTATTTTCTATTTTTGTAGTGATGGTCTATTGTTACTTACCCTTTATGATTTTGCCTCTCTATACTATTTTAGAAAAATTAAATCTTCAGTTGTTGGAAGCATCTGCTGATTTGGGTGCATCTGCGTGGCAAACGTTCACCCGAATTACTTTACCATTATCAATGCCGGGTATTCGTACCGGTGTGTTGCTTACGTATGTGCTTAGTTTTGGTGAGTTTGCTATTCCTACCTTAGTGGGTGGTGGTAAATATATGATGGTAGGTAATTTGATTTCGTATTATTTTTTGGTCATGCGTGACATTAGTCTTGGATCTGCGTTTACCTTAGTAAGCGGTATGGTCCTTCTATCTATTACTTCATTTTTATATTGGTATCTTGGCAAATGGTGTTTAGAAGATTCATCAGGGGCAGACGTATGAATTTAACTAAAAAAATAGGTAGAACATTGTTTCCTGTTGCAGTGAGCTTGTTATATTTCTTTTTATATGTCCCTATTCTTGTGCTCGTATTTTTTTCTTTTAATACAGATCCTTATGCATTTGCATGGAAGGGCTTTACCATTAAGTGGTATATACGTTTATTCAAATCAGTAGAAATATGGCATGCATTGCAAAATTCTCTTATTGTCGCGGTAGTATCAGCTACGTTGAGTGTTTCATTAGGTATGTTATTTGTGGTATACATGAAGCGTAAATATCTTGCACAAACACAGTTGTTTTTTTATGGTATCTTGGCCATACCTGAAGTAGTGCTTGCGGTTAGTATGTTGAGCCTTTTTTATTTTATGAATGTACCATTTGGGTTTACTACATTGATTGCAGGGCATACGCTACTTGGTTTGGGATATGTTATTCCGATTGTATATACCCAATTTAGTTCGCTTGATAGACGCGTCATTGAGGCTGCCTATGACTTAGGAGCTACGCGAGAGCAAGTGCTTAGAACTATTATTGTTCCTTTATTGCGCCCCGCATTATTATCAGGAGGGTTGTTGGCATTTGTAATTTCACTTGATGATTTTGTATTTTCATTTTTCTGCTCAGGAGCCTCGGCGCAAACACTACCTATTTATATTTTTGCTATGATCAAAACAGGAGCGTCGCCAGTGATTGCGGTACTTTCTACATTCTTATTAATGGTTAGTAGTATGATGATATTCGTTGTTGTATTTGTACAAGCTAAAAAATTACATATGGTACAACAATGAACAGAACTATCATGCGGTGGATTATCCGTATATGTATGATTATAGTAGTCTTGAGTGGTATTGCCTTATTTTTATATGCACCGTCATTTATTCGCAGGTGGTATCCCGAAAAAAGTATCAATATTCTGGTATGGCCTACCGAAATTGATGCACAGTACTTAACTGAATTTGAACAAAAAACTGGCATTAAGGTAAACATCAATTATATAGAAACAAATGAAGAATTGTTTATTAAAATGCGTGCAGCTCAAGGTTCTGGTTATGACTTAATTATGCTTTCTGACCATATTGTTAAGTTAATGATTAAAGAAGGGTTACTTACACAATTGGACAAATCACGGCTGTCATTTTTTAATCAATTTTATCCGGCATTGCTTGGTCATTATTTTGATCCGCATAATACATATACTATTCCATATTTTTGGGATGTGTATGGTTTGGGCATTAATACTACCTATTATGGCGGCTATTTGCCGGAGGTATCATGGAATTTGGTATTTGATAAAAATAAAGTGCATGACAAAGTTGGGATGCTGGAAGATCGACGAGAAATAATTTTAATTGCTACCAAATATTTGTGTGGTGATATTATGAAGTTGAGAGATCCAGATTGTATGCAGGCAGTTAAAAAACTGTTGCGCGAACAAAAAGAATGGGTTGCTGCATATACTGATATGCGTGTTTCATATTTACTTGGATCAGAAACGGTCCCTGTGTCTATTGCCGTGATGTCTGATGTGCTTCGCCTCAATGAACTACATCCTGAAATTGTCTTTAGAGTTCCTGAAGAAGGTGGCTTTGCTATTATAGATAGCTTTGCAATACCACGTGGTAGTAACAAACAAGAATATGTGTATGAATTTCTTAACTACTTATATACACCACGTATCTTAGAAAAATATCTTAATAAATATGACCTGTATTCACCGATTGTTGGCATCAAATTAAAAGGAGTCAAACAAGCGGCTGTCATACCTACGCAAAAAATGTTCAAAAACTTAGATTTTTATCACAGTGTTGTTGAAGAAAAAATATTTGATCAAATGTGGATTGATATCATTTCTTAATATAAATTGTAGTAGTTTTGTTATTTTATTAAAGTTATTGACATAGAATAACAAAATGATTATGACTCTACATAGATGATCACCGTAATGATTGCTTAATTTTAAGAGTAGTATTTTGTAGTAAAAAAAGCGTAAAAAAAAGGACAAGTGTATGAAGACACACTCTGTAAAGCATAGTATTCTCATGCTTTCTTTTCTGTTACTCAGTTCAATTAATGTATTATATGCAGATGAAGTGTGGGTTGGTACTAGTACGCCATCGGTAGAAAATGAAAATCTTTTATTAGATAATAGTTCGGGTGATATTGTTTTTAACAATAACTTTGATTGTGAAGTTTTTATCCAAGCAACTACCACTGATGTTAACGTGACCATGAATGGGCCAATTGTCATACGTCCGGGTGACCAACAGGCACAAATTACTATTTTAGGAAGTAGTGGTCGCAAAGTTATATTCTTTGTTGATAATGATTTGAGATTTGAAGGTTCAAAAGATGTTGCGCAAGATAAATTGCTGATCTATATAGAACCGCAAGGTAGTGATTTTACCGTAGAATTTCGCATCAAAGGTGGCAACACAGTATCATTCACGTCTGACGTTGATTCAGGGCCAACTGAAGTTTGGCTTGAACTAGATGATACGCCCGGTGGTACCTTGGCATTTTTACGTGATACAACGGAATCGGTAGGCGAGCAAGATTTAAACGTTGGTATTACTGTTGGTAAAAATTCTGTATTAAGTTACATAGACAATGAAGCATTCCCTGATCCAGATGGTGGATTTGGTCGTATTCAATTTAATCCATCAAATGCAACAAATAGAGCTGGTCGCATGGTATTGACGGTAGAAGATAGTGGTGCGGTAATTATTTCGCCACGTACATTTATCGAGGTAAGTTGTGGCGGTGGCATTTATGAAAATATTTTAGTTGATCGTACCATTTTGGGTGCTGGGCTTGCAACGTTTGAAGTAGTCAATACAGCGGGGCAAGCGGGACTACAAATTATTAATGAAAACGCAACGTTCCCTGCGTTACTTGTCGATCCATTCTGTAACGAGTTTACTCGTACTGATACCGTGAACTACAATGGTACGTTCCCTGGCGTGCAATGGGGCTTTATTCTAGGAGCCAATGGCCAAATGAATATTGGGGATGATGCATTTGTTGATTATATCGGTACGCAAACAGATATGTGCCCAACGGTGACGGCAATCCCTAATCAGGATGCAGATTGCGATTCTGCATGTGATTGTGATTGTAGCTGTGGTGTTGGTGTTGATGGATTGCTCAAAGCACGTAATGGCTCTGCACTTATTATTGATGGTTCCAACTTCCCAAATGCATTACCTGCAGCAATGAACTTTGGTATCAATTCCGGATTGTATCTACGTTCCGGTGTAAATTGTCTTGGTTTTGTAGAAGACTACGAGGGTATTCCATTTGCAATTGATCCATTGAGTGAATCGTGTGGTGCAGGGTTAGTAGTATTTGACATTGAAGGTCAATTAAATGTCACTGGTAGTAACAGTGGTAGTCAATTGCGTAGTAAGATTGAAATACTTTCTCTTATGGTGAATCCATTTGGTGGTCCGTTGTTCTGGAACGGTACGCAAACAATTTTCCCAATTCGTACCTTTGCAACAGATACGAATGGCGAATTGATTCAATATAATAAAGCAGCAATGTTGGTAAACAATCGTCTGAATTTGGCTAATATGGCATTAGATCATACCGATCAAATTCACAACGTATATGAAAATAATAGCGTACAATCAGAACCAACATATATTGGTGGTGAAACGTTTACGCTTAAAACAGATGTTGCACGACCAAAAATTGCATTCAACAATTCATATTTCTTAGTACATACCAATGTTGGTGTTACTGGTGTTGATTTATTGGTACCAAATAGTCATGCATCATTTGATCCGGATACTGATTGCATAGATAATGAGAGTCACTTTACCTTCTTCTACAATGGTAAACGGGTAGATTCTGGTACAGGGCGCTTTATGATTTTGGGTACACAACCGGGTTCATTTGCCTGTAACGGTTGTTCAATTATTTCACGCGATGCGCACTTGGATGTAATACAAGATACAAATTGTAGCAATAGCGATGCAGATACTTTGGACCATTTGTTACTTCTTGATGTGAGCGCAAATAATACGTTAGTTAATAATCAAATTAATCCGGCAGAAAATATTAATGGACAATATTCAATCCAAACTATTTTCTTAGGTTTTGCAAGCAACATATCTATTGGTACACAAGCAAACAGCACCGGCTTTGATTTTGATACGCTTCCGCAGTTGAGTATTAGTGGTAACTACTTCTCACTAGATACACAAGGTGGTTTGGCTGGCAGACCTGAATACAGTGGTGTAACCGGAGAAGGCGGTATATTTGTTGATTTGAATGGTACTATTGATATTACCAATGGGTATCAAGCAAGTATTGGTGCCATGGTAACCAAGAGCTTAAATGGCATAGTTAATCTACCAAAAAATCAAGTACTTTTTGAGCCTGGTATTGGTATTTCTAATTGGAATCTTAACTCAGACAGCATTATTATTCCGGCAGGTCAATGCCTATCTGATTACACCTTATATTGGATTGCTGTTGTGAAGGATTATGATATTTTCTGTCCATATTTGGTTGATAATGTAAACAGTTGCACGTGCCCTGCAGTAACACAAGAAAATGTGAATGGTATGCCGGTAATTGCAGGTACGGTACAACAATTGCAAATCAAGGACTCTCGCTTGGGTGATCCGGCTAATATCAAAATTGTGAGCGGTGGTATTGTTGAAGAACTTGTATTCTTACTAAGCAATAAATCTGCTGTTGCGCCAACAGCAGTAGTTATTGTAGAAGATGATGGCGTAGTTGGTCTTGGTTCTGCACATCGCAATGTTGATTCACTGTGTGCATCATTTGTACTTGGTGTTAATGGGGTAACTATCATTGCAAACGGTGATGGCAAAGTGGTGCTCAATGAAGACATGATTATTAATAACGTATGTAGCATTTTGCGTGGTCCTGACTTTAATACCGGAGCTGATGAAGGTATTCTACACATTACTTCAGACCGCACACATAATATATATGTAACGAGCACAGGTACCTTAGATTTACGTTCATTCCAATCGGGTGATCGTGTACAAATAGAAGGTAATGTACAAGTCATTCTTGAATCAGGTGCACGCGTGTTGATGGATGGCGTGGAATTAGTATTTGCCGATGAAGCATGCATGCTCACACAAAAATATGATCTGATATTTAGCGCGTTTGAAGATGCAACAAGTCTTGCTTCTACTGATGATTTCCGTGTATCACTTATTGGTACCGGTACTATTTCCTTGACTGACTGTTCATGTTTCTTTGTACAAGAAGATTCGTTTGTTGGTGTAGAAACATTGTTTGAGTTTAATGGAACAGACACCTGTGAAATTCCAACAACTGATTTGACTATCAGTGTTGGTGATAGTGCACAATTTATTATTGGTACTGATTGTGAAGAAGAAGCAGGTGCATTCCAAGTTGGAAATACTGAAGATCATGATGGTCATGCCGTGAGATTTAACTTAACTATGGCTGGTAGTGATGCAATTTTCCGTATCAGAAAAGGTGGTTTCTTTGGGTTGGCAACCGGTATTGTACAGAAGAATGCTGGCAGTGTGCCAAACAGTTGGGAAATTGATACTACATTTAATGTAGAAAGCGTAACAATTAATGTGCTTGCTGGCCTTTTTGCTCATGATCGCATCTATTCTGGTGATGATGTAGAAGCTGCGCTTATGGCAATAGGTGATGATAGTAATACCGTATTTAGTTTCTTGTATGGTTCTGCCGATACGGAACAAGAATTCCGTGCACTTAATGAAGCAGTGCATGGTGGTGGAAACATCGTACGTATCACACCGGGTGTACCAGTTAATCCAGTTGTGCTTGATACAGACAATACATCTGGCCGTGTACGTACTGGTATTTTGGCATCACGTCCATTGCTTGCCGATACGCCGGAAGCAGTTTCTGTAAGTGGTGATGATCTCTTTAGTGCGATTAAAACGTTAGATATGCAAGCAGTAAACCGTAGTACTGATAAAGCTAATTTTGCAATAGGTGTACAAGCATTCAGGGATGGCCATACCGGCATTCGTACCGGATATATACTTGGTGATATTATTGTGCGTTTTGATGCATTCGATTTCTTTGGTCCGGGGACGCAAGAATCAAAACGTCAACGAGCAATTGACTTGGGTGCTGGTTATATCAGAGTAGCCAATACAAGTACGCCGGAAGAAAGTACCTTTGCATCGGTTATTCCAGCATAAAAATAATATGGCAGGTCACGGATACTGACCTGCCTCCTATTTTAAAAAAAGGATAGTATTTTCGAGACAATGTTTATAAAAAAAAGAAGTGATGAAACAAAAAGGAGAGCAATGAACAAGTCAGCTATACGCATGGGAGCGCTTCTGGGTATGCTTGGCTGTGGCATAGTACAGGCCGTCTTTGAATTTAGGTCTCCACAGCCGTTACGTGATGGCCCTATCCATTATAGACTCCAACCAGTACGTGATGCGTATTGGTATGATGTAGTCAATCAAGACGCAGAACCTACCGAACGCGGATTGAGTATGAAAAATCGTACGCTATACAATGAGGATTGTTGTAAGCCAAGAATGTGCTTCAGTGATGGTATATGGGAAACCTATGTATGGACGGGGGCATATTACCGTGCAGCTGATAGAGCATTTTTTGATGATAAACTTGATTGTGATGGTGAACCCAAAAATAACAATACCAGACATACAACTGGATTAAGCCAATTATTTTTTGGTATTGATCAAGCAACAACATCTTTTGTTGCTGCGCAATCATTTGCCAATAGTACCATAAGTCCGGCATTGTTGGCTCAAACAACTACTGCACTTGCATGGTCAAAAATTACACCCAATCTGAAATTTTCAGAAGCAGGTGCCATGTTTGGTGTAGATGCACGTCGTTGGTTTGGTAAAAACAATGCATGGTATTGTGGTACGCGCTGCAGTTTGCCGTTTGTGGTTGTGGAAGTCAAACCATGTCCGGTATGTCCGGGAGAGTTTGAAGAAACATTAGAAGATGTGTGTCGCATGCATCCATTAAATCAAGATTTAGATGGTGATCCAGATCAAACTGAATGTACCTATCGTCTGGATTTTTTAAGTTCATTGCTCTGGAATTATCAAGATCAAGATGGTCAACAAGTACCGGTACCGTTTTTGCAATACGGTAATGGTAATGACCAACAAACATATATTGGTACTCACCGATTGAGTTTTGCTAGTCCCAATGTTGCAGAAGAACAACCACCTGCGTATGTACAACGCCGTCTAGATGGCACTGCGCCATCAATTCCATATCGTAAGCTTGCATCACAAGTTTCTGGTGCACTTGCTGCTGATGGTTCTGGTGGTGGTGAAAATGCCGTATTATTTTTTGAACAAAATACCAATTATCTTGCTGGTGTTGGTCAAGATATAGCTGCACAATCTGAACTGTGGTTGGTGCCACGCCAAAATGATGCTTCACAAGGTGCAAATGTGCCAGATCAATTGGTAAATGCTGCTCAGGCAATTTGTAATGAAATAAAAACATTAGTTGATATGTCTGGTATTCCGACACAAGAAGGTGCGGTTGAATTCTTAGCGCGTGAGTGCGATATTAATTTGTGTGCTGCTGATCGTGTAGTTGGTCTTGGTGATTTAGAAACTGATTTATATCTTGGCTATGGTAAAGGATGGCGTAGTTGGTACCTAGATGCAATAACTGGTGTGCTATGGCCAACCGGTAAAAAACAAGAAAATTCAGGTGATGTATATTTCTTATCAACCGGTTACAATGGTCACTTTAGAGCAAAAATTGGTATGGAAGGTGGTTGGATGCCGTGTAAATGGTTTGCATTCAAATCAGATTGGGCATTTTACCATGTATTCAGTCGTACTGAAAAACGAGCTGCTCCATTTAAAGGTGCAACTATCAGAAACGTAGGACCGCAAATAAATGCAAAAGTAAAATGGAATTATTGGATATTCCATACTGATTTTACGTTCTTCCATCCGAATAATCCTGAGTTAGGTGTTGTATTGAGTTATGAGTTGTTTGCACGCCAAAAAGATCATGTACGTTTGGGATGTCCTGATCTTGATTGCAATGGTGGGTTTACTACGGATTGTTTGGGACAACGTCAAGAACTCGATTTTACCTTATATGAAACACGTACCAATAGCATGACTAATAAAATTCGTGGTGAAGTGTTTAATCGTTCTGATTATTTTGAATTGTTTGTGGGCGCATCACAAATTGTTGGTGGCCGCAATGCAATGCAAGAAACAGAAGCACATATTGGTGTAGCGCTTTACTTCTAAAATTTAAAAAAGGGGAAATGGTTTTATGAAAGTACTATCGATTGATAAACTACGCATACTGGCAAATGTGTGTATATTATTCGTACAAACAATGGTTTTTGCGCAAGCTGCACGCACAGACAGTATTACTTTAACAAAAGAAGATGCCCAAAAATTAGTTGATTCTTGGGAGCGGGTAGAAAAAGATTTAGAAACACGCGGTCCACGTTCATCAGCGGAACGTGCAGCGCGGCCGGATGGACAAGGACTTGGCGATCCAGCAGCACCCGTACCGTATGTATCAGCTGACCTTGATGAAATTCGTCGATGTGTATGTATTATCAAAGAAAAAGTATGCAATACGAATGATATAATCGGTAACTGCTTGGATGAAACAATTGCAACAGTGACCGGCGCAGAATGTATTACCGTAGGTGAAATTAATGAAATTTGTGCGAGCGTTATTAGTTGGTTAAAAACAATCGTATCTGAGTTGCGTGGAAACCAAGAGACGTGCCCAGCACCGTAACATTAATTTGGTATTTAGTTTTTTGTCGAGCCACTACATTAAAAGAGTGGCTCTTTTTTTTGTCTTTATGCAGACTGGCATTTTTAATTTTGCTTGTGTTTTTTTATAATTGTAAGTTTGCGCTACTCGCGCGGAGCAAGGTATTTTGCTTGTCCAAAATACCTTGACCAAAAGACACAAACAGCCTGTTTGATCCTTTTTCCGCGCATAGGACACGACCCTCTGGCCTTGTCGGCCGAGGTCTACCGATGCGCTACCGGATTTTGTATTTTATAAAATGAAAAGTCTTCTATCCGAGCACCTTGATGCGAAGCCGCTTTAGCGGATGAGTCAGCAGAATTGTGTGAGAATTAGGCAATCCAACAGCATGTTGGTGTATTTTAGTCCAGATCTTTTGTACAAGCAAAAGATTTGGTGCTGCCCGCATAGGGCAAACTTTCAAAAACAAAAAACAAAATCAAAAAAATAAAGAGTCTGTTTTTACATTTTTGTTAATCATATTTTTTATATATACTAATATTTAAAGATAAATTATCTAACCTTCATTTTATGCTGAATAATCATATGTCTAAAAACAAATTCTATGTGACTACTCCCATTTATTATGTAACTGCCAAACCTCATCTTGGCTCTTTGTACTCCACGCTCCTTGCAGATGTCCTTGCTCGTTGGAACAAGCTAGCAGGCAAAGACGTTTTTTTTCTGACCGGAACCGATGAATATGGTCAAAAGGTAGCACGTGCAGCAGAAGTTGCAGGCAAAAAACCGCAAGAATTTGTAGATAGTTTTATTCCGGCATATACTTCTACTTGGCATACGTATGAGATTGATTACTCAAAGTTTATTCGCACCACTGATAAAGCGCATATGCAAGGTGTCTATGCATTAATCAAGACATTATTGGCATCGGGTGATATTTATAAAGATTCGTATACCGGTTGGTATTGCACCCCGTGTGAAACATTTGTTACCGCAAAATCATTTGAAGACAAGACAGAAAAGCCACTATGCCCGTCATGTGGCCGTGAAACTGAAATGGTCTCAGAAGAGACTTATTTTTTCAAACTATCTGCGTACCAAGATAAATTATTACAACTCTATAAAGACAATCCAACGTTTGTGATTCCCAAAGAACGTTTACATGAAGTTATCAGTTTTGTTGAATCAGGGCTCAAAGATTTGAGTATTTCACGCACTACGGTCAAATGGGGTATTCCATTTCCAGATGATGTTGAGCATCGCGTGTATGTATGGCTTGATGCGTTGAGCAATTATATTACCGGTATTGGCTATGGCGACCCACACAGAGCAGCAGAATTCAATAAGTGGTGGCCTGCAGATATCCAAATTTTAGGTAAAGATATTGTGCGATTCCATGCGGTTTATTGGCCGGCATTTCTGATGGCAGCCGGTTTGCCATTACCAAAGCATATGTTGGTGCATGGTTGGATTCAAGTTAATAAACAAAAAATGTCAAAATCATTTGGTAATGTGGTTGATCCTATTGCATTGCAAGAAACATATGGGGTTGATGCAGTGCGTTATTTTTTAACGCGCTATATTCCGGTTAATCAAGATGGTGAGTTCAGCACCGGACAATTAGAACGTGCCATTGAGACTGATTTAGCCAATGATTTGGGCAACCTCCTTAACCGCATGGTTGGTCTTGCAGAAAAGCATGCTACCATGGCACTTACCCCACCGGCCATTTGGGGACAGGCAGCGCTTGCAGTGCGTGATGAATGTTGGAATATGCTTGAAGATGTCCAAGAATACATGCAGGAATGTATGTTCCATTTGGCACTCGGTCGTATATGGAAATTTATTAATATAGTGAATGCATATTTTCATGAACAGGAACCATGGAAAATTGCTAAATCAAACCCAACGCAATTTATGGAAGTTTTGTCTGCAACAGCGCATGGCTTGCATGCTATTGCCGTGTTATTGTGGTCAGTGATGCCGCGCAAAATGGAAGCATTACTTGATAGCCTTGGCGTCAGCTTTACATTGCATGGTAATATGCTCGATGCACTTGATGAAAACCCATGGCAGCTTACATACCAGTTGAAAAAAATTCCTACCTTATTTGCAAAACCAATAGAGGCTGCAGTGAGTACAGACGAGATCAAAAAACAAGAAGAGCCAGTAGTGGACAATAATTATATTACCATTGATGACGTGATCAAAGTTGAGTTGTTGGTGGGCACTATTGAACAATGCGAATCAGTCACAAATTCTGACAAATTGTTACAATTTCAAGTAAACTTTGGCCCCAAAGGTATGCGCCAAATTCTTGCTGGCATAAAAAAACATTATGCTCCAACGGATTTGATTGGCAAACAAGGTGTGTTTATTTTTAACCTCAAGCCACGCAAACTACTTGGTACAGAATCGCAAGGTATGATGCTGATTGCGTATGATGCTGATGGCAAACCACAATTAGTCAGACCCGCAGTTGAGGTACCGAATGGTACGAGATTGCAGTAATTCTAACCCTTCGATACATCGCTACACGATACTCAAGATGAGCGGATTAAGTTGATCTTACATACAAAATCAGCAACATATAGCTCCTCTTTTTTTTTGCATTGATTTTTTATTACGTACTTTGTTAGGTAATATATGATAGTCTTTTTTAAAAAAGGGATTGATATGAATCTAATAAAACGCGTTTTTTTACTTATCTTAATATTAACCGTTCCGTGTATTACGCACGCAATTGATTGTGACTTTCTCATAACACAAACCAATATAGATGGCGGATTAACTATTGATCAAGCAGGTGTGTGGTGTTTTTTTGAAACTACTACGTTTGTTGAAGATACCGGTATTACTATTACAACCACTGGTGTTACCCTTGATTTGCAAGGATTTTCATTTGAAGGTACGCAAGTTGGTACCCGTGCAATTAGCATAGAGCAGGTAGCAGAAGTTACTATTCAAAATGGTGCGATTAAAGATATTTTAGGTAATGGTATAGAAGTAGCTGGAACCACAGAAGTTATTATAGATAATATAACAATGCATAATGTTGGTGGTGATGGTATACATATAGCTAATGCATATCTGGTAGACGCAATGAATTGTACTATAGAACTAACTGATGGTGTTGGCGTAAATTTAGCGAGTGATACACATGATATTGCGCTTTCACATTGTACTACTACTTCTGCAACAAATACTGGATTTTTGCTAGAGGGTACTGACTGCTTAGTGCATTTATGTATAAGTCAACGTACACGTGGTACTGGTACAGGATATGTGTTAGCAGGAAGTAGCATTACGACATCATTCAGCAATGCGCGCTATAATATAAACGGGTATCAAGTATCGGGCGATAATAACGTTATTAAACAGAGTTACATAGGTAACAATAGTGCTGATGGTATATTGGTACTTGCCGGTGCAACAGACAATATATTCTTGGGAAATAGACTGCAATGGAATGCGGGTTATGGTATCCGAGGAACTGGTGGTACCCTAAATACCGCACAATCAAATTCAGCAGAGCAAAATGGTCTGGGTAATTTTTATAGAATTATCAACTTACAATAAATAGATTAGCCTCACTGATAATCAGGTGAAGCTTTTATCTTGCATACATTTGTACATTAATCATATGACTTATATTGAATAATTGATTTTTTATCAAAACTTTTGTTAAGTAAAATAGAGTAGTTTTTTTGCTAATAAAAAAGGAGCGAGTTGCTATGAAGCGTATGCTATATACTTTTCTATGCTTATTAAGTTTTTTGTGCAGTTTGCAACCAGTTTTTGCCGAATGTGGAAATATAAATCCACAACCGGGTGAAAATTTGCATGGACTAACTTTTCGAATTGGTACTGAAGTTGATATTGTTTCATCGCGTCAATGTATTATTGAATCAAAAGTGTGTGACTTGAGTTCAGTGGTTGATATCATAGAAAGCATAGTCGACACTGTTGATTCGAAAGTAGACATTATAGAAAGTAAAGTCTGTATCATAGAAAGTATAGTCGATGTTATTGATTCCAAAACAGATATTATAGAAAGTAAAGTTTGCGAAATTGATTCCAAACTTGATGATCTTATTTATACGGTTTCGCTGTGTTGTGAGTGTGACTTTTTTATTACCCAAGCAGATATTCCATACACCATTACACAACCTGGTGTCTATTGCGTAGCAGAGGATTTAACATTAAGTGGCAGTATCAATATTATTACTGTTGCTGCTTCATGCGTTACTATTGAATTGAGAGAGCATTGTATTGATGGTAACGGAGGTGGTAACAATGGTATTTTTGTACAAAATGTAAATGATATTTTGATACGTAATGGTTCCATCACTGCACTCGGTTCGGGTGTTGGTATTCGTGTTGAAGATAGTCAGTTTGTTACTATACAGAATGTTGGCATAACTGATTGTTTGGCGAATGGGTGCCGCATTTCTAATTCTGATAATATCATAGTGGAAAATTGTGGTGCCTATAATACGGCGAACGGTCAAGGTTTTTTTGTTCTGAGTGGCTCGAGCTTTGTGACATTCCGCGATTGCGTGGCAACTGGTAATGGTGGTAATGGATTTGAAGTGGTGTCATCAAGCCCTGGTGTTTGTTTCTTTAACTGTCAATCATCTGATAACGACGTTGATGGGTTTAACATTGGATTGTCGAGTAATGTTTCTATATTAAGTAACTGTATTGCCACTAACAATACTTCCGATGGTATCGCCATAGCTGCAGACAATTGTCAGATTAGGGGATGCTCTATGACAGGAAACGCGGTAGGGGTTAATAACACAGGAAATGGCTTAATATTCTGCGACAGTCTGGTGTATGACAATCTTTCGCAAGAGCTTATAGGCATAGGTGACAACTGTGACGCATGTGATTTTATTATTCGTCAAGGTGATATTCCATTGCTCATTGCTACACCGGGTGTATGGTGTGTTGCAGAAGATTTAGCACTTGGTGCACCTGCAACATCAGCTATTCAAGTTACGTCATCATGTGTAACGCTTGATCTACAAGGCCATTGTATTGATGGTTTGGGAACTTTGCCTAATGGTATAGTTGTACCTGATGATATAACAAATGTGATGATCCAGAATGGTTTTGTAACCGGTGTTGCAGGTACAGCGGTTAGCGTTACTTATGGTAATAATATTATTATAGAAAACATAAATGCAGCAAATTCGGCTAATGGCTTTATAGTAGCCGGTAATGATGTAATACTCAGAAATTGTATAGCGCATGAAAATGTTTCCGATGGATTTGCACTACAAAATAATATATCAGGACGTATAAGTGCTCGTATAATGGTAGACAATTGTACATCGGTAGATAACATACAAACAGGTTTTAGAATTACTTGTACGGAATGTTATGTGTCAAATTGTACGGCTGATGGCAATGGTCTGGAGGGGTACTCGTTAGTAGGAGACCGTGTGACCATGCGTTCTAGCAATGCATTGAACAATGGATCGGATGGCATATTTGTAGCGGGTGATAATTGTGAAATCCGTGACAGCTCGGTAAGTTCGAATGCCGGCATTGGTATATGGGCGCTGGGGGCTACTGGCTTGGTAGTGTGCAATAACTTGGTGCATAATAATGCTGGTGGTGATTTAGTCAATGTGCCTGGAAGTAATATATGTCAAGGACTCAAGAACATTTGTTCTAAAATTGATGAGCTTTTATTAACCACTTCGCTGTGTTGCGCATGTGATTTTGTTATTACGCAAGATGATATTCCATTAACTATTACTACACCCGGTGTGTGGTGTTTAGCAGAAGATATTAATGGTGGGTTCGCTGGTCTTAATGCTATTACAGTTGATACAAATGATGTAACAATAGAATTGCAAGGCCATATGATTGATGGTCAAGCTGTGGGTGCAAGAGGAATTCGTCTAAATCCATCTGCAGAAAATATTACTATACAACATGGTGTTATCAAAGATGTGATTACTATAGCACTAGATCTTAATGGAGATTATATCACGGTTAATGATGTTGATATTTTGATGTCAGGTGTAGGTGGGGCAGCCGTTGGTGTGTTTTTAGCGAATTCTGGTACTGATTGTACTTTTACTAATTGCCGTATCTATGATACGCCGAGCACAGGTTTTTCTGCAGATGGTATTGGTGTTATAGTGAAGAATTGTTTAGTAGAAAATGCTGGAGCAAGTGGGTTTAATATACCTGATACTTCAAGCAATTTTTGTTTTATTGATTGTAAGGCAAATAATTGTACGAGTGCTGGATTCTCTACCTTTGGGGCAGAACATATACTTAATAATTGTTCTGCAATGAGTAATGTTACTGGTTTTGCCATTGGCGTAAGTGATTCTTTTGTAACCAATTGTATGGCGGGAGATAATACCACAGGTTTTAATTTTGGTATTTTAACCAATAGATGCCTTGTTGAAAACTGCCAAGCAGTTGGTAACTCTACCGGTATTCTTGTTGAGGGTAATGAGGTACAAATTATTGATTCAACTTCGGGATCTAACACAGTTGGTATTAATGGTTCTGCGAGCACTGGTTTAGTTGTGTGTAATAATATTGTAGAAAATAATGGCACGAATTTGATCGGTGTTATGGATAGCAATTTATGTAATGGGCAAATGGAGATTAACTCTAAGCTTGATGAACTTATGTATACCGTATCATTATGTTGCGCATGTGATTTTGCTATTACACAAGCAGACATTCCATTAACTATTGACACACCGGGTGTATGGTGTTTGGCGGAAGATATAGAATTTTCTTCAGGTAATGCGATTACCATAACAACTTCATGTGTAACGTTGAATCTACAAGATCATTGTATAGAAGGTGATGGCGGTGCTATAGGCATAAATATTACGTCTTCAATAGTAGCGGATGTACTTATCAAGAATGGTCAGGTAAAAAGTTCTACAGGTAACGCTATTATCCTAAGAGGTAGCAATATTACAGTTACCAATGTGCAGGTTTCACACGCTGGTGGCGCAGGTATTCAGACAGTTGGTGCATCAAATGTTCTTATACAAGATTGCCGGGTATATGATGGGACATTGGGTGGTTTTAGCCTGGATGGTCAGGATATGGTATTGCAAAATTGCATAGCATCAGGTAATGGTGATGCAGGATTTGTTGTTGATGCAGCTAATTCATGTTTATTGCAATGTAAAGCTATAAATAATAGTATACCATTTCTGGGTACAGGAGCGTTCCATATATTAGCGAATAATTGTGTTTTGAGCGAGTGTGCTGCACTAAATACAGTATCAGTCTTGAGTGGTACGGCGAACGGCTTTTATGTTGAAGGAAATGATAACGTGATGCGTGCATGTGATGCACAAAGTAACGATGATAATGGATTTGAAATACTGGGCACCAATTGTGAAATTCGTGATAGTTCATCGTCTAGTAATATATCAGCAGGTATTCGGGTAACGGCAGGTACACCGGCACAAACGTTGGAAGTGTGTAACAATTTGGTGCATAATAATGGCATTAATTTAGTGAATACCATAGATGGTGATCTGTGCAAGATGGGATGCGACTTTATTATTCAACAAAACGATATTCCATACACTATTACCGTACCGGGTAATTATTGCTTAGCAGAATCTATAACGGTTGGAGCTAGCAATGGTATTATTGTAGCTGCAGATGATGTAACGCTAGATTTGAAAAATAAAATAATAGAAGGATCCGGTACTGATATAGCGTTGGTAATAACCGGAACTAATGTATATGTTAAAGATGGTTTAATTACTAATTTTGAAAACGGGATTTCTGTAGAAAGTGATGCCGGATTTGTTTCAATAGAAAATATGATTGTGAATGATTGTGAAAATACGGGCATAATAGTTTTTAATATAGAAACAAATGTAAATAATTGTAGTGTCAACGGAGGTGGTTTATTAGGTGGTATTATTGGTAGAGCTAAAGAAGTTAGTGATTGTACAATACAAGATATCATTGCAACAGGTCTTCAAGTAGGAGCTGGAGCAGTAGATCCAGTTGTACGAAACTGTACGATACAAAATACTACACCAGGTGTTACTGGCGTTGCTATTGCAACTAATAATGCTACTATCATAAACACAGTAGTATCTAATGTTGTCTTAGGATTTGAAATAGTAACTACCAATAATACTTTACAAAATTGTATTGTGTGTGATGCAACTAATTATGGATTTGACGTGGATGGTAACAATAATATAGTTATTCATTCAATTTCAAACAATAGCGGTATAGGCGGATTCTTAGTTGGTGGTGACACTAATCAATTAAGAGATTGTGAAGTTAGTCAAACAGAAACAGGGTTTGTGGTTGAAGGTGCAGGTAACTTATTTGAAAAATGTACGGCGATTAATGTTACCGATGGTTTTTATTTCGATAATACCGGAGCAGAAAACCTTATTCAAAGTTGTAGGGTGAATAGTTTTACTAACAGTGGTTTTTGGGACGATGCCCTTTTGGGAGTTAATTACTTCTATAATAACAGTGTAGGTCCTGCTGACGGTGGTACTGGTACTGGTTTTGTGAGTGTTACTATTGGTCCAGTTGTTAGTCCTGGTTCGTTAACTGACACTATTGGTTATTGGGCTAATGTTGGTTAATTAATCATAATTTTTTGTTCAAAAAAATACGCTCTGCCAAGTATGGTAGAGCGTATTTTTTTGAGCTTGACTTATCTTTAAATTTATTATTTAGTGAAATAAAATAGTTCTTACAAAAAAGGGAGCTTATTGGTATGAAGTGCATGTTATCACGTCTATTTATTTTATTATTTGTTTTTTCGTTTGGTAGTACTTGCGTGGCTGCTATCACCTTTGTTAATCCCCAGCCGGGTGAAAATATCCATGGCTTGACGTATCGTATTGGTACGGAAGTGGATATTATTGCATCCAAAGCATGCATTATAGAAAGCTTGGTTGATGAACTTGATTGCTCAGCCGGCGATGCGATGATCTGTTCCAAATTAGAAATTATAGAAAGCAAAATAGACGAAATTTTGGATACTATAGAGTGTGATGAAATTATAAATCTACAAGATGTACTGGATGTTGGTACGTTTGTGATTACGCATGAGGGGCGCTATTGTTTTGTAGGTAGCGATGTATTGCTGACTACCACGCTTGATTGTGCGATTGAAGTGCAAGCTGATAATGTTGTCCTGAATTTTGCTAATTTGAGTATAGATGGTAATAATTTGGCCAATCAGTTTGTTTGTTTTCACAATAATAAAAATGTATCAATAATTGGCGGTAGAATTTCCCATTTTACCGAAAATGTTTTTTATGTTGATAATTCTACTAATGTGACTATAACAAAATCACACATTTGTGATAATGAAGTAGCAATATATGTTAATGATTCACAAAAAATTGCCCTAGATGGATTGGATATTTGTAACACATCATCTGCTGGCATCATAATCATTAATACGCAAGACACCATTATTCGTGAAACATTATTAATGAATGATGCTTCAATTACTGTTACGTTGCAAGTTGCTATAGATATATCCGGTTCAAATGATGTGTTGCTAGATGATGTGCGCGTAATTAATTTCCATAATGGCATGTTGTTCGAAAGTACTACTAATATTGTATGTACCAATTGTTTAAGTAAAGAAAATATTAATGGTGGGTATATAGTATTTGGTCCAGGAGCAAAAGATATTATCTTTAGCTCCTGCACAGCACTAAGTAATGAAGGAGCAGGGTTTCGTATTAATGGTTGTAATGTGACCTGTAAAGATTGCTGCGCGATGCATAATGATGCTGGCTTTATATTTGATGCAGATACTTTGGCGGCATTGTTGGATGGGTGTTACGGTATGGGGAATAATATAGGATTGTGCATAGAAATTGACGTACAAAACTTATGTGTAGTCAACTCATATTTTAATGCCAATCTAGAGATTGATATCAAAGGCACAAGTTCATCAACAACATTTGCCAGTGAAAAAATTATACAAGATATTTTGGCCGGACCTGTACGTATTGTACTTGATCAGACTAATTTTGATGCAGGTGAAACGGTAACTATCCGTGTGCCTGGTGTAGTGGTTATTACTGAGGATATTATTTGGACCGTTACGCATAAGTTTGCAATAGTAATTGAGGCTGACAATGTAACGATAAATTTGGGAACAAATACTATTAATGGTATGGACCAAGGCTTTGGTGCAATTTGTTGGGAAGGTGTAAGAAATACACGCATTCTAAATGGTTTTCTGAATAATTTTATTGGTAATGCCATAAAAGCAAGTTTATCGAGTAAGTCTATTGTGCAAAATATATGTGGAATGTCAGCAGATGGACAAAACGTATATTTTGTATTCCAAAACGTAGAACAAGTCACTGTAAAGGAGGTGAATATAACTAAGCCGAATGGTGGTGGTTGTATTCGCTGTGAGGATTGTGAATGTGTTACGGTACAAGATAGTAAAGTAACAGGTGGTGTTACAAATGAAGATTTACTAGTTGAATTAAGAGGTGTTAGAGCTGCTATAGCTGACAACATAGCAGCCACTATTATTGGTGATGCTGTTGGTGTTGCTGCGACAATAGCAACTGGAGTAGGATCCACCTATTTATCTCTTAAAAGTAACAAAATAACGGGGGCAGTTGAGGGTGCAAAAAATGGTATTGGGATGTTGGCTGATGGTGCGAGTTTTGTATCATCTACAAAGAATCTTGTTACAAACACGAATATTGGGCAGAACGTGAGAAATAGCCGAAGCTTTAGTTCGTTCAGGGACTCATTTGGAGATACGAATATTGCGTCTCTATTTGAAGGTTCGAGCGAAATAATAAGTAGAGGTAGAGATATAGCTAACTCTTTATTAGGTGCTAGCTATGATGATTCAGATACAGTTAGTGACGAGGATACCACTGCTGAATCAACGGCTACTGCACTAAGTGCACAAGACTCGAGCAATATTTTATTTAATGGTTATAAAGTAGTGAATTCAGCGTTTTCAGGTTTGCGAGGGAATAACAGCCAGCTGGTGGGGCAAAATGGGAGTATAGATGGGACATCTCTTGGGCCTGCTATACTTATGGAGGATTCTGATTTTACAATAGATGGTCAGCGGCTTGTACACAATTTCGGTGCTCTCAGAAGCATTAATTCGAGTGGTAGGGTAACTGATTTTATTGCAGATGAAACCGATTTCAAAAGTATTTGGCAAAATGGAGGATTTTTGGAGCTTCAACAGGCTATTCTTAATGGTGCTGGTGAAGAAGCATACCTAGGGCAGGCTATAGATTCATTTAGTGGTAGAGATATAAGCACTAACCGCACAGGTGGGGGTACAGCTTCAATCTTAGTTGACGACTTTGGTGACTTGGATTTGGAAGGCCTTGATCAAGAAGATTCTTTTGGTGATGCGCTTCGGGCTAATAATGGTGATAGGGTGAGTGTAAGAAATTCGAGTGCTAGGCGTAGCTCGCAAAATGGTTATTCGTTCAATAATGACGATATCATAGACCTTGAAGATGTAAGTGATTCTGAGTCGGGTGAATCATCGTTCCGATTTGGGTTTACAAATTTAATAGATGCTATAGGTCTAAGTTCTGATGGGTCAGTAGGTGATGCCGCCATTGATCTTGATAATGCTTTTCAGTCTCTATTTGAGGATGTAAACATACGACATAGTAGTGGAGACGCATTTAGAGCTGGGGGGACTGGGAGTGGGAGTTTTTTGAGTTTGCGCAATTCAAGTGCAAGTGATATTGGTGGTAATGCATATTTTTTCGAGACTGTAGATGAAATACTTGCGTATGGTGCAGATGCGGAACGTGTCAATGGTCGCGGGATTGATGCCTCTAGTGGCGGTAGTAGGTTTAGTTGGCGTAATTCGAGATTAAGCAGTATTAGTGGTGATGGCAGTGTGTGGGATGATTGGGATGAGGTATATGCAGATGGAATAGATTACGAAGATATTGGTGGTCACGTAATTGATGCTTCTGATGGTGATATCTTTGGTCTTCGCGATTCGAGTGCACGCCAAGCTGGCGCGGGAATTCGTGGTAGTAATTGGACGGAGTTTTCTGAAGAAGATTCTGATATTCAATCTATTGGTGGAATTGGTCGAGAGTATAGCAATATTGGTCAATATAGGGGACGTAATCTTAGCTCTGATGATACTGGAGATGATGCACTGAGTTTTTCTGAAGTGGACGATACGGATATTGATGGAGCAGATATAAGCCGAAGTAGTGGTAATGCGCTGTCTGCATCGAATGGAAATAGTTTGTCAGTGCAAAATCAAACTTTAGCTGATATAGCCGGCAAAGGTAATGTAGTTGCTATAATGAATAGGGTGTCAATATTAAATTCAGCAGCGGAGAATATTGTTGAAGAATTCATGCATGGAACTGATATTAATACT
This sequence comes from Candidatus Dependentiae bacterium, assembly GCA_035445995.1. Lineage (NCBI taxonomy): Bacteria > Candidatus Babelota bacterium. The sequence continues at coordinate 514,576 of DAOMRS010000001.1, read as the reverse complement.
ATGAGTCTTCGTAGTATATCTGAATTTAATGGTGGATCAGATTTTGTGCTCCTTAATGGAGCGATACAGGCATTTATTAGTAAAGCTGATGCCTTTGGTCTTGACGGTACGATGTTTAATCTTGAAGATGTTGTTAATTTAGCTATTGAAAGTGTTAATGGAGGGGGTATTGGAGGAGATGGTGTAAATGGAAAAGGGTTTGCTGTATCTAAAGCATTATTAGATGCACTGAATATTGAGGTCGATGGAAATGGTATTGTATTACCAATATTCGATGATCCTTTCGAAGATCCTCTTGTCAGTAAAACGAGTATTACTAATTCGGTTATTAGGGCTGGAAAAACTGCAATAAGACTTTTTAGATCATTGATTTAATAAAGAGAGTAGAGATGAAGCATATAAATAAAATTTTATTATTTTTATTGTGCATGGTAAGCCCTTTAATTGCCAATATTGTTTTAGATAATTGCTCGTTTTTGAATTCATCCAAAGGGTTTGAGATTGAAAGCTTGTCCGACGTTTTATTGATTAATTGTATTGCGTCTGGTAATGAAACCGATGGCTTTGACTTTATTGCAACTAATTCAATTTTAATGTGTGATAGTTTTGCACACTCTAACCAAGGTGCGGGTATTCATTTTGATGCATCATGTTTTGCAATTGATGTTTTTGATACTATTTCCGAACAAAATACTGGTGGTGATTTGGTAGATGATACGTCTAGTGCGTTCCAGGTGAGTAACAAGATTATTCAAAGCAAAGTGTGTGAGATTGAGGTTGATCTTGCAAGCGACACGGATGCGATATTGTCTGCTATTGATGAGATTGATTTTAATGTGATAATATCTGTTACACTGACTGGCGAGGCGGTCAGCGGGTGTGATTACCTGATTACTGCAAGCCAAATACCATATATTGCAAACAGGCCAGGGGTTCACTGTTTGGTAGAGAATATACAAGGTGGATTTGTCGGCGCAGCAGCAATTACCATTACCTCATCTTGTGTAACGCTCGATATGATGGATCGATTCATAGATGGTGAAGGTACGAGCTTAATTGGTATTAATGTGGGTGGTGCAAATGATGTAACAATCAAGGATGGTACCATAAAAAATGTAACAGATACGGGAATATTTATAGGAACCGGGGCATCAGGCAAAGAACGTATTACTGTAAGCAATGTAAATATTGCGAGTGCAGGTGCCTCAGGAGTAGCAATAAGTAGTGGGGCAAATATAGTGCTTGAAGGTTGCAACATATATAATTGTGCAGCCAACGGTATGTTAATTTTTGGTAGTGCAGCAGATTTGGTAATAAGAGCATGTATAGCAAGCCAAAATGCAGCAGATGGTTTTTTGGTAAGTTCTTCTTCAGTTAATAACTGTATTTTTGAAAACACCATAGCGGGTAATAATGGTGCAGATGGCTTTGATATTCGTGGTAACAATTGCCAGATTGCAAATTGTACGAGTGTATCAAATGCATCAGCCGGTATTAGAGCAGCTACAGGTACATCAGCACAAACATTGGAAGTGTGTAACAATTTAGTGCATAATAATGGCATTAATTTAGTGAATACCATAGATGGGAATCTTTGCAAAATGGGGTGTGATTTTATTATTCAACAAAACGATATTCCATATACTATTACCGTACCGGGTAATTATTGCTTGGCAGAATCAATAACGGTTGGTGCTAGTAATGGTATTATTGTAGCTGCAGATGATGTAACGCTAGATTTGAAAAATAAAATAATAGAAGGATCTGGCACTGATATGGCATTGGTAATTTCTGGTACCAATGTTTATGTTAAAGATGGTTTGATTACTAACTTTAACAATGGAATCTCTGTTGAAAGTGATGCTGGATTTGTTTTAATAGAAAATATGATTGTAAATGATTGCGAAACTTCGGGCATAATAGTTTCTAATATAGAAACAAACGTGAATAATTGTAGTGTCAGTGGAGGTGGATTATTTGGTGGTATTGTTGGTAGAATGCAAGAAGTCAATGACTGTACAATACAAAATATCATAGCAACGGGTCTTGGGATAGGATCAGGAGCAGTAAGCCCTGTTGCGCGAAACTGTACTATACAAAATATTGGAGGGACGGGTGTTGCTATTGCAGTGAATAACGCTACCGTCGTAAATACAATAGTTTCTAACGCCAATCTAGGGTTTGATGTAGTAACAAATAATAATACCATAGAAAACTGTACCGCATGTGATACATCTTCTCATGGGTTTTATGTAGAAGGTAATGATAATATAGTTGTTGATTCAATATCCAATAATAGTGGCCTAGACGGATTCCATGCTGAGGGTAATAATGTTACTTTTAGAGAGTGTTGTGCTGTTGACAGTGCTAGGCATGGGTTCCAGGTTTTGGATGGATCTCGTTATGTGATTAGTTATTGTGAGTCTATTAATAGTGGTATTGATGGATTCAATATTGATCCTACTAACGTAGCAACTGTTTCTAATTGTACGGAGACAGATTCTGGTAGATATTCATATTATTTGGGAGAAACTAATCCATTGGTTGCAACAGAAAGTCTTTTGCCGCCTGGTAGTTATCAGATGACGGGTACACGAGGTATTCATTTGTTCGATAATATTGCAAATCCAAGTGTTGATGTAGGTACTGGTACCACAGCGCGTAATGATGCTTATAATTTTGAATTCTTATTTACACCCTTTGTAGGTCCGGTGACATCACAGCGAGCTCGTCGCTTGTCGAGTACTTTAGGGGTACAAACTAACGGTCAAGGTAATATTGATGAATCATTTGGATCTGTACCAGGAGGATTTATTGCGGCTGCAGCGGACATTGCAGTGTTTAATAGCCGTTCAAACGCATCACCATAATTTTACATCATGATTTTAATTATGGCCCTTCCCTTTAAAAAGGAGGGGCCATTTTATTTTTGTTATATTAGTGAATCTTTTATAGTGTTGACTTTGATCTAAATTTATTATTTAGTGGAATAAGTAGTTCTATAAAAAGGAGAGCTTATTCTATGAAGGTATTGTCTTATATATATGTACTAATTTTACTATTGGTGTCTCATCACATTCATGCGAGTTGTGGTAACATAAACCCACAACCAGCTGAAAATTTACATGGTCTGACCTTTCGTATAGGTACAGAAGTTGATGATATGTCATCACAAGTATGTGACATTGAATCAACGGTAGATGTAATAAACACTAAAATAGATCATATTATAGATGGTATTAGCTTTACCATATCAGTAACATTGACTGGCGAGGCAGTCAGCGGGTGTGATTACCTGATTACACAAACACAAATTCCGTATGTTGCAAATAAACCGGGTGTGCATTGTTTGGTAGAAAATATACACGGTGGATTTGCAGGAGCTGCAGCAATTACCATTACCTCATCTTGTGTAACGCTCGATATGATGGATCGATTTATAGATGGTGAAGGTACGAGCTTAATTGGTATTAATGTAAGTGGTGCGAATGATGTGATAATTAAAGATGGTACCATAAAAAACACAACGAGTAATGGTATATTTATAGGGAGCGGGGTATCGGGTAAGGAGCGAATTACCGTAAATAATGTACATATTGCGAATGCAACTAGTGGCGCGGGAATAGTAATAAACAGTGGTGCAAATATGGTATTTGAGGGTTGCAATATATATAATTGTGCAGCCGAAGGTATGCAAATTTTTGGTACTGTTACAGATTTGGTAATAAGAGCATGTATAGCAAGCCAAAATGCAGCAGATGGTTTTTGGGTAAGTTCTTCTTCAGTCAACAATTGTATTTTTGAAAATACGATAGCAGAAAACAATGGTGCAGATGGGTTTAATATTAGTGGTAGCAATTGCCAGATTACCAATTGTACCAGTGCATCAAATACATCTGCCGGTATTCGAGCAGCTGCAGGCACATCAGCACAAACATTGATGGTGTGTAATAATTTGGTTTATGCCAATGGTACTGATTTAGTGAATGTAATAAACAGTGATTTGTGTTTGATACCTGCCAGTGACTTTAAAATTGCACAACATGATATACCATTGACCATTGATACACCGGGTGTGTGGTCTGTTGCAGAAGATTTAGAATTTTCTTCAGGTACTGCAATTACCATTACCACGAGCTATGTCACCCTAGATTTGTATGGTCATACGATTGATGCACAACATGGTGGTACCCTTGGGGTGAAAGTGAATGCAGGTGCGGGAAATGTTATTGTGCAAAATGGTAAAATAGTAAATGGATTCAGCTTTTCAACCGGCATAGACTTTGATGGTGTACGCGGCAGCATAAGAAATATACAAATAAATGATTTTGGTAATGGTATATCTATTGGTGGTAATGATAACACTGTTCAGGAGTGTACGGTTAGCAATGGAACTATTGGTATAGCTGTTACAGCAGCTGCATTAAGAATAATAATCCAAGATTGTATAACTCAACAAAATAGCAACTCAGGATATTTTATAAATACAAGTTCAAATGATTGGTGTATAGCTGATTGCAAGGCATTATCAAATGCTGGAGGTTTTGTTATTGCGGGTGACAATGGCTTAATGACAGCTTGTTATGCAGTGGGCAATAGTGGTACTGGTTTTGATATTGATGGAGACAATTGCCAACTACGCGATAGTTCAGCTATAAACAATGCGGTAGGAATAGATGGTACCGGAGCGGTTGGCTTAGTAGTTTGTAACAATATTGCAAACAATAATGGTACAGATCTTATTAATGTACCCAATAGTGATTTATGCGATATAGCAGATTGTGGTTGTGATTTTGAAATTACTCAAGATGATATTCCATACACAATTACACAACCGGGAACTTATTGTGTATCAGAGTTGATTAGCTTTATAGGAACAGGTACCGCTATCAGTATAATTTCAGATAACGTAGTACTGGATTTAGATAACAACATAATACAAGGTGACGGATCCAATAACAGTTTTGCAATCAGTGTTGTAGGAGAGCCTAGTCAAGCAATTATTATTCAAAATGGTACCATTGTAAATTTTGATATCGGTATATATGCGTTTGGTGGTTCATTTATTAATGAATTAATAGGTGTAACAATCCAGAATATTACCATACAAGATGTTATACGAGATGGTATTCGATTTACCGGTGGTGTTTCAGAATCAATTATTCAGGATTGCTTTGTATGTAACGTAGCTGATGGTAATGGTATTTCCATTCTTAATCCGTCTGTGTTTAATTTGATTCTCAATTGTAATGTTGAATTAGTTGGAGGCACGAGTGTTTCTGAAGGTAATGGCTTTAGAGATGAAAGTGTAAGCAATACGTATGATGGGTGCTTTGCAGGAAATTGTAATAGAACAGGGTTTTATTTAAATTCATCAAACTCAGTGATCAAAAATTGTCAAGCTATAGATTGTAATCAGCATGGCTTCCATCTTGCAGAAGATGGCGATCATCTATTAATTCAAAATTGCACCGCTAAATTTTGTAGTTTAAGAGGATACTTCATAGAAGGTCCTGAAGTACTTATGAAGGAATGTATTGCTGATAGATGTAATGATGTGGGATTTGTAGTTGATACAGCTAATACACGTGGTGATACAACGGGTACACCACAATCGAATGTTTGTATAGAGGATTGCATTTCTTTTCAGAATGCCGTAGGTGGTTATGAAGTGCGTAATATTTTAGGACAAGCAGAAATAACGAGTGTGGATCCTGTAACAATAACTATCGGTACTTTTAATATTGGTCAATTGCCACCGTTTCCGGGGCCTGCGCATACGGCAAATAGTCGTGGTATTATATTGCTCAGGAATGAATGTGCCGGTAGTCCGATTGATACAAGTTTTTTAATGAGAGTAAGTATAGCAGATACGATAGGTTCATTAGGTCCGGTCACCGTTATATTTCCAATATTTCCATCTATTGGTAGCATAAACTCACCGGCAGGTTTTCTAATACCAAATCCATTTCCAAGTCCAGGAACGTGGATTGCAAGTGAAGCAACAGCATTTGGCGTTGCTATAACAGGTATTTTTACCGCTATAGCAGATGGTAATGTGCTGAAGGATTTTGTGTGGTCTAGTTTCCCACCATGATAGATATACTTTTTGGTACTATGCATGGCCTTATCAACAAAATGATAGGGCCATTTTATTTTTGTTTTCTTTATTTGTGATTTCTATGGTCCTTATACTAGTTACCTAGGGGATCATTATGAAGAAGAACAAATTATCAGATAATTCGATTTGTATTCGGCAGTTATGTACTGATTATATAGCCTCATATCTTGCGCAATTTTCTCCGGAGGTACAAGATGCATTGCATGTATCATCTCTCCAGATGGAGGCAATGTATTTATATGAACGGATTGTACAACAACAATTAGGCAATACGTTGTTTTATTGTGTGTTTGATACCACGCAGGATCAATTAATAGGTGCAGTGGAAATTCGAGATGCACAGGCACACCGGGGGCAGTTGTATTGTTGGATGCATCATGCGCATTGGGGAACCGGCGTATTTAAACACGCACTTGCGTTAGTTACACAAGAATATTTTGCAACAACGGGAGCATTGTTTTTGACCGCATATGTAGATATTGATAATAAACGTAGTTATCATGCGCTTAAAAAAGTTGGTTTTGCTCATGTTGCCAAACGGGGAAGGCAATATGAAATGGTGTTACGAAAGCAGTAAGGTATGCACGTGTATTTGGTAAACTATTTTGATTTTATTAAATTACGTTATATTTTTTACTTTGATTATATTTTATTCTTATTTTTGTAAGTTTGCCCTACGCGGGCAGCGCCAGATTTTTTGCGTGTACAAAAGATCTGGACTAAAATATCCGTCTACGCTTATCCGGGCCTTCCGGCTCGGCAAGCTACGAACGGACAGGCACCAACTTCTCCTCCGCTCACACTGAGCTTGTCGAAGTGCAACATGCTGTTGGATGGCCTAATTCTCACACAATTCTGCTGACTCATCCGCTTTCGCGGCTTCGCATCAAGGTGCTCGGATAGAAGACTTTTAATTTTATGTATTGGTTCATTCGCGCTCGTAGAAGCAATTCTGCCGTCGCTCTTTGAGCTATGGCGGAATTGCCGTCTTTAGTCCGCCGAAGCTATAAGCGTAGGCTGGAAGCCGCGTGATAGTATATAGTGGGATAAAATTAGCAAAGTTAATTTGATCAATTTAAAAATATGAGCAGAAAATATAGGCGAGAGTTTGCCGTATGAGCGCTAAAGAGAGATTAAAAAGAGATTCTTCTCTTTTTTGCCTTTGTATCAAATATATTGGGCAAGCAATATATTTGCCCCGCGCGGGAAGCGCAAAACTTGTGATAAAAGAAAAACTCAAAAATATAACAGTGTAACTAAATTGATAAAAACACTTATTCCTTGTACCCACATTCTTTATCAGAACAATACAACGTAACATTACCATCTTTATCAAATTTCTTGATTAAGAATGGTAGTTTGCATTGCGGGCATTTTGTTTCTTCAATTTGATCAAAGATAGCAAACTTACATTTAGGATATCCCGAGCAACCCCAGAATTTGCCACCTTTCCAGACGCGCTCTACAATATCACCACCGCATTTAGGGCATGGGAATCCTGCTTTATTTTGTTTGATATATTTACATTCAGGGTACCCAGAGCATGCAACAAACGGGCCGTATCTACCAACCAGTTCACGCAATGGTTTGCCACACTTTGGACATGTTTCTTCTAATAATTTTGGTTTTTCTGGTGTAACCAATTGAATTTTACCTTGTTCATCACGGGTAAAGTTCGAGGTGAATGAACAATCCGGATAACCAAGGCAGCCCAAGAACTCGCCGCCTTTGCCAAAACGAATAGCAAGTTTATGTTCTTTACATTCCGGGCACGTAACTTCAGTAGGTTCAGCGATTCTTTTTTTACTATCTTCACCCACAAAGTCTTGTAATTCTTGTTTGAATAATTTATGAAATTCAATCAAAAGCTCATCGCGCTTAATATCGCCATGTTCAATTTTGTCTAAGTCTTCTTCCATTAAAGCAGTGAACTTAACGTCCATAATGCGTGGTAGGTGTTCGACTAATAATTTGACCACTTGCATACCAAGCTCAGTTGGTACAAAGCGTTTACGTTGATCGAGTGTAGTATATGCACGTGCACGAATGGTGTTCAAAATGGTTGCATACGTACTTGGTCGGCCAATGCCTTCTTTTTCCATTTCTTTGACCAATGATGCCTCGGTGTAGCGTGGTGGTGGTTGAGTAAAATGTTGTTTTGGATCCAGTTTTTCCAAATCGACCACGTCTTTTTCTTTGATGTCTGCCGGTAAGATTACTTTTTGTTCTTTTTCATCTTCGTCTTCGGTATAGACTTTCAAAAAACCATCAAATATGAGGGTAGAGCCGGTAACCTTAAAGGTAAACTTACCACCTTTAATAGTTACTTGTCGTTGTGCATATTCGGCTGCATTCATTTGGCATGCGACAAAACGCTTCCAAATAAGTTCATATAGTTTTGCTGCATCAGCAGGTAGGTATTGTTTTGCAATTTTTGGCGTAATACTCACGTCAATCGGGCGAATAGCTTCGTGAGCTTCTTGTGCTTTTGTTTTTGTTTTTCGTTCAAAGACATTCGCCTTGCTTGGCAAATATTCTTTACTAAAATTTTTGCTGATAAAATCACGTGCTTGTTTGGTTGCCGTGTCAGACAAGCGAAGTGAATCGGTACGCATATAGGTGATGAGTGCAACAGGAGTGCTCTCATCTTGGAGTGGCATACCTTCATATAATTTTTGTGCAACCTGCATGGTCTTTTTGACCGAGAACCCAAGGCGGTTATAGCTTGCTTGTTGCAACGTACTGGTCATAAACGGTGCACCCGGATTTTTTTTGCGCGATTTGTCTTCTATAGAATCTATGACAAATGTTTCTGCTTTTATTTCTTTAGTAACCTTTTGCGCTGTTTTTTCATCTTTAATTTCTGCTTTTTTGGTACCAATATGCGTGAGTGCTGCAACAATTTTATCGGTATTGTGTGCAAAGGTACCATCAATCGTCCAATATTCTTCTGGCTTAAAATCGCGAATTGCTTGCTCACGGTCGCAAATTAAGCGCAATGCAACCGATTGGACACGGCCTGCTGATAGCCCGGAAGTAATTTTTTTCCATAAAATAGGAGATACTTCATACCCCACCCAACGGTCAAGTACGCGGCGTGCTTGTTGAGCAGCAACCTTTTTCATATCAATTTTGCCCGGATGGTTGATGGCATCTTCTATTGCAGATTTGGTAATCTCGTTAAACGTAATACGTTGAATCTCGGCATTTTTTTTGGCAACTTTTTCTATATCTTGGCCAATATGCCATGCAATGATTTCCCCCTCGCGGTCAGGATCGGGTGCAAGATAAATAATGTCGGAACCATGCGCAGCCTTGCAAATTTCGGCAATTACTTTTTCTTTGTCTTCCAGTACTTGGTAGTCAATTTCAATATGATTATCATCAGTGATTTCTACCCCAATTTTTTTTGGCGGTAAATCTTTGATGTGTCCCACGGTGGACATGATTTTGAAATCTTTGCCCAGGAACTTGGAAATAGTTTTGATTTTTGCCGGAGATTCTACAATTAATAACTTTTTCATATACTCACATTTAGTTTGACGCTTAATTATCTAGCCCTCTATTTGTACCATGATTCTGATATCTTTCAAATCAAAAATAGTATTCAGATTATAGGTATTGGTACAAGCTTCCCCCTTGGTATAGATCAAGTAGCACACTACCCCTTATATTAGTGGAATAATTTCCTAAAAGTCAAATAATTGCAAAAGTCTACTATATAAAGGATCCTGTTTAAGGCCTTGTGCTTGACTAGTATTTTATAGTATCATACAGGGTAGCAATAGGGACTCATACCTGGAAAGGAATAATAATATGATTATGCGTGTTATGCGTTCGTGGCGAGATTCACTTGCCCTGTTGGCACCTGGTTCTTTAAAGCCTCTGGCCCTGGTTACCCTCAAATCTATTGTTGATGCGCTTAAAACGTTACTGAATGTATGGTATCTGGTGATTGGTACTTTTGGGGTTTTATTATTGATAGGGCTTGGTAGTATATATTTTCTGGTTAATGTGTATGGTTTAGCTACGCATCTTGTTCTTGTGCTTAATCGCTTATTCTTTTTTTTAGTATGGCTATGGGTAGTGAGTATGATTATTCTTGCAGCACGAGCATCGGTAAAGCAAAAAAATAGTGTTTACTTTATCGGGTACACACGATACTGGCTTATGCTGTATACTATTGAAGTAATTATGCTCGTGGGAATATATTATATTGGTATTTCTGAATGGTTATTTTTGTTGATGATTAGCGGTATTACATTTTTAAATACACCTATAGTGCCATTAGGTGTTTTGTTCATGTTATTTTTCTTTGATTCAGAGGGATCTATTAAGTCGTTGTGGATGAGTCTGGTACGTGCGGTTAAAATGGTTATTTTTAATTTACCCGTACTATTTATATTATGTAGTATCTTATATGTATTGTTACAAATTCAGGATAGGGTATTCTTCATATTTATTGAGCAGATGCGTTCTGATAGTATGGTGACTAAAATAGTACTGCTTCTACAAAGTTGTTTTTTATTACTGTTGCAATTAGCTGCAATTTGCATCTGGAACACCATATACATCAAACGTTTGCATGATCAACCGGATGTTTATTTTAATCAACCCAAATAATACCAGGGGGACAGTATGTTGGGTACTTTCGGTGCATTGGTACGGACCTTAGTTTCTCGCTTTTTATTAATATGTATCATTATCATATTTTTTATACCCTTGGTTGTTTACTTATTTTTGCCGCAGCGTATACGGTATGAAAGTAAATTTTTTTTCAATATGGTACAGTTGTTTTATACCTTGGTATTGAAGGTATCATTATTAAAAATAACCTATATTGGATTAGAAAATTTACCGGATGAACCAGCAATTTTTGCCGGTAATCATCAATCATCATTTGATATCCCATTAATGGGTGTGTTAACCAAAGGACAACCGCATGTGTGGCTAGCGCTTGCGGCGTTAATGAAATCACCCGTTTTACGATTCGTGCTTCCGTATATTGCGGTGTTGGTTGATACATCGTCGCCATGGAAGGCGGTGCGCTCATTATTGCAGGCAATGGATATAGTTAAAAAACATCGTATGCATATCATGATATTTCCTGAAGGCAGTCGTTTTGCACAGGATGATGACATACATGATTTTTTTGGTGGCTTTGCTATACTTGCCAAAAGAACGGAGCGTCAAGTTGTGCCAGTATATATACATGGCGTTAACAAAGTGTATCCACCGAACGCTTTTTTAGTACGTAACTATCCGGTTACGGTGGTGGTTGGCAAACCGTTTAGATTTTCAAACGGAGAAGATGAAGAACTATTTAAAAAACGTGTGCATGAATGGTTTATACAGCAAGCTGAAGGGTTTAAACGTTGAATGAATTTTTCTTTCGTTTTGCACAAAGCATTTGGCTATATGTAGCGCTTATTGTGGTATGTGGTGCAATTATTGCCCGGTTAAAAATTGTCAAACGCGTGTTGTATCAGTATACCCTTGGCAATTTTTTGTATGATCGTCATTTGACGAGCAGTGGGTACTACAAAGCCGTGTTATTTGCAATGCGATTGCTATCGTTATTAATGTTGGCTTTTTTACTTGGCAAACCACAATTGGTTGATTCGCATTCTAAAGTACACACAGAAGGTATAGACATAGTACTTGCTTTGGATATATCAGGAAGTATGCAACATGATGATTTTGGTCCCCGTCATTTGTCTAGAATTGAAGCGGCAAAAACAGAAGCGATTCGATTCATAGAAAAACGTAAATACGATGCATTAGGATTGGTTATTTTTGCACAAGATGCAGTATCGCGTGCACCGATTACGGCAGATAAAAAATTATTACATGACATTATTAATGAACTGCATATTGGTGTGATTAATCCTGATGGAACCAAGTTAGCTACGGCAATTGTAACAGCAGTCAATCGATTGAAAGATTCGCACGCAAAAAGTAAAGTCATTATTCTATTGACCGATGGTGAGCCGTCACCCGATGATATAGATCCATCGGTAGCGCTTGAAGTTGCCAAAAAGTTTGGTATAAAAATTTATACTATTGGTATTGGTAGCGATGACGGGGTAGTAATACATAATTTGTTTGGCATGCCGATTGGTCGATTTGGCGTAAATAAAAAATTATTACAAGACATTGCTCAGCAGACAGGTGGGCAGTTCTTTATGGCAACTGATGTACAAGGCATGCGTGAAGTATATGATACGATTGATCAGCTTGAAACAACTGAAATAGAAGTACCAGTATTTACAAAGTATTATGATATTTTTATTCCATTTGTAGCCTGTGTGATCGGATTAGTATGTATAGAGTTATTTTTATCAGCATTTGTATGGTTTAGTATATGATCACATTTTTATTTGGCATTACGTGGAGTGCTCCTGAGCACGCGATTTTTTTTCTTTTGGTCTTTGGTGTAGCTGCTGTGCTGCTGTATTGGTTACGGCGTAAAAAGCATGCGGTCGCAATGTTGGTTGGCCAATCAAAGTTTTTGATAAAAAATTTCTCTTTTACCAAATTGATGATCAGGGCTTTTTTGCTCGTAGTAGCAGTGTTCTTTTTGTGTCTTGCATTGTTGCGGCCACAATGGAATAAAAAAGAAGAAACAGTTTTACAAGAGGGGCGTGATGTTTTCTTTGCCCTTGATATTTCCCGTAGTATGTTGGCTACTGATTGTGCTCCCGATCGCTTGACATGTGCCAAGCAAAAGATAAAAGAAATTCTCAAGCAACTTGATGCAGAACGAGTTGGGTTAATTTTATTTTCTGGTTCTGCGTTTGTGCAGTGTCCGCTGACAGCAGATTATTCTGCGTTTAATTTATATTTAGATCAAGTTGATGTGGAGACCATCTCTTCTGGTAGCACTGCACTTGACCAAGCGTTACAAGAAACACTACGCGCGTTCAAACGATTACCAAGTAGAAAAAATAAATTATTAGTACTATTTACCGATGGGGAAGATTTCTCGAGTAACTTACACGTGCTTAAACGCCAAGCACACGAAGACAATTTGCGCATTTTTGCCATAGGGGTAGGAACCCAAGAAGGTGCGCCAATACCGTTGTATAATCAATATGGCATGCAAGAAGGGCACCAAAAAGATGAGCAGGGCACAGTGGTAATTACCCGCTTGAATGAGGGAATTTTGCGTACGTTAACGCAGGATGCAGGAGGCATGTATATTTCAGGAACTGATGATGGCAGCGATGTGCATATGTTAGTAAAAAAAGTTCAGGAGTTCGAAAAAGAGGCATTAGATGAGCGTTATATGGCACGGCTAGAAGAACAATATCCGTACTTTTTATTGGTAAGTTTTGTATGTTTGCTGATTGAGTGGTTATTATGATGTATGTTTTGTGTTTTATAGTTGTTTTTTTGAATAATCATATGAGTGCTATGGGCACTGCTATTAATTATGGGAAAGCAATAACGCAGACTCATGTAAATAACTGGGAAAGCGCACAAACAAGTATAAATCAATTGCTTGTTGATCAACCAACCAGGGCCGACCTACTCTATGATGCTGGTGTTGCCGCGTATCGTTTACAAGAATATCCAAAAGCACAGGCGTACTTTGAACACGTGACGCAGTCTGATGCACCGTTGCATTTAAAAGAACAAGCATATTTTAATATGGGTAATGCATATGTCCAACAAAAGCAGTTGAAAGATGCTATTGTTGCATATGAGCAAGTCCTAGACATTAATCCAGACAACGAACGTGCACAGCATAATTTAGAAATTGTAAAACAGATGTTGCAAGAAGAAGAACAACAAAAGCAACAAGAAGAACAAAAACAAGATCAGCAGCAAGATAAGCAAAAGCAGCAGCAACAACAGAATAACTCTGCAAATAATCAGCAGAATCAACACAAAGATGATGCACAAAATAACGATGATCAGAAATCTCAAGATCAAACAGATGGATCACAGCAAAATACTCAAGATAACAAGCAAGATAGCAATAAAGATGATGGAGCTGAGAATAATGCTGATCAAAATGGGGAGCAAAACAAACAAGCCAATGATACAGGCGACCAGAAACAGGATGGGCATGAACAAGAACAACAACTTGAACAAAACTCCCAGCAAGGCACAACTGAGCAAGAACAACGAGCTAATCAACATAAAAAATCTCCCGACGAAGATCAACAAGAACAACGACCTTATGATATGCCGGATGAACAACAAAATCAAACAGATACTTCTGAACAGTCTCAATCTGATATAGATCAGGCATTGGGGCAGCAGGCACCACATGAAACTAAAAAAGATAATTCAGCGGAAAAAGGACAGGCGCAGGATCTAGCAGAAGACGAGAAATCATTGGATCCCAAAGAAAAATTTATTCGCTTGGTATTGGCGCAACAAGAAGATGCTGATGCACAAGCAAACAAGCGAATGATTAAACGGGCAATTGATAAAAACTTGGCAGGGCAGCATGGACAAAAACGTTGGTAAATTAATGACCATAGCCGTTATTGGTTTGTTGTATTGCGCATGTTTTCTACGTGCAGCTGATCTGGAGTTGCGTGCATTATCTATGCGTGGTAGACCAATTGATGCAATTGGCATAGGAGAGCCTTTTGTATTGGAGGTGAGTTTGAAAGATGTGTCTGGTAGAATGCCGGCACCCACCTTAGCTCAAAATCAATCATATACCATTAATAGTACTCAGCAAAGCTTTATGATTATAAATGGTCAGCGAGCATATCAATATCGATATGTTGTACACATGGATGCACAAGGTAAACATATTGTAGGTCCAGCAACTATTGTGCACAATGGTACAACTCTGACATCTAATACCATTACGCTAGAAGTTGATCAATCGACCGAATCAATCAAAGGGCAAGAAGCGTTTTTGCGCTTTGTGGTGGATAAAGAGCGTGCCGTGGTTGGTGAGCAAATCAATTGTGTACTTACGTTTTATTATGCAAAAGATTCGATTGAGCTAAAAACTATTGAACCACCACAATTTGTACGTGCACGCTTGGTAGGTGATTTGAATAAGCATACATCTGGTACTGAAAAAATTAATGGAACTAGATATTATTACGAGCGCTGGGAGTGGCAATTGTATCCAGAAGCATCAGGAACTTTGATAATTCCTGCAAGTCGCGCTGAGTACGAAATAGAAGGCAAACGCGCGTATAATATGCCATTTATGATGTTTAGCCGAGCAGAGCGTAAACGTATTTATTCAAATGCCGTTCAAATAGAAGTTGCACCGTTGCCACCATGTAAAGAAACGGTGTATGCGGTAGGGGAATTTGTTAGTTTTGAAGCATCTGTTCATCCTACGGTAGCAAAAGCTGGTGAGGCATTGGTATTAACGCTTGCTATTGAAGGTAATGGTGATATGGGAGCTCTTACAATTCCCCAGTTGAGCCATATGCCAGATGCATTGCGGTACTATGAATCTAAAAATTATATTGAACCGACGCACAACCATTTTTTAGTAAATAAATTTGAATATGTTGTTCAAGGAATGCAAGAAGGTGAATGGACTATTCCTGCACAATCATTTGTTTATTTTGATACTAAATCGCGTACGTATAAAAAGCTGACAACAATACCTCTAGCGGTTACTGTTTTACCCAATGCTGCAATACAACAACCTGCACAAACAGCGAGTGATGTTATCGAAAGTACCGTAGAAATCGACACGCCTGTTGAACAACAGTGCATGGCGCTTGATGAAACAGATAAGTGGTATCCAGTGCACGAGCGGCACCCATTGCCGTGGTGGTTGTTTTTTATGGTATTCTTTATACCATTTTATTATGTAGGTTTTTTGCTCATTCGTGGTGCAATCAGGAGGTATCGCGCAAAAAGCATGCAAATGGTACGTGCAAAAAATGCATTTAAACTGGCACGTGCAGAACTGGATAAAGCACGTGTTCATCATGATCATGCACAGGTGTATGTAGTGATGCGGCAGTTTTTTGCTGATCGTTATATGGTGGCACCGACGCATGTTACACAACAGTTTATTATTGAGCGCTTACAAAGTGCCGGTATGTCTGCACATGTTATTAATCAGTGGGATGAATTTTTTTCTATAGTAGTACAACAGGTATTTGGTGATACGCATAAAAATGATGATAGGTTATTTAATGATGCGCAGCAGTGGTTGATTTTGCTGGAGGGGATATTATGAAACGTTTATCCATGTGGATACTAGGTTTGGCGCTTCCTCTTGTTGCAAACAACCAAGAGACATTTTTGCGTGCAAATAAGTTGTATAAAGCGGGCGATTATCAACAATCACTTGTTGCATATGAATCTATGCAGATGCAAGGCAGTGCTGTGTGGTTGAATATAGGTAATTGTTTATATCAATTAGAACAATACCCACAAGCACTCGTAGCGTATAAACGCGCATTAAAAGGTGCCACTCCGTCGCAATATCGCGCAAGTGTTGTATATCAACATGCGGTGTTGCAAAAACTTGGTAAAAAAGTAGAACTTTCTTGGTGGGATACTATAGTGTTGGCGATTCGTGCACGAACCGGAGGTATCTCTGTATGTGTATTACAATTACTTTTTTTGTTGCCGTGGTTTATACTCAGTTGGCTTATTATTCGCTCAACGCGTGGATTTTGGTATAAAATATTGATTATGGTAGTCGGTATATTTGTTCTTTTCAATGGTATGGTTTTGTATGATACGTATAGTATACGTACACGACAAGTTGCAATTGTGTTTAATAAGGAGCAACTATCGGTTTTTAGCGGCCCTGATGAACGGTATCATGTGCTAGGTACATTGGCATATGCGCAAGAAGTAGTGTTAGAAGATGCGATTGCCGGGTGGTACAAAATACGTTACGACAATAAAGTTGGATGGGTACCCGATTACGTACTCTTGTGTGTCTAAAAAAAGTTTATAACAAGAAAGCTATTTCGTGTCACAACAAAAAGAATTGATTGTAGGAGCAGGGCTCGGGGTGCTTGTTGTGTTGGCTATATTATTAACACAGCAGTATATGTTCTTTGCTCAAGAAGGACGCAGGTTACAGGAATTATCAGCACAATATCGCATGTATATACATACGGTGCGTACTTTTTTACGTAATAATAATATTGTTGATGAAGATGAGTCTTCATTATTTCCTGAAGATGCACGAATAATATCTTCTGATAATCAAGATGATGTGTCTGTTTTTTTAAATAGAAATGAAACATATTTAAAAGATTCAATGCAAGCATACCTTAAAGAACAACAACTTGATGGTTTGATGCAACGTTTGCAAGGGGAAGATTGGTTTGGACCAGTAGATGAGCAACCGCATCAACGCATTATTACCAAAAAGAGATCAGGATCAGCTTCGGTTAATCGTGCAGAGCGACGTGTGCGGCGTCGTTATTTTGATATTGAATTAGATTGGCCAATAGAAAAATCACGTTTTTGGTTAAGTTCATTTTTTGGCTCACGTAAAAATCCAGATGGTTCATATGGGTTTCACCGTGGCATTGACATGGCAGCTATACGAGGAACACCGGTAAAAGCGGCAGCTCCTGGACGTGTAGTAGAAGCACATTATGTATCTGGCTATGGTAACACAGTACTTGTTCAACATAATCATAAATATAAAACACGATATGCACATTTAGATAGGATTAAAGTAACAGCTGGCCAACGCGTGCAAAAAGGTACGCTGGTAGGAACGGTAGGTGATACTGGTTTTGTACGTAAATCTGGGAAGGACGCATCGCATTTACATTTTGAAGTATACATGTTTGGTAAGCGGGTAAATCCACTTTATTGCATGGCGTAAGAGAATTTGTAAAAAAAAATATCATCACTAAACTTGTACATACATTTATTTTTATTGTAAGGAATTATTATGGCAACTCAGCAAAAAAAACAATCTAATTTTTTCAAAAGTGCAGTCGAATTTGTTGGATTGCTCCTGTTGGTGTTTATAATTCGTACATTTGGATTTGGACTATACCAAGTACCGACTGGTTCTATGGAAACAACAATGCTCGTTGGTGAACGTTTTTTTGCTGACAAATTTACCTATTCTTTTATACGCAAACCGCAACGTGGTGACATTATTGCATTTAATGATGTGATGTATACGTATTCTGATAACCCTATAAAGCGATTATTTGAAGAATATGTATATGGACCACAAAATGTTACCAAAAGAATTATTGGTATACCTGGTGATAAAATACGTGGTACGGTAGAAAATGGGCGCCCAGTCATATATCTAAATGATCAAAAATTGGATGAACCGTATTTAAATCAGTACCCACTTATTCGTGTATACCGAGAAGATAAAGCTGCTGTAATCAAGCAAGCAGATCAAGAAATCCGTGCCATGTTGCAAGGTCGACCAGTTGATCCATTTATTCTTGATGCTCTGCGTGAAAGAAAACTTGAAGAATTCAAGACATTAAAATCATATGATCCGGATAAGTCATTCAAAGATCAGCCTTTTTACCAGATACAACCAGATCGTGTAGTGCGTGGACCACAAGGACAATTAGAGTTGTGGTATCCAGGTACCGTATTCCCGCCATCTAAAGCGGAAGTGAAACGCGGTAATAGCCATTGGGATGGTTCAGATGAATTTTATGTTGAGTTGGGTCCGGATGAATATTGGGGCATGGGTGACAATCGAGTAGGAAGCAAAGATTGTCGGTTCTTTGGTCCGATAAAGGAGCATTTAATTCACGGTCGTATTGTATTTAGAATATGGTCAATTGATAGTGATGAATCATGGTGGATTTTGGATTTAATAAAACATCCAATTGATTTTTTCAGTAGGGTGCGCTGGAGTCGTTTTTTGCAACCAGTTTATTAAAAAGGTATTGGTATGAAAAAACTGGTTATAATAAATGTGTTGCCTCAAGAATCATATCATGATTGCCACATTAGTGGATCAATTAATGTGCCCTTGGATCAAATAGAAACATGGGCGCATACGATTGCAAAAGATACACCAATTGTAGTTTATTGTGCGAGTTATGTGTGTGCTGCAAGTGCCCATGCATGGGAAAAGCTAGATGCCATGGGGTTTCAAGAGGTATGGGTGTTTACCGGAGGCATGAATGAATGGTACCATGCAAAATTACCGGTTGAGGGTGTATGTAGCTTGCCTTACCTGGTGAGCAAAATTGAGCAACCAGAAGAAGAAAAAAAGAGTGCTATCAGAGAAATAAACCTGGAAAATCTCAAAAAAATGATGGCTAGGCATGAAATGCTTGCAGAGTAATAAATAAAGTAGTGGCAAACCTTGCATTAATAGGATTTTGTGGTACCTTAATGATACTTTGAAATACATAAAAATACTGAGTATACTAGAATGAATAAGACCTTAAAATTACTATCTATATACGGTGTGTTAGCTTGCTTAGTGATATTGTCTGGATGTGGCAAACCGCATACAGAGAAATTAACAGGCTTGGTTGTTATTAATGTATTGGATAAGCAGTTATATGATGACTGCCATATTAAAGGTTCAATTAGTATTCCATTTGAACAATTGACTGAAGAGATAGAAAAAAAAGTCGATAAAAATGCAGAAGTAATTCTGTATTGTTCAAATTATATGTGTGCATCAAGTGGGTATGGATGTAGGAAGCTTACAGATCTTGGATACACCAACGTATCAGTATATGAAGGTGGTACGGCTGAATGGTTCCAAGAGAATTTACCTGTAGAGGGTCCAGCGCATCAGAAATACTTACAGCGTAAACTTACGCCACCTGAACATGTTGATGATACCGAAGGCATATGTGTTATCACGGTAGATGAATTAGCAGCTAAGTTGGGGTGTGCGAAGTGACAGCTTAAAAAAAGGATGGCGGCATAGCCAAGCGGTAAGGCATGGGACTGCAAATCCCTGATTCCCCGGTTCGAATCCGGGTGCCGCCTCCACTCAAATATGCTGGAAGTAATGAATGGAGTTTGAAATGTTTTGCCGGGGTGGCGGAATAGGTAGACGCAAAGGACTTAAAATCCTTTGAGCGTTATGCTCGTGCCGGTTCGAGTCCGGCCCTCGGCACCATGCTTTAAGAGCTCCGCATGGTACGGCCATTGCATATCTTGATCTTGTCGAAGGACGCAAGGCATGACCATAGCTTTTTCTAAATTCATTAAATTATTAGATAAATTAAGATTAAAAATAAAGCACACCATTTTTTTAGAGCATTATTTTTAACACAAAACAAACATATGTATGTTGCCAGAACTTGACAAAAAAGATTCTATGGATAAGGTACAAGATAAGTACTATTTTTTGTTTTAGCTGGCGGCAAATCACCTAAAGGGACTTTGTATGAACAAAGCAAAGCTAATTGAAAGCATGGCTAAAATAACCAAGCTTCCTAAAGCAACGTGTAAAGAATGTTTAGAAGCGTTCATGGTTTCAGCGACTGATACACTTAAAAAAGGTAAATCAGTTGTATTGACTGGATTCGGAACTTTTTCAGTCATGAAAAGAAAGAGTCGTCTTGGTATTAATCCGGCAACTCGTAAAAAGATGACTATTCCTGCAAGAAAAGCTCCAAAATTCAAAGCGGGTAAAGCATTGAAAGATGCGGTCAGATAAGATTGTTATAAAACAATGCAATAAAAAAGAGGCACCTTATAAAGAGGTGCCTCTTTTTTATTGCTCATTTTTTTTCTTAATTTATACTTTGGGCAAAGTATATAAGAATATAATTTCAAAGGTGTTTTAGTCATGAAAAAAATAAGTATGTTTTTAGTCTTGTGTGTGAGTACATATGGTATTGGTATGGAAAAAGATGATAGTAAATCGGTTAAGATAAAAAAATCAAAGTCTTCCAAGCGGATAGATGTGTTGTCATCTCCTGAACATGATTATTCACAAAAACAATTAAAAAAACATTTAGCATTGCGTAAACAAGAGGTTGAACAACAGGCAGAGTTGATAGAGCTGCAAAAACGTATTGTTCATGCACAAGAGCGTATAGCTGATGCACAAGAACTACGAGCAGTTATAGAAACTTTATTGCGTTATGACGATATGCGAAAACACAGAGACGCGCTTGATTTACCACAGTCGCATATGGGAAAACAGAAATTGAGAGATTCCAGAAAGATACCAGACAAATATACTGAACTGAAGTTGCTTGATCGCTATACTCAATTGGTTAATAAGATACGGTCAAGTAATACAGCAGAATAGAAAAAAACAAAAAGTTTTATCAAAAATACTCTTTTATTGTGTAGTATGATTGTCTCTGGCTATACTTAAACTATAATGAGCTGGTAGATTTAGATTTATAAGGAGTTTTCTATGGAACAATCGATTGAAATTAATGAAATACAAACTTCACTAGATGCGGCTATGCCGGTAACATCGGCTGGACAAACAAGTTTTATTGATACTATTAAAAATCAATTTCAAGGTGTTATGGATAAACTTAAAGATTCAAAAAGTATTCTTATTGATGTTGCGTTGTATGGTGGCATTGGATTTTTAACTGGTTTTTTATTTAGAAAATATAGCACCTACATAGCGTTCCTCGTTTTATTCTTAGTAGGGCTTATTGTATTACAACAAATGAATGTTATTACTATCGCTATTAATTGGATCAAGGTTGAGGAATTGTTTGGTATTCAACAAGGTACTACGACTATAAACGATACATTGCTTGGTTCATTCTGGGAATGGGTTAAAGCGAATTTTATTATAGTAGTCAGCTACATTGTTGGTTTTTTATTTGGATTACGTGTTGGTTAAAACATAAAAGGAAGAGTAGTGGCAATTGGCAAAACATACGTAGATGAATTAACTACCACATTGGTGAAGTTAGGTTTTTTTTCCAAGACTGAAGGTGACGCAATCAAGCAAAATTTTAGTGACTCTGATCAAGCTATATTTGATTCATTCTTATTAGAGCAGGGTTTGATTGAGCGTGACGATTTGCTGCGTGCTTTGAGTATTCACTATCAAGTACCATCATTCGATGTAGTAGGTTATTTTTTTGAGTCAGCTTTATTACATCAGCTTCCTAAAGATTTTTTATTGCGTAATGCAATTATTCCGTTGGAGGTTGATGAAAATATGTTGATTATGATTGCTAGCGAACCTGACTTGTCAGATTTAGTAGTTAGAATTAACGAATTTGTTTCATATGACATTCAATTTTATGTTGGTATACAAGAAGATATTACTGATGCGGTCAAAGAATTTTATGACAAAGCACCTACACAAGAAATTCCAGAAGATGAAGACCTGCGAGAAGAACGTCTTGCACTGCGTCAAGAGCGCGAAGAAGAATTAGAAGATATAGATAATCTTTCTGATGATTATTATGAATGATTAAATATCAGTAAGCCAAGAGAGTAGCCATGCGTGATGAACAATTTGTGGTACAGTTGGTTGATAAAATACTCAAGCAGGCAATAGCTCGTGGAGCTTCTGATATTCATTTGGAACCTGAACAACAACGTTTACGGATACGATTCCGTGTCGATGGTGTTTTGCTTGATCAGATGCCCATAGATGTTTCTGACATGGCACAAATGCTTTCTCGCCTTAAAGTTTTAGCACACATTAATATTGCAGAAAAACGTATTCCTCAAGATGGTAAATTTAGTTTACGCGTCAATAATCAACCTATTGATCTACGTGTATCTACATTTCCTTCTTTGTATGGGGAAAAAATCGTTATTCGTATTTTGGATCGTGCTGCGCATATGATTACGTTGCAGAATCTTGGTTTTTCTGCGGGTATGTTGAAAAAATTTAATGACCTTATGCATCGATCAAATGGATTTTTTTTGGTAACTGGTCCAACCGGTTCGGGGAAAACTACCACCTTATATGCAGCGCTTGCTGCATTAAATGCACCGGAAAAAAATATTGTAACGCTTGAAGATCCGGTTGAATATAACTTGACCGGCATTACGCAAGGGCATATTAACCCCGATGCAGGTTTTACATTTGAAAAAGGTATTCGAGCAGTTTTACGACAAGATCCGGATGTATTAATGGTTGGAGAGGTACGTGACAAACAAACCGCACGTATTGCCATTGAAGCAGCACTTACGGGTCATGTGGTACTCAGCACGTTGCATACCAACGATGCACCAAGTGCAGTCATGCGGCTTATGGATATGCAGATTGAGCCATTTTTAATCAATGCTTCGCTGACCGGTGTACTTGCACAACGCTTAGCACGTAAAATCTGTACCGCATGTCGTCAAGAAGTTCAGCCATCTGAACAGGAGCGTGCACTACTTGGTGAATTTGATCTTGACTGGGATGTTGTGTACAAAGGAGCCGGCTGTTCTGCATGTGGTAATCTAGGGTACAAGGGGCGAATCGGTATTTTTGAATTATTAACAGTGACTAGTTCTTTGCGTGCATTAATAGTGCAGCAACCAGTTTTTGAAGATATCTATGCACAAGCGTTGGCAGATGGCATGATTACGCTACTGGATGATGGCCTTGAAAAGGTGCATGCCGGCATAATTACGCTTGAAGAATTAATGCGTGTGGTTATATAATCTTTCCTTGCAAAAAACAGTGGTATTGATACCTTTAGAAACAGTTCAATTGCACACATTTTGTTTTCAAAAAGGGTATCACATGAAGAAATATGTATTGTTGCTCAATATATTATTAATTGCATTAATGGGCTCTCGCGTTAGTGCGCAAGAAGATGTTGCCATTGCTTTTACCACCTGTGTAGAGACGGTATATGAAGCTGCAGAGAAACTTTCGTGCGAAAGTGGTTTAACCCAACAAAAAGCAGTGGATTTAATGAATGATGAGTTGGTTAAACAAGCACTCAAAACATTAGATCAATATGATATTCAGGACAAGCAAATATATGCTGCGGTGCGTTTGGTTGCACAAGAATTAGAAAATGAAGAAGTAGATGAAATTTTACAACAGGTAGAAAATAGCCAAGCACAAAGTTGGTTTGCACGTCATCCGGTATTGACCTCTATCTTGACAGCAGGAGGGTTGCTTGGTAGTGGGTATGGCTTGTGGTACTGGTGGAAGCATGGTGGTGCCAACGATATAAGAAATCCAAATCAAGAAGATAATATTGATGCAAGTATTACAAGTGATACAGATACCGATGTAGATAATCAAAACTCAATCGGTGATGAAGAAGAAAATGGTTCATTTTCTGAACAAGAAAAAGATGTTGATTCAAGTGCTGCACATGATGAACCGAGTGATCCAAATAGCAATGTAGCAGAACGCGCAACTATGGAATCGCCAGTCAAAGAAGATACAGAACTTGATTTACTCATTGCTGAACTAGGAGGTTCAAAGGAAGTTGTTACCGAAGAAATAGTGGAGGACCATAATGCAACTATAGATGTAGCAGATGAAGCTGGGACTACAGAAACAGAATCAATAGATGCTGCATGCATTGATGAAGATGGTGTGTCTAATTTACCTTTAGATGAGGGTTCAACGGAAGACGATGAATTACTTGTAGATGATTCGGGTATGTCTTATCCTAATAGTTTTTTGGATTCATGGATGTAAATTTTGTTCTGCTCACTGATTAGTTTGGTGGGCAGAGTTTTTTATGAATTGGGGGTTATTTTTTATATGTTACGTATTATAGATCTTTCAATTTCTATTCATGATCAAACTATTGTTCGTAACATGAATATGTTGATCAATTCTGGGCAGGTGCATGCGGTTATGGGGCCAAATGGCTCAGGTAAAAGTACCTTAGCCTATGCACTCATGGGGCATCCTCAGTATGTAATAACTTCAGGATCTATACATATAGATCAAACAGAGATTACTACATTAAGTCCAGCAGAGCGTGCACAATTAGGATTATTTTTAGCATTTCAACAACCGCCAGCTATTCCGGGTGTGAATGTGTTAACTTTTTTGAAAGAAGCACATTACGCGGTTACTAAGCAGCAACTATCGGTGCAAGAATTTAGAACTCTAGTGTTGGATCACATGCAACAACTGGATATCCACCCAAGCTTTATGGATCGTAATTTGAACGACGGCTTTTCCGGTGGTCAAAAAAAGCAATTTGAAATGCTACAATTATTGTTGCTCAAGCCCAAGGTGGTTGTACTCGATGAGATTGATTCTGGTCTGGATATTGATGCACTTAAAAAAGTAGCACAAGGTTTAAAACATATTCATCAACAGAACCCTGCTATGTGTATACTATTAATTACGCACTATCGACGTATTTTAGATTATGTACAACCTGATGTAGTGCATGTATTATGCAATGGTTCTATTGCTGTATCTGGTGATGCGTATTTGATAACCCAGTTAGAAGATAAGGGATATGATGGATACCGCATCAAAGCATCGCGCATCTGAATATGTGTTTAAATCTGCTAAAGGGTTAAATCGTCAAATTGTGATCGAAATTTCTGAACAGAAAAAAGAGCCTGTTTGGATGAGAGAATTTAGACTTGCTGCACTTGAAGTTTTTGAGCACAAGCCAATGCCTACATGGGGTGCAGACCTTTCTGATTTGGATCCAAATGATATTTATTATTACGTAAAGCCGCTTGAACATCAAACTACATCATGGGATGAAGTACCAGATACTATAAAAAATACGTTTGAACAACTTGGTATTCCACAGGCAGAACAAAAGTTTTTGGCCGGTGTTGGTGCGCAGTATGAATCAGAAGTTATTTATAAACGATTGAAGAAAAAGTGGGCAGATCAAGGTGTTGTGTTTACCGACATGAGTGCGGCATTACGCGAATATCCGGATATTTTTAAAAAATATTTTTCTACGGTAATTCCACCGCACGATAATAAATTTGCTGCACTTAATTCTGCCGTGTGGAGCGGTGGAAGTTTTGTATATGTGCCCAAAGGTGTACGTATAGACCAACCATTGCAGGCATATTTTAGGATTAATGCGGCAAGTATGGGGCAATTTGAGCGTACATTAATTGTAGCAGAGCCAGGTAGCTATGTGCATTATGTCGAGGGATGCAGTGCTCCTATTTACCGTAAAAATTCTTTGCACAGTGCAGTAGTAGAACTTGTAGCATTGCCAGGAGCTCATATTCGGTACACTACCATTCAAAATTGGTCAAACAATGTATATAATTTGGTAACCAAGCGTGCAATCGCATACAAAAATGCACAGGTAGAATGGATAGATGGTAATTTTGGTAGCAAAGTAACTATGAAATATCCATCTATAATTTTAAAAGAGCCGGGTGCAAAAGGTAATATAATTTCTATTGCAGTTGCCGGAAATGGGCAACATCAGGATGCAGGTGCAAAAATTATTCATCTTGCACCACATACAACATCTAATATTGTTTCAAAATCCATCAGCAAAAATGGCGGGCGTACTAGTTATCGTGGATTATTAAAAATTATTAAGGGTGCAAAACATGTGCAATCACGTGTACAGTGTGATGCATTGCTCTTGGATGCTGCATCACGTACTGACACCTATCCGACCATTGAAGTACGAGAAGACTTGGTTGATGTAGGTCATGAGGCATCAGTAAGCAATATTAACGATGAACAGCTTTTTTATTTACAGAGCCGAGGGTTGAATGAGCAAAATGCTCGTGCGCTTATTGTGAATGGATTTATTGATGCGTTTGTAAAAGAATTACCTATGGAATATGCCGTAGAAATTAATCGATTGGTTGCCATGGAAATGGAAGGTTCTATAGGATAATGCAAGATACATTAATAATACCATCATACAATCGCATTGATACACCTGTTGTACTACCTACACATAGTGAGCATATGCACATCGTGGTGCAAGTCGGTGCACAGGTGGTGCTGCATGATCTAGTAGATCCTAGTGCTAATCGGACTGTTACGATGGTGATTGAAGATAATGCACATGTTACGTTCTTACATGACCGCGTTGCATCGCAAAATGTACGCGAGCATTATTCTGTGGATATAGGGCGTGCAAGTAGCCTAGTATATTATTCCTTGTTGACGGATACAAATGAACTGCAATTACACATGAATTTAAAAGGTGAATATGCTCAGGCTGATGTGCGATGTGCTTGGTTACTCAAAGAACATGCACAAGTTGCCATGCAGGTTAATCAAAATCACTATGTTCCCCATACTACCAGTCGATTGGATATCAGAACTGTTTTATATGATGCTGCACAAGCAGAATATCAGGGTGGTATTTTTATAGCGCCGGGTGCACATCAAACCGATGCGGCGCAACAACATAAAAGTATTGTACTCAGTAGCCAAGCGCGTGCTATATCAGTTCCTACGATAGAAGTACTCGCGCATGATGTGCAATGTGCGCATGGTAGTGCCGTGGGACAGATTGATGAAGAACAATTGTTGTATATGCAGTCTCGAGGTCTATCGCAATTAGCTGCGAAACATATGTGGTTACGTGGTTTTTTTGCTGATGTGTTCAATGATTCATTGTTGTTTATAAGACTGCAAAATCTTTTAAAAATGCCATGAGATTCTTTCAAAATCGAATCTTTTTTGTATAATTACTAGACTATTATTTTTTATTAGTAAAGGAATTTGTATGCGATATGTACTGTTACTCGTGAATTTATGTTTATCATTATGCTGTATAGGTATGGAGAAAAATAATCCAACCGATAATAAGGTAATGGTATGGTTCAATATTCGTACACGTCAGTTTGAAGCGCAAAAAGTTAATGTAGATAAGTATAAATTGGAACGTGCACGTTATCGTCGTTTATTCAAAATGGTAGCATTGTTACGAGAATGGAAAAGCCATAATAAGGAATGTGAGACATGTTGGAACCGCATACTCAATCAACATAAAAAGGATGTTTCTATATTGACCGGATTGGCTGCAGGTAAAAATACATCAGCACAAGATGCATACACTCGTATACAGTTTAATCATCCGTTATCCGTGACAAAAGAACAACTTAACATATCTATTGATTATTAATACGGGGTTAGGAATGATACAACATGCATAGACGTGTGTATTTTGTATTGGTATTTGGGTTATGTACGTATGATATTTTAGGTATGAGTCAGCAGCTTCCCTTTAATCTCAATCATATAAACAGGGGGCCTGGATCACAAATATTCGAGCGACCAGCATATGATCAACTATTACAAGCCAGTTCATTGTTGCGTACATGGAAATCATCTGGCAAAACAGATCAAAATATTTTATACAAAATAAGCTTACTTGATGACACGGTGCTTACCTATTTAGCAAAACAGAATAATAAGACTGCACAGGATGCACACGAGCAAATTCAACAGTGGCAGATGACATCTTTTGCAGCGGGACAACAAGAGTTACATCAGCGTTTTCTTGCTGCAGTGAAAGAATGTTATGCAGACGAGTGCAAATCGCACTATGTCGATGTATTTACCCATTCATTATTAACTCGTGCTAATTATCAACCTACTATTGATAATGCATCACTAACAGGTATTCAAGGTACAAAAATAAAAGAATATCTTGCATATGTAGTGCGTAGAATTGAACAAGCAGAAATAGACATACATAAAAAAAGTTATCATGATGCGTGCATTGCTATGGACAGTGTATTTGCTGAATTAGAAACTATAGCGAATCAAGGTTCCTTATCTGCTCAGACTATTGGGTATATGCATTATTTGGCTGGGTATGCGTATAAAAAATCTGGCTATGACAAGAGAGCAGATACACATTTTAAACATGCTCATGAAGCATACGTAAGCAATAGTTCTACAAATTCAAGTAATATTGCATACGCATGTGCATATTATGCCGACATGCTTTATCGTGGATGGGGGATGGTTGAGGATAAGGTAGAAGCACGATTATTATTATGTAGTGTTATGGATGGTAATGCATATAATTTAGCACATAACAAAGCTCTTGAAGTAACCCAACGGCTAATACAGGAGTTTGATGATCCATACTTATATTGTTTACTAGCAAGATGTAGTAATGAGCCATGCACATATGTTGAGCAGATGCTCGATAGTCTGAAAAAAAATAATCATGGTTCTGATGATGTGCCCAAAAATGTTATAGAACCACTGATTAATACACTTAAGATACTTGATAAGCAGGGTAACCGTAAGGCCAAACGGTTATTGGGAACGTATTATTATTGGTATGCAGAAACAATCAATAAGAAAAATTTAATAAAAAAGTTAGATCGAGACATTCAACATATTCAGGTCACACAACATTTTAAATCTGCGTTTCAGTATTTATCGGAAGTTCATGATGCTGAAAGCTATGCATTAATAGCGCGTATGTATGTGTTGGGGCATGGGTGTACTGCATCGTGTGTACAAGCGTATGAAATGTTGAAAAAAATAACAGAGCCTGACAAATCAAACATACTACAGCGTATAGTAGATGATCAGCTTATAAATCAACTGATCAACAATATACAAAATAATGAAGAAAAATTTCCCTCACAGTATGTGCTCGCATATCTGTGTACATATGGGGAAGTGTCACCTGATGTTGTACAATTTACCAGAAATATTTTTGCTCAATGCACGAACAATTTAGACGTTTATCGGTGGACTATTGCGCTGAATGCACGATATGCATCTAAAGAGGAAACGTACCAGCAAGTGCAATCACTTATACAATATGCAAGCAAACGGACGATTGCAGAGGAATATTCTGACATATGTATGCCATTAAAGTCATGGGCTTTGCAAGCAGATCAACAAGCATTAATATTATTGGGTTCTTGGTTATATTGCTGCGGTAAACAAAATAATAATCAAGAACTTTTCAAGCAAGCATGGGAATGCTTTGCCCAAGTTGAAGAAAGTAATCATAAAGTCTTGTGGTATAAGTTTAATATGTTGTTATGCGGGCATGGTGTACGGCCTAGTGCTCAAGATACGTATGAAATACTAAAAAAAATAATGAGCAACAGGAAGTCATGCCGTGACTTTACTACGCGCATAAATAAAAAGTTAGATCTATTATTGAATGGTATAAAGCCATATTTAGCAGATACAACATCTACGCAAGCTCAATATGCAGCAGATATAATATCCACCTTATCTTGTTATACTAAAAAAAATATTCCTGTTGATATTATAAACGCAGCAATAAACATCCTGATGCCCCAAGCACGTGCAGGTGGTGCACAAGCATGTGCTTGTGTATTGCCATTATTGGTAGTAAAAAAAGATGCTGCAGCAATAACAAACTATTTTGAAGTGCTTGTAGATAACTTGCATACTGTTCCACATGATCAATTACAGCTTGCATTGCAAAATGTAGATCAAGCAATGATATTTGTAGGAAAGGATACGCAAGGGATACTTGCGCGGTTTTGGTATTTACGTGGATTGCAAGCAAAAGATGAAAAACTTCGTACGCAATTTTTTGACTATGCGTGGCAGATTTGTAGAGATAGCACTGATCTTGAAAGCGTATGGCAACGCGCACTCATGTACGCGTGTGGTCATGGGGTCTCAAGATCGTATCAACGTGCGTATGAAGCAATCTGCTTATTGGATACGACTGAAGAAGGTCGTTCAGTGTTATACAAAAATGTTAAGCAGCTTAATACACAATGGTATAACCAATGTATAGATAATTTATTGCAACAATCGGATACAGAGATCCAATATGCGGCATGCATTATTGGCAGATTTATATATGTGGATGGTACTTGTGTGACATCTGCTGAACGTGATATGGTACTAGCGCTATTGGAAGCACCTGCACAACAAGAAGATGTAGGTGCTTTATGTTTGCTCAATGCACTCCGCATACGTTATATGCCAATAAATCTAGATGCCGACATACACCTATTGACTGCGTTACTTAAAAAGAATTTGGCATGTGGCAAAGATCTGCCCACAGAATGGTCGTATGTATTAGATGCATTAGACCGTATTCATACACATAATAAATTGGTGACAACTTCATTGGGCCAATGGCATTATTTGTGTGGTATTGCACATAATGATCAGATAGCACTGCAAAAAGCATATGCATATTTTGACCAAGTGGGGCATGATGCGTGGAGTAAGTGGCATCAGGTAGTTATGGCATTATTGGGACAGGGGGTAGAACAATCCGGTGACAAAGCCTATGAACTGATACAACATATGCCTGCGTCCAAAGATGCTTTGGTCAATACATTATACTTTTTTATAAAAAGTTCACTCAATAATGAGACCATAGAAGCAATACAATATGCTACAGAGCATCCCGATGCAAAAATACGAGCATGTGCACATTACCTATATGCGTCTATATTGTACGTGCAAAATGAGTATGATCAAGCATTGCCATATTTTATGGCAGTTGCCAATAGTTATTTTAAGCATCATTCATTATGTAACTTTTTTACAATTGAATCGATATTTTTTACAAAACGTACACTGGATGATGCTACGCTAGCATCCATGTTGCCATTAATTCGTAACATAGGCTTATGTAGTGACATAGATCAGCAATATGAAATGGATCATTTTTTTGGGCACTATTTTTGTGACGTACACCTACCACAGCTACTCGCAGATAATTGTATTAAATCTTGTTATGATGTGGTTGAAGCATTGCTTGATGCGCGTGGTATTAGCAATAATGTTGCATGCAAGGTTTTACAATGTGTTGAAAATTATGTACTTGAACATCTTGCAGATGATATCGATATGTTAAAGTTGTTTGATGAATCGAGCATTGGTAAGAAACTTGAACCATTGCTCAGAGGTAAGAATCATGATGCAACTACCTGTTTTTTCCTGGCACAAATTTATCTTAAACGTGCGGAATTTATCAAACACAATAATGACATAGTTGATGAATTTTCTAGTGGTACTAGGAAAAATCAAGAAAAAGCACTTAAATATGTTGAGTGTGCGTATGCGCACACTGATATTCAAGACAAACAGCGTGACTGTATCAAAAAAACATACGCCCATATTCTGGTTTCTCTGGCAGATAGCTTGACTTGTACACAACCAGAGGCAGAGCAATCAAGTGTCCAAGTGATACGCAACAAAGAAGCATTGTTACGTAAGGCAATCAAATTAGATAAAAATTGTACTATAGCGATGCATTCATTGGGAATGTCTCTTGCTGATATAAATCCTTTTTTAGACCAGGTAAAACAAGGTAAGTTAAAAAAACGAATACAAGAGGGCATTGGGTTATTGCGACAATGCGCACGTAGTGATGATCCAGATCCCGTAATACTATATACGATTGGTATGGTATATATGTATGGGATACATATAACTGATTCAGGGCAAAAAGTAATTTTATTCAGTCGCAATGTCCAAGAAGGCATTCAATATTTACACAGAGCATTTAATGCGGGGTACACACAAGCAGCATTATATTTGGGAGAGGCATATGCAGAGTTGTATAATTATTCTAAAGATGAACAAAAAAAGACAGAATATATAGAGCAAGCTTTCATATGGTATGGACGCAATCCAAATGCCCACGAGGCTATGATGTGTATTGGATGCTTGCATTATGATCGGGAGCAATATACCCAAGCATTACAGAATTTTGATAGTATTATTGCCATGCAACAACAAGACTTTGAGCATAAAAAATATTGGCGCAAAGCATGTTGGATGAAAGGGATCATGACCTTACAAGGGCATGGTGTAGAGCGTGATGATAAAGAAGCATTACATCTTTTGAGATTGGCATGTGATGATCATGCTACGATTGATGAGTTACTTGGTACTCTAGAAGAATTGAGTTTATTGACTATATCGTCAGATATACAAAATGTACTTAAACAGCATACAAATGAATTGATCAATAAAAAAAATCTTTCAGATGAAGAAAAAGAATGGTGTTATCTGCTTGGAGCTGTATGTTGTCATATAGCTGAGATAGGCAGTCCCATGCAAGATTATTGGTTTAAATGTGTATCTTATGCAGCTCATGAAGGCCATGTGATGGCACAATTGTTTTTGGGGTTTTCAACTAGGTTTCCAAAGCAGTTACTAGCAGGGCCCCAGCAGATATATTATTTAGGTAATGTGTTGGAGGCAATAGCAGATGATCCATTAATGGAATCATTCTATGTACGTGCATTAAGTTTGTTAGAAATACATTCTGTATCAGGATGCATTAATGCACAAGCACATCTTGTTGCTGATGTTACACGTTGTATAAAAAAAGCAGAAAATAATAATAATCTAACTGATTGTTATACGTACAATGATGTATTAGCTGAGTATTTAATTACTATGCATACTGCTAGTAGTGATTATATATGGTATATACCTTCAGATACTGATGACCCATTGAGTGTTCTGATGCGGTCTGGTGGTTATGGACGGTTAAAATTTTATGCGCAGAATGCATTATTATCGGTGAATATACAGGGTAATGCATGCGTATTGCTTGGGGCAGCGCATTTTATAGCTACACAAAATCAAGAACAGACTAATAATAAAATTAAAGAAAAACACTTCCAGCTGGCTATTGAATGGCTAGAAAAAGGTTGGCGTTTGTATGATAATCAAGAAGGCCCTGTTTATTTAAAAACAACTATTGTAAAGGCATATTGCCGGTATGCGGAATACCTTGAAAAAATGCAGCAGTATGAACAAGCTATTGTATATTGGTGTAAAGCTGCTGATCTTGGGAATGCACAGGCTATATGCAAATTTGCTAATGCATGTATTATAAACGGTGTACGCATTGAAAATGGTCAGGTAAATATCAAAGCTATGCTTGAGCAAGTACTTAATAATGCCAATGATGAAAATATCAAAGGAGAGGCTACGTATTTGTTAGCATTATATTATCACAAAAAAGGATTGTTAAAACGTGCGAGGCAGTATCTGTATCAAACAAAAAAATTTGTATTAGATCCGATCAAAAAACAAAATGTAGAAGCAATGCTGCATGCAATAAAAACAGGGACATCGTTAATATGGGCTAAACCACAGACAGTGAATCCAAATGCTATTAGAGCAATGATAAATAAAACATTGCAGCCTGTTATGTCTGAATTGCCACCGATTACATCACCGATAACACAATGCTCGGATGAATCATTAGTTGGCCTCATCAAAAATACAAGAGAGGATACTACAAAAAGCCCCATTTTTCTAGCGGCTATAACATGCGCTCTGACAGATGACTGTAATGGGCTAGAAAAATTGGTACAACAGCGTAATGTATATGCGTGTGCCTCGCTTGCATCGGCATATCTATTTGGAGGTTACGTTGAACAGGATTATGATATGGCGCGTTATTACATGCTCAAATGCTTGATTGATACTGATGGCATTACGAGCGATGGATTATTTTGGTCAACATTTATTTTGGAATCGTATATTACTTGGTTAGGAAAGCTCAAGCAAGATAGTGATCAAGGGCATGAAAAAGCTGCGGATATATTAAGGTTGCTAAAAAATATAAAAAATGACAGTAATATAAATAAAGAAAAACTAAGAGAGGTAATGGAGATGTTGAGGCACAAATTAGAGCCACGTACTTAAAATGATGATGTTATAATGTAAAGGATCGAACATGGAGCATTTACGTGCAGACTTTCCTATCTTAAACATAAGTATTAATGGTCATAAGTTGTGTTATCTAGACAATGCTTCTACCTCACAAAAACCAAATCAGGTGATACATGCAATCACTGATTTTTATACTACAAAAAATGCAAATATTGCCCGTGGCGTTCATATGTTGGGCGAAGAGGCTACCAGTTTATATGAAGGAACACGTTCTACCGTAGCACAATGTATAGGTGCTGATTCGCATGAAGTTGTTTTTACCAGTGGAACAACGGAAGGTATTAATTTTATTGCAAGTACGTGGGCATATGAGCATGTACACGCAGGAGATGAAGTTCTGATTACTGAGTTGGAGCACCATGCAAATATATTGCCGTGGCAACGACTTGTCCATCAAAAGGGAGCTGTGCTCAAAGCTATACCAATTACACAAAATGGTATGCTTGATATGGAGTCCGCACAAAAACTTATTACCAAAAAAACGAAACTTGTTGCCATTACTCAATGCTCAAATGCAATTGGTACACAGGTAGATGTGGCAACTATTGTTCGGTATGCACGTGCGGTTGGGGCAAAAATTCTTGTTGATGCAGCACAATCGATAGCGCATAAAAAAATTAACGTACATGCATTAGACTGTGATTTCTTGGTTTTTTCTGGTCATAAGGTACTTGGGCCAACCGGCGTAGGTGTATTATATATAAAAAAATCATTGCAAAATGATATTCCACCATATCAACTGGGCGGTGGTATTGTGCGGGAAGCTACATTGCAACATACAACCTTTGTAGATGCGCCGCAGAAGTTCGAAGCAGGTACGCCACCTATTGCACAAGCTATTGGTCTTGGGGCTGCATTTGAGTATCTACAAAAAAATATTAATTTTACTGCATTGCAGAAATATGAAGCAGCGTTGTGTACGCGTACTATTGATGATTTGGAACGTATACCAGGAGTTAAAATTCTTGGACCTATCGAACAGTTAAAAAAAGAAGGACATATTGTAAGCTTTACGGTAAAAAATATTCATCCTCATGATGTGGCAACATATTTAAGTGAGCAAGGTATTTGTGTACGTGCGGGTACTCATTGTGCGCAGCCACTATTTAGCCAATTGGATATCACTTCATCTGTACGAGCAAGCTTCTATTTTTATAATACGTTGGAAGATGTTGATAGGTTAGTCAATACAGTAGCTGAATTGGTTAAGAATTTTTAGATAATACTTACTTAATACCAAGCTTTGCTAATGCATTTTTGGTAGCGCGTGGGCTTTTGTGTATAATGCCCGCGATACCCAATGATTCTGCTGCCACAACATTTTCTTTCTGATTATCAATGAAAATGCAATCTTGTGGGTTCAATGCATAGGTATTTATAATATGTTCAAATATTTTTTTATCTGGTTTGAGCATTTTAATGTTAGCAGAAATAATGATGTCTTGAAATAGGGCAGTAATGTGCGGAAATTCCCTATGCAACACGGCATAAGGTTCTTGTGCAAGGTTGGAGAGAATGAAAAGTTGATAACCATGATCATGCAGGTGTTTTAGTAGGTTAACCATGGCGGGAACCGGCTTGGCAATCTCGGCTAAATGGTCTGGGTTGATACTAATATCAAGAATTTGTGTAATGATATCTTTTTCTTGATCGTTTCTAAAAAAATTTTGTTTGTGTAGCGTATCGAGTTGTGATTTCAGCTGTTGTCTGACATGTTGTGCTGTGGCATTACCCAATTGCCAATCTACTATGCATCGTGGCATAATTCTATCACGATGGCGTAATGGAACTTCTGGTTGGTTAGCTTCTTGAGAACTTATTTTTTGGAGTGTGTCCAAGCATACCGTTTCTGGGTTTGACCAGGAGCTGAGGCTGTAACGAGCTAATGTCCCAACCCCTATTTTTTGGGCGAAGGCAATTTTGTCTTCTTCAAACAATACTCCTTCTAAATCAAAAATTATTGTCTTTTTAGGCATAATTTTTTCCATCCCTGTGTGTTGGGTACCCATGATTCCATATAACATGTTTTGAATATTTAATAGTAACATAAAAATTACTATAAATCTTTTGACCATATTCATGACTACCCTTTTTATCCATGTTTTTTTAATTAATAAGTTGCATTTGTAAATTTTTCATTATTATCATAACGAATCTGATTTTTAAGTAGCAAGAGAAATGCATATTATTATGTAAAGTTAGGTATACTAATACTTTTGCTCAATATAATTCCATACTATGATGTGATATGTATACTGTCATTTTTACTTATTATTTTGATATAGTGGAGGTGTTAGTAGGGATATCCATTACATTTTTGACTAGAAAAAGGATTATAATCATGAAACGATATTTAAAATTGCTCGCATTTATCCTGGTACTTGGTATTGCATGGTGGTTATTCCAATACTTTCATGTTAAAGATTATTTTACTTTAGCAAAGATCAAAGAAGATCGAGCGTTCTTATCAGCACTCGTAGAAGAAAACTATGCTCGTGCAGTGCTTATCTACATGCTTATTTATATTGCTATTATAGCAGGAGGATTCCCAGTTGTAGGGCCGCTGACGTTAGTGGGAGGTTTTTTGTTCGGTGCAATTTTTGGGACCATATACGCATCAATTGCTGCGACTATTGGTACAACACTAACATTCTTAATTGTGCGTTATGTAGTTGCACATACGGTACGTGGTAAATATGGAGCAAAACTAGAAAAGTTCAATGAGCGGCTTGAATCATATGGCCACAGTTATTTATTAACCATGAATTTGATGGGGGTGATTCCATTCTTTGTTATTGCTACATTAGCAGGACTTACTGAGGTTTCAATCATTACATTTGCGTGGACAGCATGTGTAGGTTCATTACCATTAATAGCTATTTATGCATTTGCAGGTAAGCAGCTTGGTACTATGACCTCATTTAGAGATATTTTTTCACCGCAAATTATTTTTGCGTTTATTCTACTTGCGCTCGTAGCGCTTATTCCGATGATCATACGCCGATTTAAAGAAGTAATGGATATTTAAGCATAAAGCCATGAAGAAAAGGAGAGGATCATGAAGAGGTTTATCCTGCTAGTGCTAGCAATGTTAGGACTTATGTTGTTGTGGCGATCAGGGTGCATAAAATTTATGACATTTGCAGAATTTAAACAGGAAGCTGAGGTGTGGTATACATGGACGCAGCATCATTATCCGTTTGTGTTAGCATTGTATTGTCTAATTTTTATAGTGTCGGGTGCCATGATAATACCTGTCACCGCTTTTCTCACGGTTGTAGGTGGGTTCTTATTTGGGCCAATCATTGGCGGTATATGTGCTACGATATGTGCTACCATTAGTTCAGTTATTATAGTGCTTTCAGTCCGTTATTTTTTTGGGACA
Organism: Candidatus Dependentiae bacterium; assembly: GCA_035445995.1. Classification (NCBI taxonomy): domain Bacteria; species Candidatus Babelota bacterium. The sequence goes on along the minus strand of DAOMRS010000001.1, from coordinate 476,605 downwards.
TTTATATTGGAAAAATATGAAACACATTTAGCTCGGTTCAATAGGGCAATAAAAAAACATGGTAAATGGTATATTTTAACCATGCAGATTTTTCCTTTTACGCCTACGCCACTCATGAATATTTGTGTTGGGTTAACTAATATGCCTATATGGATATTTGCGCTAGCTACCGCTATAGGCCTTATACCAGGTACATTTATCTATTCATTTGCGGGACAATATTTGCATCAAGTAGACGATCTATCTAATATTGTATCTTGGCATTTGCTCGTGTTGCTCATGTTTGGGGCTATTATTTTTTTAATGCCGGTATTATGGAGTTACTATAAAAACGGATTAAATGACTTCTAGTTGCTGCAATTCTTGCTCTACATTATCGAAGTTGTCACACAGTATGCTATGCATGCCAACAGCGCGTGCTGCAAGAACGTTTGGCTCTTTATCATCGATAAAAATGCAATCAGTTGGATTAAGCTGATGTGTTTGCAAGAAATGGTAGTAGATTCGCGCATCAGGTTTGCTCATACCAACATGTGCCGATGTCATAACTTCATCGAATAGTTCAAATATCTGTGGAAAATAATTGGTCATAACCTGGAATGAATTGTGTGTAGCATTGGAAAGGACAAATAACTTGTGACGGCGTTTCCCGTTCGAATCTATCTGCGCGTGACATTTTTTGAGTAATTGTAGCCCTGACTCAATAATATTAAATGTTTTTTCGGGTGCTGTTTTAATGAGGTCACGTACAATTGCAGGATCATAATCAAAAATTACGTGGCCAAGGTCAAATATAATATTTTTAGGTTTCATAATTATACCCATACTAAATGCGTCAATTGTTTGTGTTTTTCCCAATGTCTGAATGCTTGTTGAGCATCTTTAAAATTCTTATTTACTACTCGAATGCCATGCATACCAAGTTGTTGTGCCGCTTCGATATTTTCTAATTGATCGTCAAAAAATACACAATCTCCCGGCGTTAAACGATATTCGTTCAGCAAGTTCTTATAAAACTTTTTATTTGGCTTCATAACGCCATATTTGGCAGAAATTGCAACCCCATCACATAGATCAATAAGCTTTTTAAATTGTTTGTTATTATTTTGCAATACATCGATAGATTCAGCATCCCAGTTTGATAGTATATAAATATTGTGGCCGACTTGTTTGCATTGTTGTAGGAATTTTATGCCATCTTTGATTAATTCTCGTGTTTTTGCAAAGCGCTTTGGGGTAAACATCATACGCGCGACGTTGCGTACCAATTTTTTCTCTGATTTAGTGGCAAACCAATCAGGATTGTTGTCGATAGCAGATACAACAATATGTAAAATTTCTTTTGGAGTTTGTGCACCGGTCATCCAGTCACACATAAGTGCTGGCAGTAACTGCCCATCATGATCATGAGCGCAACTTGAATTGATTGCTATAGAGTCAAGTTTATATAATATTTCATATAATTTTTGTTTGATAGCGCTTGATGCTTTGCCCGTAGAAAAAAAATAGGTCAAGATATTACCAAGACCAAGTTGGCGAGTAACGGCAGATTTATTGGTATCAATCAATACGCCGCCAAGGTCAAATATAACGTTAGCACCCTGTAAAGCAGATGCTACAAATAATAATCCGGTAAGTATGTAGGGTGGAAATTTGCGTAAGTATTGCATATCTAATTTACCTCTCATTTTTTCTGAAATATTTAGGTATTTATACCTATAATCAGGGTATCAAAGGGTGAAAATAACGCAACTGGTCAATTGTGACCAAACTGGTTATACTAAAGGGAAAAGAGGGGTTAATTAAGCGATTGAGGAGGTGATTTACTATGAATCTATATCAACACACATTAATGGATCATTATCGTAATCCGCGTAATAAGGGTACTTTGGACAATCCAGACTTTAGTTCTGGTCAAATCAACCCATCCTGTGGGGATGAAATTATTATGCAAGGATGTATTACCAATAATCAAGTAACCCGTTTAGTTTTTGATGGGCATGGTTGTGTTATTACGCAAGCGACTGCCTCAATGCTGACGGAAGCAGCTTTGAACAAATCTATTGAAGAATTAGCGGCGCTTGATAAAGATTTTGTGCTTGCTATGATTGGCATGGAACTTGGCCCAACTCGAATCAGATGTGCGTTATTGCCATTAGAGGCTTTACATACAGGACTTGCTAACTATACAAAAGGTAATACATGCTCAATCGCGCAAAGCTCATGCAAGCCCTTGAAGGGGTAACTAATCAGCTTTTTATCGATACTACACAGGCACATACGTTAGCGCGTGAACTCTGGCACAAAATCTCTACAGACGCTACATTTATTTATAAAGTTAAGGCATCTCATGCACCATGGCCTTTGCCTACTTGGCAAGGCAACTTGAGCGATGCAATAGCAGTTGCTCCTTCTATATCCAATTATCATGTACTATCAGTGGACGGATCACAAATTTATCCCGATCGACATCAAGGCCTTGGTTGTTTTTTAATTAATATTGGTTCAGTAATGCTGCATTATGGGTGTCCCAATAAAGCGGTACAATTTGATTCTGTGCCTCAAGTATTTACTGGGCATGAAAAAGAATTGTATGAAATCATGCCACATGATTTGGTCAATTGTAGGCGCCAAGAAATGGAGCTTGATGCCGGGTTTGCATTGAGTGTGCAACTCAATAAATTATGCACGGATGAAGTGCCACGTGTATTGTTATTTGATGGTTCGTTGATATTTTGGCATCTGGAAGCAAAAGATGATACTTTGCGTACATTGTTTTTGCACAAATATCTGGCAACGCTCCATGGTTTGTACGAAGAACAGATGCCCACTGCAGGGTATGTGAGCTTGCCAAGAAGTAGAGAATTAGTGAATTTATTGCGTCTTGCGCTGTGTAATTTTGATGCAGCGCATGCAGATAAAACTGATGTGTTGGATGGCATTGTTGATGCCACCGTTGCATCATTTTTTCTGCGGCCATTTGAGCGTACGATTGTGTTCCAGAATCATGCGCATATTAATCAATATTATCCAGAACCATTAAAACCATATTTTTTCTATCTACATGTAGGTAATGAAATTGGTCGTGTAGAAGTGCCAGCATGGATTGCGCATGATCAGCAATTAGTTAATGTAATTGCTCAAGTTATAATTGATCAATGCACCAAAGGTCGTGGTTATCCAGTCGTGCTTGCCGAAGCACATGAGCAAGCAGTGGTCAAAGGGCCTGATCGTGATTTTTTTTATCACCTATTACATAAAATTGGTATTGATAACAAACAACGGATTGCATTGTCGCAAAAGGTTATTAAAAAACGTGGTATTGGGATATAGATAATAATTCAAGAAGATTAATTATAAAAAAAAGGCCCCAAAAAATACGGGGCCTTTTTTTATCCTAAAAACTTTTTGAACAATCCGGAGATAAATCCTCCGGATGATTCAGTTTCGGTACCAATTATTTCTGAATACTTATTCAAAGCATCTTTTGCTTCTTTAGATAATTTCTTTGGTACTTGGCATTCAGTAATTACTACCAAGTTGCCGCGTACTTTGCTGCGGAGCTTTTGGAATCCTTTACCGGGGATTACAATGCGTTCACCGACCGGGCACCCTTTGGGGATCTTGATAGTTTCTTTTGTACCGTCAATGCTTTCAATTTCAACCTGGCAGCCAAGAACGAGTTGTGGGTAGGTCAACATTATTCTGCAAACCAAATCGTCGTCTGCGCGGGTAAATTTTGCGTCTGGTTGTATTTTGATTTTTAAGAATAAGTCACCAGGTTGACCTCCATATACCCCGGCATCACCTTTGCCGGTGATACGTAACTCAGCGTTATCATAAATACCTGCCGGAATGGTTACCGTAAACTTATCATATTGTTGTATACGCGATTGTCCGCTACATGAGCTGCATGGGGAAGCGATTATGTACCCTTGGCCGGCACAGGAACTGCATGCTTGGGCATACATGAAAAAACCTTGCTGATATTGAATTTGCCCCATACCTTTGCAGGTGGTGCAGCTTTGCGTAGTCGTACCTGGTTTAGCACCTTTGCCATCACATGTTTGGCAATTGAAGAAGTGATAATAGCTAATTTCTTTTTTAACACCTAAGAATGCATCTTTGAGGGAGATTGATATTTCTTTAGTAAGATCATGGCCACGGATTGCTTGCGGTCCATGTGCGCGGCGCTTGCGTTGTTGGCTGCCAAAGATATCGCCAAATGCCTCGAAAATATCTTCCATATTCATACCGCCAAAGCCACCACCATGGTAACCACCACTACCCATGCCTTGTGCAGCATCGTGACCAAATTGGTCATAGGTGCGGCGTTTTTTATCATCAGATAGGGTTTCGTAGGCAGTAGCTGCCTCTTTGAACTTTTCCTCAGCTTCTTTATTATCTGGGTTACGGTCAGGGTGGTACTTGAGGGCAAGTTTACGGTATGCAGATTTGATCTCATCTGCTGAAGCGGTGCGCGGGACACCTAAAACGTCATAGTAATCTTTTTTATTCATCATAGTATTTTTAGGTATTTTTAGGCTTATTTATATTTATTTTGCCTATCATTATAACATACATTTGTCAGTAGGGCAGCCTTTTTATACCTACCTTGGCATATCTAATAAAAACTTAATCTATTATATTATATATTTTATTAAAAAGTATTGATTTTAAAAGGGTTAAATTGCTACTATCTCAATGAGAAGGGTGGTGATGCCAGATTAGGTTAAAATTGAAAGTAGGGAGAACTTGTATGAAAAAATGCATGGCTATATGTGCCGTATCCCTTGTGGCTTCACTAATGCAAGCTCAAGTTCCAAGTCCGGGTGCAAGTTGGCAACTGGCTGCTAAAACCATACCTTCATTAAAAGATCAGGTAGTTGAGTTACAAACGAATTGGCAAGAGACAGTGCGAGCTTTTGCGCCACTCAAAAGTCAATTTGTTACAACTGACCAAAATAAACGATATGAGTTACTTGGTAGTGCGGGTAAAACAATTAGTGATGATCTTGATGGATTAATTGCCTTGTTGCAGCGCATTAATAATGAAGTTATTGGTGTATATAGTCCACAGGTAAAAGCAGAAGTACAAAAAGCGATTAATATACTCAAAAAGGGACAAGGCTCATTTAATGAGGTATTGCAGAAAATACCGAATGCTAAGAATTTAGGGAAGTAGTGGTGTGCTTCTCGCACTGAGCAAACTAATTTGATTTATTAAATTATTTCGTATCGTATTTTCCTTTGTGATTCTATTTTTTTAATTTATAAGTTTGCGCTGCTCGCGCGGAGCAAGGTATTTTGCTTGTCCAAAATACCTTGACTAAAAGACACAAACAGCCTGTTTGATCCTTCTACCGCGCATAGGACACGACCCTCTGGCCTTGTCGGCCGAGGTCTACCGATGCGCTACCGGATTTTTATTTTATAAAATAAAAAGTCTTCTATTCGAGCACCTTGATACGAAGCCGCGCTAGCGGATGAGTCAGCAGAATTATGTGAGAATTAGGCAATCCAACAGCATGTTGCACTTCGACAAGCTCAGTGTGAGCGGAGGAGAAGTTGGTGCCTGTCCGTTCGTAGCTTGCCGAGCCGGAAGGCCCGGATAAGCGTAGACGGATATTTTAGTCCAGATCTTTTGTACAAGCAAAAGATCTGGTCCGGCCCGGACAGGGCAAATTTTCAAAAAAACAAAAAATAAAATCAAAGTTAGATAGCCACATGCAATGCAAAAATCAAATTAGTTTGCCCCGCGCGGGTAGCGCAAACTTACAAATATAAAAATGTACACTTTAATCAGATTGTTGTTCATAACCAAGATTTTGTTTGATCACTTGCAAACTCGCCCTTTGATACTTACTACAATCAGCACTTGAATGCTTTATATCACCACTACGTGCTGGAACAAATTGTATTTCTTGATGGTATCCAGGAAATTTAACTTTAAGTTGATCTATAAGTTCAAGTAAAGAAATACTTTTTCCTGTGGCAATATTAAAAACTTGTTTATTGGTTAGAGCAGGGTCAAGTGTTGCAAGTGTTAAGTTTGCTTCTACAACTTGTTCAACCGAGATAAAATCACGTGTCTGTTGTCCATCACCAAAAATAGTTATGGGCAAGTTATTTTGCATCTGGTGTGTAAATTTTGCAACTACAGCAGCGTATGCACCGTTGGGGTTTTGTCGTGGCCCGTAGACATTAAAATAGCGTAGCCCAATGGTGGTCATCCTATAGACCGTACTATATTGCTGTGCATATATCTCGTTCATTAACTTTGAAAATCCGTACGGTGAAGTAGGGGATGGTTGCATATCTTCTTTGCAGATTCCTTCTCGTTGACCATAGACCGCAGCAGATGATGCGTAGACAAATGTTTTTACTTTATTATGCCGTGCAGCTTCAAGCATATTAAACATGCCATGTACGTTTACTTCATGGCAGCGCGTAGGGTTTGCAACTGATTCGGGCACCGAAATGAATGCAGCTTCATGAAATACGATTTCCTGATTTTTAGTGGCTTGTAAGCATGCATCAAAGTTGGTAATGCTATCATGAATAAAAGTAACTTGGTCTTTAAAATCGGCAATGTTTTCCAATGTCCCACTTGAAAGATCGTCAAGGATCGTGACCTGTGCACCAATATTGACGAGTATTTGCGCAATGTGTGACCCAATAAAGCCACAGCCCCCGGTTACCAGAACATGTTTATGTGCATAAAATTTTTGTAGATGCTTCATAGGTATTTCTCCGTGGGTGTGCATAGTAAAACTAAGTGCGCTCAGGATGAGTGCTGGTTGGATGCGGTGATTCATGCGAGATATTCCTTTTTTGTTGGTTAATTTTTGATGGCGTGTGGTATCTGCGTGCAGGAATAATGGTGAGCGTATCAGCAATTTTTTTGCCATCGAGTATTGCTTCTTGCATGCTGGCATATTTCCATTCGCCATAGCGCCCGACTGAGTAGACATGTTGTTCTTGCAGGCGGTGTAATAATGTGCTGAGATTCTTTTCACGCCAAAAATCATAAATAACATATGCATGTGGAATGTGAATGATACATTCAGTCGCAATATCTTGTTCATTGATATTAAGAACATGTTTGGTTTTGTGCAATGCATCTTGTAAGGTTTTTTTCACCCATGATGCAGGCTTGTTTACGTGGGCAAACTCACCATACAATGAGCTACATCCTGCAGGGGCCATTGAATCAGCAAAATTATGTGGGAATCCAAGACGATAAAAAGGGTAATTTCTTTGAGGGAAGTATATCCAATGTTTGTCTGAAACATTTTTATTTTTAATACCAAGGTTAAAGTTTACGACCGAGTTACATAATAGATATGGCCGTGCCCGTTTGAAAGCGGTAGTTGGCTTATCCTCTAGGTGATTTAGCAAATTATCAAGTGGCATTGTGGTGATCAATTGCTCAAATGGTTCAACATGGCCGTTGGTAAAGGTGATCGTTTTATGCTGTAAATTAATTGTTTGTACGCAAAAATTGGTGTGTATTGGTTTTTTAATACGTTGGGCGAATTTTTCAACCCAAGCAAATATGCCGCCATGTTTGGGATATAAAAAATTGGCATTATAGCCAATGGATTCAGTGTTATCATATAATGCGCCATTAATAATTTGTGTCAGTGAAGTACTTGGCACAAAACGTCCAGTCCAGCTGGCAGATAACTTGTTAATATCATAGGCAAAAATTTTACGTTGGTAGGGGAAAAAGAAATGTTTGCCAAACCCGGCACCAAAGTTTTTGAGTACCCAATCGCGAAATGTTTTTGGTTGTTTAATATGTGTACTGCGTTGCACAAATCCTTCTATGCAGTTTGCAATGGTTTGTGTTGGCAGGCCATATAAGTTAATTTGGTAGGGATAGCGTGTATATACATCTTGTGAATAAACAAATGAACGGCGTTGTATAATATTAAAATTTTCTAATCCAACGATGTCTTCTAGTAGTGCTCTGAAGTATGGGTCGCTTGTGTGCAATAAATGTCCGGTAAAATCAAATGTAAAGCCATCTTGTTGCACAGATCGACACAGGCCACCAATGGTTGATTCTTTTTCAAAGAGTAAGTAATCAGAAAAACCTTTTTTTTCTAAGTGATAGGCGGCAGATAATCCGGTAAGCCCTGCACCAATGATGACAATTTTTGCCATGACATCCCTTTTTTGATGATACCACCAAGTTATAAAACAAAAGAATGAGAGTGTCTAGTGATGCTAGGTTTATTTCAACATGTTAAGTGCGAGAGCCAATGTATTACCTTGCATGCATTTCTTGAATGGATCGGGTAAACAATTGGATTCAAGTGAAAAGAAGCCGCCTTTGAGGGCATGTTCTATAGTTTCTGGGACGGTGAGTACCAAATAAAACGTTTCAATGGGCCCCAGTGTATGTTTGTTCTCGAAATTGAGTAATAAAGTTTGTTTTGTTTTATTCCAGGTACCATCGCATACTAAGTAATCCTGAATAGGTAAAAATTCTTTTTTTGTTGGATCAAAGTTTTTTTTATACAAAGATGCTATCAACGCATCAATTGAAGCCCCATGCCAGTGTAATTCTAATTTGTGCAAGTGTACTGCTTCATCGGCCTTTTTCTTTTTAAAGGTTATGGTACCAGCGAGCATCCATTTACCGCCAAATTGCATATTTTTTTCATGATTATGTTCAAGATTTTCCCAAGACGGTTCAATAGAAATAGTGAAATCATTTGAGTTGCCAACTAAAGGCAGCATGGTGCATAGTACTGTGCTTAACATGATACTGGTTACCCGTTTCATCTACATATCCCAAGTCTATGGGTCTCACTTTTTTACTTACTATTACCGTAGCACAATTACACGTATATCGTGAAGATTTTTATGGTGAGCAGGACTTAATGTGACACCACAAACTGAATTGGTGTGTCGGGAAGTGGTAAATCATCCCAATCGCATCTGATAGTACAAATATTCCAGTTCAAATAATCGGGAATAGGTGGAAATGAACTGCTTGCATCTCTGATAATATTGGCAACGTATACGTCAAGTGATGGACTTCCACTTGATCGCGTGAGAATAATATTATTCAAGGTACCATCTTTATTAACTACCATGTTAAAGTGAATATCAATTTTTATAGGGTGACTGAGAGGATATTTACTTATTTGCGTACGCCAACTTGTTTGTACGCATGCTAGTATTTTTTGTAAGAATCGACCAACACGCAGCTGAGACTCTGTTGCTTTTGCATTACTTCTGCCTGCCATAGCAATAGAAAGATCGCCTTCTTGTTCCATGTGCTTTGCAAATCCTTGTGCAATTTTAGCAAGAGTAAGAGATGGTTTTTTGACCGTGGTATTGGTCGTTTGAGTTTTTTCAGGTTTTTTTGGTGAGGATGGAAGCGGCTTTTGTACAGAGGCTAATTTATCTGACTCTTTGTTCTGTTCTACGAGTTCTGTTTTCTGGACATCAGCTTGTTCTAATTCGGGTAAGTCTTTAAGCATGGCTTGTACAGATTGATCGGGTGTATTATCACCCTGTGTGGTATCATCTTGTGATTCGGTTTGTGTAATTTGTTGATTGCTGAACTCATCTGTATCAACCATAATAACCGGAGCGCCTTGATGAGGCGCTAGTGCAGCCCATTCTTCACGTTCATGCATGGGCGGATTAATTTCTTGATGTATTTCTTTAAGTTTTTCAAGTAGGGGAGATTCAGGTAAGATATCAAAATCAATAGTGATAAAAGGTATAACGAGCATAAGATGCAAGAGAATTGATATGAGCAATAATGCTGCAAGCGTATTGTTTTGGTGACGTCTGACTTCCATGCTCTCCCTTTATGCGACACGGACTTTTTTTCTTAGAATAGCGTATTTATACTAAAAAACGAAATGATTGCCCTATTTTTTGCTATAATAAATGTCAGATGTTTACTTATAAATGGGGTATAATGTGATTCTTGATCCTTTATTTTATCAGCGTGACACGGTTGAGGTTGCCAAAGATTTAGTAGGTAAAAAAATAATTCGTACAATTAATGGTATCAACCTTTCAGGCATCATCACTGAAACAGAAGCATATGGATTTTCTGACGATCCGGCAAGTCATGCTTACCGTGGTAAAACACAGCGTAATGCGCCTATGTTTGGCCCAGTAGGGTATGCATATGTCTACTTTATTTATGGGAATCATTTTTGCTTTAATATTGTTGCACGAGCAGAAAATCAGATTGCTGGTGCTGTGTTAATTAGAGCAATCCAACCAATTGAAGGTATTGAGTTAATGTCCTACTACCGTCAGCAAAAAGATATACGTATACTCACCAATGGTCCCGGAAAGTTAACACAAGCTCTCCATATTACCAAACAACATAACTATATGAATGTAATGCAAAAAGGTGAACTATATGTGACCGCAGGGGTTATACCTGACACCATTTGTGCAACACCACGCATTGGTATTTCTGTTGGGCAAGATAAATTGTGGCGATTTATTATTTAAAGTTAACCAAATTTTTATTATTTCTTTTATAATAGGTCACTATTTTTTCTTGAATGATATTGTATTGGTTTATTAATGTATTTCTACGGCTTTCACCTTGTATTTTTTGAATAGCATAAATTGTTTTATCCATAGTAAGTTCTATAGCATAAATCTCATGTGCATCAAAAGTTTGTTGTGCATGCAAGATATCTAACTTTGCATGTATTTTTTTAAAAGTGTTAAAAATAGAGTGTTCCATACCAAATACTGTTGATGTAGCTAATACAATAGTGCAGTAGAGTACATATTTCATAGTTGTAACCTGTTTTTATTATTATAAAATACAGCATCCTTTTTTTGTTTTTTTATCTTTGACAACAGTCGAAATGACGGCCATAGTAGCTTGTTCAATATCTGAATTATCCATATTAGGTACAGGTAATTCTTGAGATGAACGTATTTCGTCATAACCTTCATCAGATATTTGTAGTTTTTGAGAGGACGATCTATGTAGTTCAAAAGCATTAATAGATTCTTGTATGTAATTAAGTTTTGCTTGGTATAGTTGTTTAAAGGTAGGGTTTTTTTCTTGGTCGATAAGTGGTTGAGCCTGTGTTAATAATTTGTTAATGGGTTTTATATTTTTTATATCGCGGAATTCTTGCAATTGGTGGAGCAATTGATTTGCCTCGGTCAAAATGTTTTCAAGGCGCGGTGTTTTTTCCATGGCAATAATGGAAGACGTCGCGAATGATAGTATAACAATGCTTCTTATGAGCTTCATGAATATAATTCCTTTTTTTTAAAATAAAGTACAACTCTTATTACGCGTGCCCTTACTATCTTGAGAATTGCGTTTGGTCAGCTTAGGAATGTTTTTATTTAAATCATATGTTTGTTGGGCTTGCGTAAGTTTACGGGTAAGCTTAGTTTTTGTTTCATCATCATGACATTTACTGATGGCTGCATGTGCAACTTGTATAGCTATTTGGATACGCGGGGATTGATTCATATTATCTTGTTGAACAAAGTCATCAATGAGCTGACAGGCAGTATCAACATAATGTTCAGCTTTGGTTATTTTATCTTGAGAACGTTGCATAGCATAACCCATGTTAGGCATTATACATAAGCACATATAAAAAGTCATAAAACGCTTCATAGACAGTTATTCCTCTTTTATTTGATCATACCCCATTCTTTTTCTTTTACAAGAGACCATTGCTGGTGAATGGCATGTGTTTTGCTGCCGGGTTGTCTGAGAAAGCGTAAAATTTCATCAAAGAATTTTTGGCTTGGATCAAATGGTACTCGTGATTGTACAAACCAATACACAAGTATGCGATATACAAGGACTGGGTGCAAAGCAAGTAGCTGTGGAATGTGTAGTCTAGTAGTATTGTTATCAGTTTTGGTAATGTGAGCAAAAGTTTCTGCAGTCAGTTGTTCAAGAAAGTGTTCCGTATCTTTGAGTCGATTGAGTGTAATCAAAAAATTTTGATCAAATCGAGTGTCGCATGCGCGCAGAGCCGGCATCACCGTATTACGAATGCGGTTGCGCAGGAACAAAGGTGACTCATTACTTGGATCAATCAAATATGATATGTCGTGTTCAGCAAGATAGGCAATAATGTCTTGTTTATTAACTTCTAATAATGGCCTGATATAGTTGCCATGCTGTGCGCGCATGGCAGTAAGTCCTGTCAAACTACTGCCTCTAATTAAACGAATAAAAAATGTTTCTTCTTGATCTTGCAAATGATGAGCGAGTGCAATGCGATCTGCTTGGATTTCTTGTGCTACTGATTCCAAAAATTGACGACGCATGACGCGGCCAAATTCTTCTTTTGACCCATCCCATTTTGCAGAAGAAAGCTCAGAAATTTTCTTACTAACAAATGGAATTCCTAGCTTATGCGTTACCATTTGGCAAAATTTAACATCTTTTGACGAATCAGCACGCCATTCATGGTCAAGGTGAGCCGCGGTTAACTGAATGATTCCTTGCTTGTGCAGATCGGCTAATATGTATAACAAAAATATGGAATCAGGACCGCCAGACAAGCCAAGCACAACACGAGAGCCAGAAGGCAGTAGATTATGTTGTTGAATGAATGTATGAATAGATGTAAGTAATGAATTGTTCATAAATATTTAATTATTAAAAAGACCTCAGTGTTGTACTGAGGTCTTTGCATAAACTATATATCCAAGTTACGTACAAAGTGTCCAAAGGTTTCAATGTATTCTTTACGTCCTTGTACATCATCACCCATGAGTGTATTGAACCAGTGATCTGCCTCGAGAGCATCTTCAATGGTAACCTTGAGCATGGTACGTGTTTTTGCATCCATCGATGTTTCCCATAATTGTTCAGGATTCATTTCACCCAAACCTTTATAGCGTTGGATATTCATGTAAGGTTTGCTCAGAGCGCTTATTGCTTGCATAAATTTGCTCGCACCTTTACCTGATACGGACCGATCTTTGGTAAGAGCCTGAATTTTCCAGGTATGGTCTTCTACCAAACTTAATTTGTTGAGCTGATTAAGCAAAGTTTGAATTTCTGAAGAGGTGAAGAACTCAAATGGCACTGTCCATTCTTTGCTTAATTGTCTGAACACAATATCGCCATATTGTTCAATGTATTCTGTGTGTGGATCTTCAATGTCAGCAGGAATGTGAGATTTTTCATGTGAGATACTATATTGTTTGAATACTTTTTTAAGGTTTTCAATAAGTGCATCTACACCTTCATTTGCTTGCCATGGGAATACGCGCATTGCGGCAACCAATTGATGGCATTGGTCCTGTGCGAGTCTAAATTTTCCACCAAGTTTAATTAATTGCTCATCGTATACGAGCAATTCATTAAGAAGCTTATTGTAAATGGTGGCATCCATAAGCTGATCTTTAACATAGAGCTCCGTCTGTTCGCGTGCCCAATCATATAAAAACTCAGTAAATGATTTTTCATCTTTGAGGTATTCTTCTTTTTTGCCAATTTTCGCCTTGTATAATGGTGGTTTGGCAATATACAAGTAACCTTGTTCAATAAGAGGCTTCATATATCTAAAGAAGAACGTAAGAAGCAGCGTGCGAATGTGTGATCCATCAACGTCAGCATCAGTCATAAGAATTATTTTATGATAACGCGCTTTGTTTGCATCAAATTCTTCTCCAATACCTGCACCAATAGCAGATATTAATGCTTTGATCTCTTCATTAGAAAGTAATTTATCTAAACGAGCTTTTTCTGCGTTTAAGATTTTACCTCTAAGCGGTAAAATTGCTTGGTTCAGACGATCACGACCTTGTTTTGCAGAACCTCCCGCAGAATCACCCTCTACAATGAACAGTTCTGTTTGTGATGGATCTTCAATGGTACAATCTGCGAGTTTACCCGGCAAAATAGCTGATTCCAAAACACTTTTGCGGCGTGTTAATTCGCGGGCTTTTTTTGCAGCATCTCGAGCACGTTTCGCAAGTTCTGCCTTTTGCAGAATCTTACGCATGATTGAAGGGTTTTCTTCAAAGTAAGTATCAAGATATGCAAAGGTCCATGAATCAACAATACCTTTTACTTCGCTATTACCTAATTTAGTTTTTGTTTGGCCTTCAAATTGCGGTTCTGGTACCTTGATGTTGAGAACTGCTACCAAGCCTTCACGTACATCATCACTTGAAAAACCATCACCACCTTTAATGATGCCTAATTCTTGTGCTTTCTTGTTGCAAACTTTGGTGAGTGCGGATTTAAAGCCAGAAACATGCGTACCACCTTCTGCCGTATTAATGTTGTTTACGAAAGAAAATAGTTGTTCTCCATACCCATCATTGTACTGCATAGCGACTTCAAGTACGTAATTATCATCGCTTTGTTCAAAGGTAATAACTTCAGGGAAAAGTGGAATTTTCTTTTTATTGATATGTTCAACGAATGAAACAATGCCACCTTCAAAAAAGAATTCGTGTTTTTTGTTTTCGCGCTTATCCTCAAGTGTGATACGCAGTCCTTTATTAAGAAATGCTAATTCACGCAAGCGTGCGGACAATGTTTCAAAACTGAAGTCAGTAGTTTCAGTAAAGATTTGTGGATCGGGTAAAAATTGTACAACGGTACCACGCTTTTTTGTTTCACCAATCACATGCAATGGCGCTACTGGTTTGCCTCGTTTATATTCTTGAAAATGAATTTTACCATCTTGAAAAATGGTAATTTTGAGCCATTCAGAAAGCGCGTTTACAACAGACACACCAACGCCATGTAAACCACCAGAAAATTTGTATGCTTCTTTTTCGAATTTACCACCGGCATGTAACTTGGTAAGTACTACCTCAGCAGCCGATATGCCTTCTGTAGGATGAATACCGGTTGGAATACCACGCCCATTATCTTCAACGGTACATGAGCCGTCAGTGTTCAACGTTACATGAATAGTATTGCAATGACCAGCAAGAGCTTCGTCCACTGAGTTATCAACAACTTCATATACGAGATGGTGTAAACCATGTACGCTGGTTGATCCAATGTACATAGCAGGACGTTTGCGTACGGCTTCGAGTCCTTCCATAACTCGAATCATACTTGCTGTATATTCTTTTGGACTATTGTGATCTTTAGGATCTTTTGGATCTTTTGCCATAGGCATCTCCTGCCAAATTTTTATCTTTTTTTACACAGTTTATAGAGGCACTATACTGAAAATGATAATGTTAAGAATAGTGTTACAATTAGTATAATCAAATATTCATTTTTTTCTAGTTGTTTACCATTGTTATAGTAAATCAAGTGAGGCATTATGAATGCAAGTGTTTTTGGCAAAGAAAAAGATATTGTTTTTATGCAAGAAGCATTGCAAGAAGCATGCAGTGCACAAAAAGAAAACGAAGTGCCGATTGGTGCAGTGGTAGTGAATGCGCATGGTGAAATTATTGGTCGTGGATATAATCAAGTTGAACAAAAGCATTCTCAATGTGCGCATGCGGAGTGTATTGCAATTACCCATGCTGGTAATACGATAGGCGATTGGCGTCTGGAAGGTTGTTGGTTATATGTTACGTTAGAGCCATGTGCTATGTGTATGGGATTAATCAGATTGAGTAGAATTAATGGTGTAGTATATGGTGCATCTTCTCCTTTGTTTGGATATCGTCTTGACAATGCAGCTGAACTTTCGGTATACAATAGAGACTTGCTCGCCATTATTGAGGGGGTTGAGTCAGAAAAATCGGAAGTATTATTGAAGAAATTTTTTCAACAGAAAAGGAAGCATGGTGGAGAGAAATCTTGAAGCAATAAGACAAGAACTTACTGCGCGCAAACAAGAGTTAGAAGAAAAACTCACGCGCATGGCTAAAGAAAAAGTTACCGATGATCAAGTGCAAGATCCTGGTGATAAAGCACTTTCTTCTACTATGGAATCATTAAAATCTTCTTTTCAAGATACTGAGTTGGAAGAATACAATAGAATTATTCAAGCATTAAAAAAAATAGAAGAAGGTACCTATGGTTTATGTGTAGACTGTGGTGAAGAAATTTCACCCAAGCGACTTAAATCATATCCGAACGCAGCGCGTTGCTTAGTATGTCAAGAAACATTTGAAGAAAAAACGAGTGAGTAATCATAGTCATTACACACTCGTTTTCTAGTGTCTATCGGCGAGCTCTTATTTCTTTTTCTATATCTTTCATGGCTTTAGTTGCTACCGCTTCAATTGCTTGTGCAAGTGCTAAAATAAGTGCTTGAGATTTTTGTTTTCCGGTATAAAAGAATCGTTCGCTTTCCAGGTCTTTCTGGACTTTTTTCATGTTTGTTTCGATATCTTTAAAGTCCATGGTAAGCTCGATCCTATTTTTATCTGATCCGGATACGCCTGGTTTTGAGAATGAAGTGTTGTAAGTTATCTTAAGGGTATTAATCAGTTTATCGTTGGCTTGTTTAACCTTATCCATTGCTTTCATGAGGATTGAGTCACCCTTGCCGTTTGTTTCAGTGTATTTTTCGACAGCAGCTACTGCTTTATGCCATTTTTCAAAAGTTGCAGCTGGAATTCGATCTTGGAACAGCCGGTCTTTTGCTAGAGCTGTTGGTTGAGCCTGTGCTATGGTCAATTGTATGTCTTGTGAGCTCATACCGGTAATGCTTATAGCTCCAAAGCTAACCAATAATACTGCTATACTGCTTTTTTTCATAGAAATCCCCCTTTTTAGATTTACAGATAGTCAATATGAGTGTAGCTAAATGAGGAGTTGTTTTACAAGCAAAAGGGTGCTTATTTATCAGTTATGCCATATCTAAGCCCTTAATTGACATTTTCCTTATTATGGGCATAATAATTAATACCTTTATAAAGTATAAAACTCCGGCATAAAGAGGTTCTAAAAAACGCATGGCAGAAAAAAAGAAATCAGCGGCTAAACCAGCAGCTGTATCAGCTCAAAAAGTAGCTAAAAAAGCAGAGAAAGCTCCAAAAAATGCTCCACTATCTCATGGGGTAGGGCGTCGTAAAAAATCGGTCGCTCGTGTATGGCTTCGTCGTGGGACAGGCAACATGTCTGTGAATGGTGTTGAATATACTAAATATTTTGATACTGATATGACCCGAAGCATAGCAAAATCTCCTCTAAAAGCAGTTTCTGTTGGTGATAATTATGATGTTGCCGTTAATGTTGTTGGCGGTGGCAAACAAGGCCAAGCTGACGCGGTCAAGTTGGGTATTGCTCGAGCTATGGTAGCCATAGACGAAGGCATTAGATCAGCACTACGCCAATATGGCTTTTTGACGGTAGATGCACGTGTAAAAGAACGTAAAAAATACGGTCAACGTGGTGCCCGTCGTAAGTTCCAATTCGTGAAACGCTAATCTATTACTTATTTTTGTTCAAAATAAAAAGGATGAACCGATGTGTAGCGTTGTTGGCTATGTCGGGAAGAACCGGAGTAGGTCTTTTGTGTTGGAAGGATTGAGCAGGTTAGAATATCGTGGGTATGACTCTGCAGGTTTTGCTTGTCTAAGTCCCGATGATCATCGCTTATTGTATGCGAAAAGTGAAGGCCGGCTTGAAAACCTTACTAAACAATTTGATACACTTCCTATTGATGGTTATGTCAGCATAGGCCATACGCGTTGGTCAACGCACGGTGCGTCGACCTATCGCAACGCACACCCGCAGTTCGATTCACAAAAAAAGATGGCGATAGTACATAACGGTATTATCGAAAATTATCATGAACTTAAAGCCCAGCTGGAAGATGCTGGGCATAGTTTTGACTCAGATACTGATACAGAAATTATAGCTCGTCTTTTTGAAGTCCTGTTACTTGCACATAAAACATTTAAGCCTGCACTGATTGACTTAGTCAATAAGTTAGAAGGTGCTTATGCATTTATTTGTATTATGGAAGACAAACCTGATCAGATGATTCTTGTACGTAAACGTTCACCATTGTGTATTGGTATTGGTGATGGTGAAATGTTTGTAGCATCAGATGCATTAGCTTTTGCAGGCAAAACAGACAAAGTGCTTTATGTACCTGATAGTAGTTTTGCAGTGCTACAAAAAGATATGATTGAATTATATGATTTTAAGGGTAGCCCACTACAACCACAGGTGCAGAGCGTTGATCTTGCTTGGGACGCGCATGAAAATACGGGACATGAACACTACATGCTCAAAGAAATTTATGAGCAAAAAGGTGCTATACATGCGACGATAGATTTTTTGTGCAACTTGGGTGAAAAAATTTGGGATGATTACATTGGGTTATCTCAAGACTATGTGCGTAATTTAGATAAAATTAATCTTGTAGCATGTGGCACCTCATGGCATGCAGCACGTATTGCGCAATTTTATTTTGAGCAAATATGCATGGTGCCAACAGCGGTACATCTTGCATCTGAATTTCGGTATAAATCATTTTTCCCTGAACAAAATAGTGTATATATTGCTGTCTCGCAATCGGGAGAAACTGCAGATACGCTTGAGGCAATGCGTTTGGTTAGTTCTATGAATATTCCTACCTTGGCATTAACAAATGTCGCATCAAGTACCATGGTGCGTGAAGCAGATGGCTTTTTGTTAACACAAGCAGGTAGAGAGGTTGCAGTAGCTTCAACCAAAGCGTTCTCTACGCAATTGGCCACTTTGTATTGGTTGGCGCATCGTATTGCGCATGCAAAAGGTATTATTTCTGATGTAGATATGGCGCATGCTGAAAGTGATGTGCTTGTAGCGGCAGAAGTCCTGGAAAACACGCTGGAAAATTACAAAGTTGAAATTGCACAAACATTGGCACCTAACTATGCACGCTATAAAAAAGCTATTTTCTTAGGGCGTCATATGAGCTACCCATTTGCTATGGAAGCAGCTCTAAAGCTCAAAGAAGTGGCGTATATTTTTTCTCAATGTTACCCGGCCGGAGAGCTTAAGCACGGGCCATTGGCTTTAGTTGATGCAGAAACACCAATCTTTGTTTTTTCTCATCAAGATCCACTCATTTATCAAAAATTGTTATCTAATACGCAAGAAGCAAAAGCGCGCGGCGGCCACATTATAGCCTTTGCATTTGAAGGTCAAGAAGAGTTGTGTGACTTAGTAGATGTGGTATTTATTTTACCACGGGTAAAGCCATTGCTTAGTCCTTTAGCCATGACTGGTGTGATGCAATATTTGGTCTATGCTATTGCCAAAGAACTTGACCGACCAATTGATAAGCCGCGGAATTTGGCTAAGTCTGTGACAGTTGAGTAGAAAAACTATTTTATTTGCCTTTCCACTTGTATTACGCTCACATGCAGTGAGCGTTTTTTCTTGTAAAGGAAAAGCAATGAAAAAAAAGATACTCGTTGTTTGCCCATATGAGCGTGATAAAAGAGAATTAGGGTTTGTGCATGTGCGCGGAGATTATGACATTGTTTTCCATGAAACAGATCAGTTTGTAAATAGGATAGCTCATAATGGTATACAAGATGCATTTGATGTGTGTAGTGATCCTTTTCATACGGTGAGTGACATACTTAATGTAGCTGAGCATGAGAACGTATCTGGCATCATGAGTTCTGATGATTATCCAGGCAGTATATTGTCTAATATTGCAGCATATGAATTTGGTGTACCAGGTGTGCACCCAGCTATTATTACGCAATTGCAACATAAGTATTATTCGCGGTGTTTACAACAACAATATGTGCCGGAAGCTACGCCATATTATACATTACTTGATCCGCAACGGTTTAAGGTAAATTCATGTGATATAGTGTTTCCAGTCTTTGTAAAACCGGTTAAATCATTTTTTTCTCTTTTTGCCGATACGGCATATAACGTGCATGATATAAAGCATTTTGTACACACTAGTCGTGTTCCATCCAATTTTTTACATACGCTTGATTGGTCTTTGCATAAGTATGCGGCATGTGATTTGAAATCAGATTATTTATTGGCAGAAGGATTATTATCCGGGCATCAAGTAACGTTGGAAGGATATGTAGTTGATAATCATGTGGGGTTAGTAGGTATTGTTGATTCAATTATGTTTCCAGGTACCATTTCTTTTGAGCGATTTGTATATCCATCTAGGTTGCCTGATCATGTACAAAAGCGTATGTATGATATTGTGTGTAGATTAATGCATGGCGTACAATTTAATAACAGCTTTTTTAATGTTGAAATGATGTATAATCCAATGACTAATGCCATTCATATTATTGAAGTAAACACGCGTATGGCTGCTCAATTTGCTGATTTATATGAAAAGGTTGATGGGACTAATAGTTATACCTATGCACTTGATGTAGCAATAGGCAAAAAACCAGAGCCAACGGTACAAAAAGGGAAATATGCTATTGCTGCAAGTTTGGTGTTGCGTATTTTTGAAGATAGATATATTAGGCGTATGCCAACACCCGCAGATATCGAAAAATTGTACATATTATTTCCTGATGTCAGAGTTGAGGCGTATGGTGCTGAAGGTAAAAAGTTATCTGAGGCATTTCAGGATGGTAAAAGTTTTCGGTATGGGTTGATACATCTGGGTGCACGTGATGAACAGGAATTGAATGAGAAATATGCGCAGGCAAAAGATATCCTTGGGTTTGAGTTTGCGTAATAAATTAATTTTTTAATGAAGTTAGTTGCAGAAAGTTGAACATGTTAAAAAGACTTATTTTTATGAGTGTATTGTGGAATATGTTATATATAACACCATGTGCATTATTTAGAAAGTTTCCTGTTTTAGCATCACGTGTTTCCTATATTTCATTATGTGATTTACCAACACCTGTGACCAAACTTAGTAATTTTGGATTAAGAATCGGATATTCTGATTGTTATATAAAAAGAGATGATCTGACGGGTAGAACAAAAAACGGCCATCGATTATATGGCGGTAATAAGCCACGTAAATTGGAATGGTTATTAGCAGATGCTAAACAAAAACAAGCACGTACTATTATTACATATGGCTGTGTTGGATCTAACCATGCATTGGCTACGGCAACATATGCACATGAACTTGGTATGGACACCATATTGATGCTCAAGCATCAGCCAAATTCAGATGTGGTGCGTCAAAATTTGATACTAGATTTTGAATTACATGCGCAGTTGTGTCTGTTTCCGGATAATCAAAGTAGGGACAGAGCATGTGCAGATATAGTAGAACGTAATCCATATGCATACCGTATACCCACCGGTGGATCAAACACTATAGGTACCTTGGGATTTGTAAATGCTGCATGTGAGTTGTATGAACAAATTGTACAAGACGTTATGCCTGAGCCGGATGTGATATATCTACCAATTGGCAGTTGTGCGACTACCGCAGGGTTATTATTAGGACTTGCATTACATAATTCTAGAACAAAAATAATTGCCGTAGCAGTAGAGCCAGAAGCTGAGCCGGGAACACTCCAACAAAGAACACAAGAGTTGTTTGTTGAAACGAATAGGTTGTTGCATATGGTGGATAGTACGATTCCGTTAGTTAATTTTCCTGCTGAGCAACTGATTATTAACACCAAATTTTGCGGTACCAATTATGGGACTTGGACGCAAGAAAGTGCATTTGTCATAAAGCTATTTAAAGAACTTGAGGAAATTTCTTTAGAAGGTACCTATAGTGCAAAGCCAATAAACGCATGTATAGATGATATAGCAAATGGTCTTTTAACTTCAGAAATTGTTCTTATTTGGAATACGTATTGTGGATTGGATTTTAGTTTTGTAACTGGCAAGTATGCTTATCAAGAGCTACCTCATGAATTTCATCAATATTTTGAACAGGATGTTCAGGTAACCAATAAACTGATGCACTTTAGATGATCCGATTTTTCTTCTACTTAAGAAGTCATAAATAATTCATAAAATTAAAGGGTTTTTTGGTTTACTTTTTGCGCATAAGGCTTAATCTATAAAAATATTTAATATTTAACCAGCAAGGAGTCATCATATGCATTTGAAATTACTTACATTACTGATTAGTGTTCCGGTTTTAAGCGCAGCAATGGATCAGACAATTACTATGCCAAAAGCAGAAGTTTTGCGAGACCGTTTAAGTAGCATAGGGTGTGATCATCTTATGGAAAAAACTACAATAGTACAACAGTTAGCAGGTAAGGAGATTAGGGGTTTAGGTGTTGGTGTTGTAGTTGAAACAATATTATATGATTATAATGAATATTGTAAAGAAGGAATGCCTGCACACATGGCAAAAATAACCGCAGTACAAATGCTGATGCATAAGCCCTTAATTATTAGAGAGTTACTGAAGGATCACCCAGATATAGTTGAAGAATTAACAAAAGCTGGAATCTTATAATTTATTGTTATCATTAACTCGAAAATTAAGCCTCACGTTCGTGGGGCTTTTTTTATGTTGAAATTAGTTCTTTACTCTCGATATTTTAAATTGCATCAAATACTTTTTTAATAATCTCCAACTCATTGGCAAGAAAGGTCTGCAATAAAGCAGACCTAACCGATATTAATAAAAATTATTTTGGTTGTAGTAATGTAGTAAGAGAGTAATACATATGATTAATGAAGCTTGCATTAGGTACTCTATGAGTTACACCCCCAAAAGGAAATACATCTACTATAATATCATAGGCGGTTTTGCTTTCATTATTTTTGAGAGATTTATCTGCCCCAGAGCTTACGAGTAAATTGGCTATGTCAGGTATATTAGCACTCCATCCATCACCTCCTAATGAATTTGCTGCTTGTTTAGCTACGATATGTAGAGCACTATCACCACATGCATTCTGTATATTTGGGTTAGCGCCTAACTGCAATAATTTTTTTACTGTCTCAAGTTTATTATATGCCGTGGCGAGTATTAATAATGTGTTACGTAAACAGGGGCTTTCTGTGTAAGGAATTTCGAGCTTAGCATTATACCCTGCTCGTGAAGGACATGCCAGTTGAAGATCTGGGTTAGCTCCTGCTTGTATAAATGCCAATGCTTGATTAATAATTTGGTTAAATGATTTCAACTCATCTTGTTTTTGTTTTAAATTTTTGCAAAAATCATTCAATAAAGATTCTAACCCTCGTCGTGCAACTTCAGTTTTTGTTTCTTTTGGAAATTCTTCAGGAAATGTAACCGATAGATTTTGTTTTTCCATAGCGTGTATATAAGACGCAGTAACTATCAATCCTAAAAATATGTTTCTCTTCGTCATGATTTACCTTTCTTGTAAGGTAAGCTCAACTGCATGTAGAGCTTGTTTAAAACTATTATATATACTATCAGCAAAATAAGTATTATTTTGCTGATTCAAGATGGTGTCCTTTGCCATTAAGTTCTTCCATAATTGTAGTTTTTTATAGTTTTCTTTACTTGGATAGTGCTTGCATATATTGATAAATAATTTGGTAAGTGATTCGATAAAACATGCTACGCAATTGGTATATATATGATTATCTTCTAAAAAAAAATTATCAGGATTATTATCATTTCGTTGCTCTAAATCCAAGATTACAAATTGATTTTGACCATTAATAAGTAAGTTGCTTGCAATATCCCATAATCCTATGAACCGTAACTCATATAATTCTTTGAATGCTTGATCTGGAATATCTTTAAATCGTTCTTGTGCCGAACTTAACTGTGTAAGTTCTTCAGCAATTTGTTCTTGAATTACTACATAATTATTATCGCAACAATTTGTTGGCATTCCAGGTACATGAACTAGGTATGTGGGAACATCTTTAATATATTGTATATTGTGTTTCTTAATACATTTTTTCAGTAATAGATAGTTTGCATACATACTGATGGTATGAAATGTTGGGATATGTTCATCTAATAAATCTATGTTCTGCCTCATTTGTGCAGCATCATGGCCATATGGGTGTGCATAATGAGCCATGAGTGTAGTGAGTCGATTAGCCGGACCAGCAATACGCATAACATACCCTGCAAAAGGTACAAAAATATAATTGAGTTCGCTTTTGTATGCGGGGTATTGATTACTAGCAAGCCTTTGAATTATCTTTTTATCTGTTTCTTGTTTTTGGGGGTTAGTCAGTGGTTGTGGCATAGCAATCAGTTTTTTCAAAAGATCTTTATTTTTTATGATAATGGTGCTGTTACCAGTTCTTATTTCTTGAGCACTTGTATCAAGCCAGGTATTGAGACGTTTTTGTAATTCTTTGGGTACAGGGGTATATTTCTCTGCTAAAGATACCAAGGTAGAAGGACTAATGGTTTCTGATTCATATAATTGTGCATTATATGCATCAGGGACAAGACCTAATTGTTCTGCATGCATTAATGGATATACGCTACCTAGCAAAATGAATATAGAGTAAAATTGCATGAAATATTTTACCACAATGTTTACCATTTCCACCCTCTATATTTAAAATCATATCTGAAATAAATCCTAACTAATTGCGATAAGAAAAGTCAATATATGGTAGCTTTTTTTATCTTAAATTATTGCATTTTGAATAGTGGTTGGTAATATTGGTAATAAGTAAATAAATTTATGTATACACCTAAAAAAGAGGGAATTATGAAAAAAACAGCTTTATTATTAACAACTTTATCAATAGGTGTTAACTCTTATTGGTTAAGTGCAATGGAGTGTAGCGATTTAATTGATAAGCTTGAAGGTCTAGCAAAACAGGTAAAAACAGGATCTAATTTTGTCGAAGCAACAGAGGCTGTGGAGACTAATATGCTGAGCAATAATCAAGCGGTTCAACATGTTTCATTTATGCTTTCCAAAGAGCTTTTTAAACAACAGTATACCCCAGCTTTTGAAACAGCATTTCAAACCGCTCAATTGCAGCTGAAAAGTGATAATAAAGATAACCAGGCTTGGGCGCGGATTATTTTAAATGAATTACTCGAAAATAAATTTTCAGCAGCATTTGATTTTGCTACTCAAGCTGCTCAGAAAGGAATGCAGATAAATTATAAGCCTATTTTAAGATATTCATTGGCAATTTTCGAAACATTATTTAAAAATCGATATGCTCCAGCGTTTGATGCTGCAGAACAGGCTATAGAGCAGGCAGAAAAGGACAGTTCGTGGCAAATGCGCGATAGGACAGTCAATTATTTTGATATTCAAGACGCGGCAAGGAAACTCGAAGATGCATTACATAATGCACGCCAAAAATAAGATTTACTTAGAGTTCATATACGGCAAATAAGAGTGAAGCGGTATAAGATTTGCATCTTTAGAAAATTTGCGTGCGAATAAATATCCTTGCGATATCGCTTTTGTTATACAAATAAGCTGGTCCGGTTCGTGTAAATTAGTAAACATGAATGGGATGCTGTTTCCTGAGCCGGGAGGATTATGTTTTTGCCAGTTTACATATGTTTTATCTACTTTAGTCACTTCTGAAAGTAATCCTTGTGATGCTAAAAATGTTGCTGGGTAGAGTTCATTATCAGCTTCATAGCGCGTGATCAGGTCAATGTAGTAAGAATCATTTATTATTTTTCCAGCGTGTTTTCTGTTTAGAATAACCCATTGTGAACATTTATAACGAAATTCAGCAGGAATATCTTTTAAACTTCGTCTATTGTACAAGTGGTTTTGTATGTGTTGGTGAGGATTTGGTACATAATTGAATATACTTGTATCTGTAGCCATGATGATAGAATAGATTTGTTGAAATGAGCGCAATGGGAGAGTTGATTCAGATAAAAAAATAAATTTTTCATTCAAGGGATCTTGTAATGCCTGTTTTAAGAGGAGAATTTGGGCTTTCATAGTATTAGCCCAGGTAGTAGGGACAGTAGATGGTAATTCATAAGGCTTGAAAAAAGAATCAGCTGAGATGCCTTCTTTGGCATGAATATAGATTGAATAGTTACTTTCATTCCCCTGTAGAAACTGTTTCCAATAAGGCTCATGGTAAATGTTAGCAATAGTAAGAAATAATAAAGCAATTTTCATCTTTTTAAAATTCTATTTCTGCATTTGGCAACAATTGACGTACCCGATCTTTAGTTGCTTGATCGAGTTGGTTATCCTTAAGTAAGAGTATTCGTAAGTTTGTAAGGTTACCAATGGCATCAGGTATGGTAGTTATCTGATTACCGGAAAGATTGAGCCGTTGTAAGTTTGCAAGGTTGCCAATAGCATCAGGTATGGTAGTTACCTGATTACCGGAAAGATAGAGTGCTTTTAAGTTTGCAAGGTTGCCAATAGCATCAGGTATGGTAGGTATTTGATTATTATTAAGATTGAGCGCTTTTAAGTTTGTAAGGTTGCCAATAGCATCAGGTATGGTAGTTATCTGATTACCGGAAAGATCGAACCATTGTAAGTTTGTAAGGTTGCCAATAGCATCAGGTATGATAGTTATCTGATTACCAGGAAGATAAAGCGATTCTAAGTTTGTAAGGTTGCCAATAGCATCAGGTATGGTAGGTATTTGATTATTATTAAGATTGAGCGCTTTTAAGTTTGCAAGGTTGCCAATAGCATCAGGTATGGTAGTTATCTGATTACCGGAAAGATTGAGCTGTTGTAAGTTTGCAAAAGAATCTTTGGGTAATAAAGAGATGCCTGCAATACTTGTTATCGTTCTTTTTATCGTTTCTTTAGAACAGTCAAGTATTTTATATATGATCTTAGGCATTTGATTAAACACAATCAAGTCTGCAATACTAACTCCACCTTGTAAAGCGACCTCTACCCAATCAAGACCCAGAAAGTCAGCAGCTTGCATAAACGCTTGGTTACTGCCTTTGTCTCCATATCCATATATCATCTTTATTATTCTGACTTGTTCAGGAATATCTGCAGGAGTATAAGCTTGATGCATTTCTGTTTTTTCAAAGAACTTAGGGTCTAATTTGAGCACCGGTGCCTGGGTATACACTTGTTCTACAAAATCAACAACAGATTGCAGTGTTGCTGCATCAAAATTTTCTATAGGTATTTCTTGCCCTGCAGGGAATACTTCGAGCAAGTCTTGAATAGTTGGGATTCTTTGAGCAACCGAACGGTCAATTATTACTTGTTGGCCATCTTTGCCTACAAGCGTGACCTGGGTAACCTCTTTTTGCATGGCACTCAATGCGCCAATACCGGCACATGTTAATACAATTACTAATAATTTTTTCATATTTTTTACTCCCTTTTTATCTTTATATTACTGATCATATATTATTTTTTATTCAAATAGCAATAGCTGCAAGGTGGCGTTTATAAGTATTATAATTCAGGAATAGTATTTCCAGGATTGCCAGATTTTACTTTAGACAATAAAAAAGTCCCATAATAGTGCGAGTTTAAGTCAATATCATGCCTGTCGTAATTCGAAGAGCGAAATTGGAATATTATTTTCGTTTTTTAAATGCAGTAAATTGCTTACATTCATTGTTTAGATAAAAGTAAACTTCGAATTTCCACTCATGGAACGAGTCCACCAGGTAACACAATAATAAAAGGACGCGGTTAAGCGTCCTTTATTTGTTCTGTTTTATTTGTATGTGCTTGGGAGGTATTTAGCTTAAGGCCAAATAAAAACAAGAAGCTAAAAATGGCTACACAGGTAACAGTGAGCCTATACTTGAATTTCCTACTCATACATCCTCATTGGTAGCGTGAAAAAGCTGTGTTTTTCCCTATAAATCAGCCTATATGAAGCTATACTACTTGTCAAAAAATTAGGGCCCATTTTTGTGGGCCCCTTCTAGAGACTTTATATTTTGACCTGTTCAATAGTCAGTTGATCCTGGTTGACGTAGTGTTTTTTGATAAATGCCACGGCTTTATCCCGGTTGCATACACGGTCTGGGCACGTAGCCTGGGCGGTTCCCAGGAGGTTGATCAGGGTAATGGTAGCGCGTAATTGGTTGTCTTGTTGGAGCATTTCTTTAGCACGAGTAATCCAGCGGTTTTGGTGTGATTCTACCTCATCTTTATCTTTGGTAGGGATTAATGTTTTAGGCTGTTCTTTGGTGGCATCTGTATTGGTAACCTGAATATGGTTTTTGAATGAAGATTCGTGGCCATAGTTTTTATTGAACCATTGTGCTTGCTCGGTCAATGGCATAGTACGTTCTATCATAAAGTCTGGTTTGATGCCTTGCCCTTGGATTGTTTTGTCATTTGGTAAGTAGTACAAGCGCGTGGTCAATTTGATTGCCGAGTCATTGCTGATTGGTATTACTTCTTGTACGGAACCTTTGCCAAAGGTAGTGGTCCCAACTAAAAATACGAGTAATTTTTTCTGATTAGTAGCATGTAATTGTGCTTGTTTTTCAGAATGTATTTGGAGTACGCCAGCTAAAATTTCTGCAGCAGATGCTGTATAGTTATTGACCAGTACAAAGATTGGTACGGTTGTGTTTGCGATTGGTGTGTGCGAGGTTACATATCGTTGCATTGGTTTATTTTCTTTATCTTTAGTTATTACTACCGTGCTACCTTTATCTAGAAACATGCCGGAAATTTCAACAACGGAACTGAGTAGCCCTCCGGAGTTGTTGCGCAAATCAAGAATAAGGCCTTTATATTTTTCTTTGTTTGCTTCTTGCAACAGCTGTTCTATTTGTTTGACGGCATTTTGAGAAAACGTGTTGAGTGAAAGATAATAGATATTTTGATCTTTGATGTGGAATGAGAGTGAATTTTGTTCTTTTACAACGTCACGTATAATCGTGAAAGAAAGTAGGTCTGGTTTATCTTGACGCAATACTTTGATTCCTACTTTGGTATTGCGAGCACCTTTTAATTTGGTGGTTGCTTCTTCCGTTGTCATCCCGGCAAGTGGTACGCCATCTATTTCTATAATTTTGTCCATTGGATGTACGCCGGCTTTGTCTGCGGGTCCTTCGGGAATTGTGTCTACCACGGTCAGATGTTTATCTTTTGGTTTGCGGGTATTATCAATTACAATTCCGATGCCAAAAAATTCGCCACTGGTACTTTCCATCATGCGTTTATAAGTGTCTGGTCCCAAAAATCCTGAATGTGGATCAAGATTTGATAAGAATGCATCAATAGCTTGTTGCATGGCATGTTCCACATTAGCAGCTTTATAATGTTTTTGGCGAGTAAGGTGCAATACTTCAGCAAATGTTTGCGACCAATTATATATGGTTTCATCAAAGTCAGATGTATTCGCTTGTTTGTTTTTTTGCTGGTCCGGCGCATATATAGATAAGGTGCAAAGCGCAACAAGCGCTATGATATACTTTTTCATTGTCCACTCCCCTTTTTTTACATTGCAGAATTTGGTGCAATGTTTCCTTTATTAAAGCGAATTCTTGCGTACGGTGTCAATAGAGGTGTTATTTTAAAAAGCAAACCTCTTATGATATAAAGGAATGGTATGAAGAGTGTAAAACAAATCATTTTACGTATTTTTTTTGTGATTGAAACGGTAGTATTTGCCTGGATGTATATATTTGGTGCGCAAGGAGTGCGTGTATTGCATACATTAGATGCAGAAAACCATGAGCTTGAATGCACGGTGCAACATATGCGTGATGAATTACGTGAACTTGATCAGCGTATTATTACTTGGGAGAACGAACCATTCCATAAAGAAAAAATAGCTCGTGAGCAGTTGCAGATGGCGCGTGCAGGTGATACCATCTATTATCGTGATTGATGTCTTGATTGTTATATTTTAAGTAAGGATTGTTATGTACAAACTTCCTCCATTACCGTATGCGTTTGGTGCACTTGAACCGTATATTGATGCATTGACTATGGAAATTCATCATGATCGTCATCATCAAGCATATATAAATAATTTGAATACAGCATTGGAGAAATATCCTGCACTACAAAAAGTGCCACTCAAAGAATTATTAGAAAATTTGGATGATGTGCCAGCAGACATTCGTACTACGGTACGCAATAATGGGGGGGGTACGTTTAATCATGACATGTTCTGGACCATTATGTCTCCTAATGGTGGTGGTAAACCAACAGGTAAAATTGCTGATGAAATCAACAAAATATTTGGTTCGTTTGAAGCAATGCAAGAACAATTTAATACGGCTGCCAAAACAGTATTTGGGAGTGGCTGGGCATGGCTGTGCCTTGATCTGACGGGTAAGTTGGTAATTATGAGTACGGCAAATCAGGACACACCACTTTCTGTTGGGTTGTCACCCGTTATGGGGCTTGATGTATGGGAACATGCGTATTATTTAAAGTATCAAAACAAGCGCCCGGATTATATTACTGCCTGGTGGCATGTAACCAATTGGGAACAAGTAGAAGAAAATTATCGTGCATTAGTGGAATAAAAAAGGGGAGTTGGAAAACTCCCCTTTCAAATTATTGTTGTGCTGGTTGTGCTACAGGCATTGCTTCTCTGATTTTTTCTTGAATTTCTGCAGGTAATCTATTGAGTATTTTTTCAAATCTATCTGCTGGTATAATTAGTATAAATAATGAAAGACTGTCTTGTCTTTGCTCTAGTGGTAGAGTAGCTATGCCTAACATTAAATTTCCAAAAAACGTATTGAAGCCATATGTAAATAATAGGTTTTCTATGAGTGATTCTTGTAATACAGATTGTATTGTTAAATTTAATGCTGATGTGATAGGGGCTAGAATAACTTGATAAACATCAATGGACTGATGTGAGAACGTTAACAATGTATTTCCATTTTTACTCGTAGATATAAGATCTTTATTTTCACTTTTGAGTATTCTTTTTGTATCTAAATCCCACCATTCAATTATTGTTTCTTCTTCTTCTTCTTCTTCAAATGTTCTTTTTTCGAGCATAAGTATATTGGTGTCTAATAAAAATTTAATATCTAATGTTATATCATCTGTTTCTGACAGATTATAACTCAGATTTTTCTCAAGATCATACATAGTGAAATAGGTATCGCTACGGGTGACAAGTATGTTTCCTTTATGATTAAAAATGAGTTGTGATGGGAACGTATATTTTGTAGTTATAGTTCGAGGTGTTCTTGATTTGGTATCCCATAATAAGATGCTACTCAAAGCTCCTGAAGCTAGTTGTGTACTATCTGGACTAAAGGTGAGTAGATGTACGTTGATTTGTTTGCCTAATTGATATGATTTTTTAGTCTCTAAATCGTATAAGTAGATATTGCCATCCGTATCAGATGAAGCGAGCCATTTATTGTCAGGACTCAATGCGATTGTATTAGCATTATTAGCGTGATAATTAAGAGTGTCTAGGGCACCTGTTTGTAAATTCCATACACGAATATAATCTTTTTCTTTTTTTGAGGTTACCAAAACATATTTATTGTTTAAAGATATATCAATTTCTTCTACATTAGATAACCGTAACCTTTGTGGTGTTTGTGTTGCAAGATCCCAGATGTGGGCACCATCGTTACTGATGGAGATTAGCTTGGTTGCATCTGTATTAAAAAATACATATTTTACATGGGAAGTAGGTCCGTGCAGCAGTTCTGATTCACCTGTTTTGGTATCCCACAAGCGTATGGTGTTGTCATCTGAAGCAGATGCTATTTTTTTGCCATCTGGGCTGATTTCTATGCTATTAATGGTTTTTATATGACCAGATAATGTGCGCTGTTTGCCGGTTTTTTTGTCCCACAGATATATGGTATGTGCAGTAGAAGAAGAGGTATCTTCTAAATAAGCAATAATGGTGTTACCATCAGGACTTACAAATGCTTCCATTATAACGGTATCTTTTGGCGTTTTGAATGTGCGTTGGTTACCGGTTGCTATATCAACAAGACGTATTATATTGTCGTGAGAAGTGATAAGCAATTGTTTGTTATCAGGGGTAAATTCCATATTATGTAAATGTTCGGTCAAGCCATTCACTAACTGAATTTTTTGTATTTGAGAAAATGTTTTTGATAAATCGAGGGTATTCATATCAAATATGGCAATAGATTCTGCACCTTCTTCTATTGCAACCAATGAACCGTTTTTACTAAATACAACTTCTCCAAATGTAAGACCTTCATCTTCGCCATCATAGAGCATATTAAGGGAGCCATTATCCCATATAAATATTTCGGGTTGCTCTGCTGTTGCAATAATTTTGGTTCCATCCGGGCTTATGCTTAGGTACTTAATATTAATAGGTACTATAGATAGACCTAAATCGTTGTTAACTGTTTCCAAGTCTTGCCACTGCTCAGTATCTGTATTCCAGATTTTTACATTGTGATCAGTAGCAACTACAACCTTTTTACCATCATGTGATAAGGTCGATGCATTGATTTGTTCATTGGGCAATTGCAGGGGAACAACATTGCCATCTTGTGTATTGAGGAGTTCGAGTGTTGTATTAAATTCATTTTCTTGTGATAAAAAAGCACAATACAGACTGTTGCTTATTTGTAGATCTTGCTGCAGATAATCTTGTGTTTGATACAGTTCTTGGTTGGTAGCCAAATCCCATACACGTATAGTATTGTCTAATGAGGTGGAAATGAGTTGTGTATTATCTGGCATTATATACAAGTTAGTAACTCGATTAGTGTGGCCTGGGAGTATGGATCTTTGATTTATTTTTGCATTATAAATAATGATATTGTTGGTATGATCAGTAAATGCTATCAAGTCTACTCGGCCAGAATTATCTGTGCTCACCGCAGAGGGTTTGCTACTTTCCACATTATTTATCGTTATTAATGAAGGCATAGAAAGTACTTCTACTGAGTCAGCATACAGTTTGGATCTGATTTGTTGTAACCGTATGTTACGGATGGAATTCTGTATATCTTGTTCATCTACGTCAGGATTGTTGGTAATGAGTTGCTTCCATGTTTCTACTGGATTATCTGATCTTGTAATACGCGTACACAATGTTTCTATGGTCCAATTGAGTAAAACAGGGGGTATAAGGAAGGCGTTTAAGTCTACAATTAACGTACTCAAATCATTGAGTGGTAAGGTGTTTAAATATTTAGACAATTTATTATAGTCAGATCCTGTTTGTATATTAGCATACAATTGCATGACTTCAATTACTGCAGCGAACCTTTTGCCATTAATATTTGTTAATGGAATTGTTTTTGCTAGTTCTGTAGGACTTACTTCTTCAAGCATGTTTTTCAAAAATTGTGATTGATAGGCTACTGATTGCTCAACCTGGAATTCCTGGCCATCTTGTGTTTTAAAAGTAAAGGCTGTTTCTTTTTCCATGCCGTATAGATTGCTAGCAAGTCCCAGTATCAGGGATATATATAAGTAGTTCTTCATTACGCGTTTCTCCATAAACTATTGGGGGATTATTATATACCGTAACCATATTATTATTTAGGATTTCATAGGTTAAAAAAGGGGAGCTAAGAACTCCCCTTTCAAATTATTGTGCCGGTTGCCTTGCTTCTTGAATTTGTTGTCGTATATTTTCAGGTAACATATTAAGAGTATCGGCTATCTTGTCTTCAGGAATTAAACTCATAAAATTTCTTCGTGATTCTATTGGTAATTGAGCTATAGAAGCGATCATGGAGAGCTTTGGCTTTACGGCAAATAATTGTGATAAATCGAAGTTTTTTACACCTTGTATTAGGGCATTGAATATAGCTATATAATCTAATCTTAAAGCTTGAAAAACTAAAGTATTATCGTCAGTATTGTTGAACAAAGTATTACCATCTTTGCTTATAGATACAAAATCATAATCAGAATCTTTGATCATTTCTTGTGTATCTACATTCCACCATTCAATTTTCTTTTCTGCTTCAGATGTTATTTTTTCTAACATGAGTATATTATTGCTATCCAAAAAAAATTGTATATTTAATTTTTGGTCATCATCTTTTGCAAGTCTATAATGTAATTTTTTGTCAGGATTATAAATAGTGACATCTTCATCTAATGTAACAAGTGTATCACCATTATGATTGAAAATAAGATGGGATATATTACCTATGTTTTTTCGTATGATTTGAGAAGTTTTTAATTTGATATCCCATAGTAAGAGGGTACCATTTGTTGCTCCTGAAG
This sequence comes from Candidatus Dependentiae bacterium, assembly GCA_035445995.1. Classification (NCBI taxonomy): domain Bacteria; species Candidatus Babelota bacterium. The sequence continues at coordinate 442,699 of DAOMRS010000001.1, read as the reverse complement.
CAAGTTGCATACTATCTGGTCTAAAGGAAAGCAAATGTACTCTTGCTTGATTGCCTAACAGGATTGATTCTTTAGTTGATAAATTGTATAGGTAAATATTACCTTTTGTGTCGGCAGAAGCAAGCCACTTGCTATCTGGACTAAATGCAAGAGTTATAACATCACTCACATGGTATGCTAATGTATCTAAAGAGCCGGTAGTAAGGTCCCATACACGTATGTAATCTTTTTCTTTTAAATCAATGAGTGCGTAATTATTATGCATATCTTTTTCAATGTTATGTATGGATTTACTTGCTAAGCGTATGTTTTGAGGAGTTTTAGTTGCAAGATCCCATAAATACGCCGTATCGTTGCTTATAGAAATCAATTTAGATCCATTAGCATTAAAGAATATGTGATCAATACTCGTAGTATGACCCTGTAATACTTCGGATTTACCAGTTTTTATATTCCATAAGCGTATGGTGTTATCATCAGATCCGGAAGCAATTGTTGTATTGTCGGGACTTATTGCTATGGATTGAACCATGCCTGTATGACCAGATAAGGTTTTCGGTTTACGCGTTTTTATATCCCATACATATATCTTGTTATTGTCAGAAGAAACGTTATCAGATTTTGCTAAATAGGTAGCCATGGTATTACCATCGCGGCTTATCAATACTTTTTCTATGACAGTATTTTTTGGAGTTGTAAGTGTACGCTGAGTACCGGTAGCTATATCAATTAAGTGGATTGTATTATCATACCCAGTCACAAATAAAGATTTGCTATCTGGGGTAAATTCCATTGATTGTATATTTGCAGGTAATTCATCAATAGATTGAATTTTATCATGAGTATTTACATTAAATATAATGATAGATCCATCTTGTTGTGCAGCTACTAAAGAACCATCTCTACTAAATAAAGTCTCTTCAAACAAGGGATCCTCTTCTGTTCCGTCATGAAATATATTTAATATACCGTTATCCCATATATACATTTTTGGTTCTTGAGATGATGTTCCAATAATTTTAGTTCCATCAGGATTTACGGCTAATGATTGTACAATAGCAGGATCTATGACTAAGTTGCCACGTGTTGTTTCTAAGTCTTGCCATTGACCTGTATCCATGCTCCATACTTTTATACTAGTTTCAGTACCAATAACAATTTTTTTACCATCAGCTGATATGGTAGATACAATAATGCGTTCATTTGGTGGAGTTAGACTTATAACATTACCGTTATTTAAATTAAGTAGTTCGACCGTTGTGTCAAATTGATTTTCTTGAGATATGAATGCGCAGTATTTACTATCATTGCTTATGATTTGATTTAGAGGAAAATGGTAGTCTTGCGTTTGGTATAGCTCTTGGCTAGCAGCCAAGTCCCATACGCGTATAGTGTTATCTTGAGATGTGGAAATGAGTCGGGTGTTATCTGGTGTGATATCTAAACTTTCAATGATATTGGTATGACCTTCAAGTGGAGTTACTTGCTGAGTCTGGAGTCGCAGTACATTAATATTATTGTCATTATCATTAGTATACGCCATCAAGAACTCTGAAATTGGCCGGGAGCTTAACGTAGCGGCAGCGATGGAAGCAGTAGTAGGCAACGTAGATATTACACCCATCGAAAACATATCTAATGAATCAGCAAAAAAATCATTCGTAAGTTTTTGTAAAAGAGTGTTGCGTACGGCAATACTAATATCATGTGTGGTTAATTCATTGTTATCTGCTACTAACTGTTGCCATGTTGCTATTGGGTTCCCAGATTGTATCGTGCGATCACATAATTTTTTTATTGCCCAATTGAGTAAAACAGGAGGTACAAGAAAATAATTTAAGTCTACAATTAACGTACTCAAATCATTGAGTGATAAGGTGTTTAAATATTTAGACAATTTATTATAGTCAGATCCTGTTTGTATATTAGCATACAATTGCATGACTTCAATTACTGCAGCGAACCTTTTGCCATTAATATTTGTTAATGGAATTGTTTTTGCTAGTTCTGTAGGACTTACTTCTTCAAGCATGTTTTTCAAAAATTGTGATTGATAGGCTACTGATTGCTCAACCTGGAATTCCTGGCCATCTTGTGTTTTAAAAGTGAATGCTGTTTCTTTTTCCATGCCGTATAGATTACTAGCTAATCCTAGAAGCAGGAATGCATATAAGTAGTTCTTCATTACGCGTTTCTCCATGAACTATTTGGGTTTATTATACCGTAACCATATTATTATTATTATTTGGGTTTCAATATATAGGTTAAAGGTAGTCGATTTAGGCTGATTTATAGTAAAATTTGCAAAAATATTTATACTATGGATTATGCAGTTAAATAGCTATTTTTAATGAGTAAGGTTAGGTAGGGCCATGAAAAAAGAACATATACAAGCAGAAGTGCATGATACTGGATCTCAAGAACATCACGTTCGAGTAGAGAAGGTTAAGAAGCTACGCGAAATGGGTATAGAGCCATGGCCGCAACCAAAACCGACCAATGCTACCTGTCAGCAAGTTCGCGATGAATTTGAGTCGCATGCAGAATCTAAAACATATCAAGTTGCCGGCCGTATTTTGACGCTGCGTGAGCATGGCAAAACTGCTTTTATTACTATTCAAGACCGTAGCGGCACATTGCAACTCTATATTCGCCAAGATAAAGTAGGCGATACCTTATATGACTTTTTCAAGCATTATCTGGATCTTGGAGATATTATCTGGGCTTCTGGCCAGTCATTCAAAACAAAAATGGGTGAAGTTACCATTAAAGTTGATGACTTTGTATTACTGAGCAAGTGTTTGCACCCATTACCGGAAAAATTTCATGGTATTGCTGATCAGGAGATCAAATACCGTCAACGTTATCTTGATTTAATCGCAACACCAGAAAGTCGTGAACGATTCAAAAAACGTTCTGAAATTATTACAACCATGCGTCATTTTTTTGAACAGCATGGATTTATAGAAGTTGAAACCCCCATGCTCCATCCAATTGCAGGTGGTGCAGCAGCACATCCATTTGTAACACACCATAATGCCCTTGATATGCAATTGTATTTACGGATTGCACCGGAATTATATTTAAAACGTTTAATTATTGGTGGCCTTGAGCGTGTGTATGAGATTAATCGTAATTTTCGCAATGAAGGTATTTCTACGCGGCATAATCCGGAATTTACATCGGTTGAATGGTATATTGCACATCATGATTATGAATGGATGATGGATTTTACCGAACGGATGCTCCATGCAATTGCTGCAAAGGTATGCGCAGATCCGGCAGCAGTTCCCTACGCTGATTACGTGTTAAATTTTGCCGCACCATTCAAACGTTTGACTATGCAAGAAGCAGTAATACACTATGTCGGTTGTACCGCAGATGATTTGCATGAACAACATATCGATAAGATGCTTAAAAAACATGGTATTAAGCTTGAGAACAAAGATGCTACCTGGGGACATAAGTTATATGCCTTATTCGACGAATTGGTAGAAAAACAACTCATTCAACCAACCTTTATTACCCAGTTTCCTGTTGAGGTATCCCCACTGGCTAAACGTAATCCAGATAATCCTATGCTAACGGATAGATTTGAATTATTTGTTGCTGGTATGGAACTTGCCAATGCATTTACCGAATTAAATGATCCATTTGATCAAGCAGAGCGCTTTCATGAGCAGGTTGCTGCAAAACATGCGGGTGATGCTGAAGCACATGCCTATGATGCAGACTTTATCCAAGCGCTTGAGCATGGTTTGCCGCCAACCGTAGGTGCTGGCATAGGTATTGATCGGTTGACTATGCTATTGACAAATACAACATCAATCCGCGATGTAATACTATTTCCAACGCTCAAGAGAAAATAGTAAATTATTTCAGTTTGTATCAAATTATTGAGATTTGTTTAGCGCTTATGGTACGCTCATAGGTGTAGAGACAAATTGATTTCTGCTTTTTTGAGGGGAGTAGGCAGATGGTACATATGAAATATACTAGATTCATGCTCACGTTACTGAGCTTTTTTTCTATTGGTAAGCTTGTTGCAACTATGACGGTCTATAATTATACGGATCGACCAATGTTTGCGGGTGTATATTATTACGATCCCAAAGGGGTATCTACACTAAAAACTGCTGTGGTAGAAATTGCGCCGGGAACAAGTCAAAAGCTACAAGAACCTTCTATTTCCATACAGTATGATCGTTATTTAGTATTTGACGATCGTCGAGAGGATCTTAAGCCAACCCTTGGATTTACTGAATTTACTCAACATGTCGGATCAGTACGCGCGCGGTTTCCGGGAGATTATTTTCTGGCACTCAAAGATGGGCGTCTCAAAGGATATACGTGGACCGAATGGAATATAAAAAAAGAAGCGGTCAAACTATGGGAACAGGCAACTAGTGGTATTGATGCAACGGTACGTAATCAAATTAAAAAAGATCAACCTGCCATACAAACAAATCCATACAAAGAAACACCGGTGCAGGTACGAGTAAGTACTGCATTGAATCCAGATGAAATAGCATACCGTAATCAGCGATTCCCCAAAGTACAAAAAGCGCTTGAAAAATTACTGGATCGATCATTAGCTGGTAAAAAAATTCCAGAAATTGCCGTAGTACTCAGTGGTGGTGGGTACCGTTCTATGTTGTATTGTTCAGGTTTTCTAACAGCGGCTGAGGAAGAAGGGTTATTTGATGCGTTTATGTATCAAGTATCGCTTTCGGGGTCTACTTGGGGTGTAGCGTATCTGACGCAAGAATTTTTAAAAGGAAAATCGGTCAAAACAGCATCAGATAATCTACCAGATAAAATTACTAAACATTTGGCTGATACAACATCGCAAGAAATGCAGGATATTACGAATGCATTGTTGGTAAAAGCGGCATTTCAAGAGCCAATAACTACCATAGATTTGTTTGGTTTATTATTAGGAAATAGACTGTTTAATCATTATGGACAAAAAAGACATCAAGTATATTTATCTGATCAAAAAGATGCTATAGCGCGTGGTAATTGGCCATTCCCAATTTATACGTGCGTACCGGCAGAAACGACTCGTTTAGAACGATTGACCTATGAATTTACGCCGGTAGAAATATGGGCGCCATGGGGAATGTCTGTACCGCCATATGCATTTGGTAATAAGTTTACTAATGGCGTACGACAAAAAGATGGTAGCTTATTTGCACCGGAGCAACCGATGGGGATCCTGCTTGGTACTTTTGGTTCTGCATATGCTTTTACGTTAAAACGTGCATATGTTGATATAGAAAAAAAGCTGGGTACTATTTTGCAGCCAATTGTTTCGCAATTGCCAAAAGAGGTTGGTGAAGCACGGGTTGCATCAGCAGATTTCTTGAACTTTACTGCAGGAATAAGTGGTAGCCCCATAAAAAATAATCGTATTATGAAAATGGCAGACGGAGGTCTTGGTATTAGTAATTTACCTATCCAGCCGGTAAGTGGTGATTATAACAGGCGTAAACCTGATATGTATATATTTGTTGATGTATCTGAAACTACGAATGATGCTTCTGAAATGAGAAAAGTAACTGATTATATGCGAGCACAAGGTCATAAGTTCCCTGATATTACAACATTTAAAGGCATTGATCGTAAGAGTATAAATGTATTTGAAAGTAATGATCCTACCGTACCAACGGTAATATATATGCCACGATACAAAGAACTGACCGTATGGGAAGAACACAAAAATAAACCGACATTCAGACGATATAAATCATTTTTAGAAGATTTTGATATTGATCGCTGTGTCAAACAAGAAGGGTGTGCATCATTTGATTTGCAGTATACTCGAGAGACAGCACTTAAGGTACAAAAGCTTGGTGAATTCAATGTGCATGCAAGTATAGATACTATTAAGCAGGCAATTAATAATAAAATTAATCGTATGTCACCGGATTCTGTGTCTGTGGCACCGTAATATTTTTGTCTTGCTTAAAAAAACAAGAGGGGATCCTATGGTGGGTTTCCTCTTTTTTTATTTTATCCCGCTTCCCCTGAGCTTGTCGAAAAGGGTTAAGCGGGATAAAATTTAAGGTTCATATTTTTAAGAATACATGAATTATAAAAAATATTGGTTATACTGGTATAAAATAAATTAATTAAGAATTAATAAGATGCCGTTTGACCCTTCAACAAGTTCCCAGCCGTCGCTAGAAACTATGGCGGGCACAGCAGGGTGAGCGGGATATATAGGCAAATCATGAAAACATCTTTTGTGCAAGGTACAAAATATCTTTGGCAGCTACCAGAAATAGATACCAAATCAGTTGCTGATTTAGCGGCATACTTAAATTTATCATTTCCCATAGCACAAACATTACTTGCACGGGGATTTACTACCAAACAACAGGCAGAAAGTTTTTTATTCAGCTCATATGAAAAAGATGTTGCGCATCCATCCTTAATGAAGGATGCAGATAAAGCAGTTGATCGTATTATTTCTGCTATTGATCGTGGTGAAAAAATCTTGGTGTTTGGTGATTATGATGTAGATGGTATCACCTCTTCTGCTATGATGATGATTTGTTTGTTGCCACTAGGAGCGCAAGTAAACTTCTTTTTACCGCATCGTGTACGTGATGGGTATGGATTGTCGGTCAAGGCGGTCGAGCGTGCAGCACGCAACAATTACAAAGTAATCATTACCGTAGACAATGGTATTACGGCATTTGATCCGGCTAGCAAGGCAAAAGAACTTGGAATAGATTTAATTATTACCGACCATCATAGACCACATGATCATGTACCGGAAGCTTTTGCGGTAATTAATCCCAATCAGCATGATTGCCCGTATCCATTCAAAACGCTGGCAGGTGTTGGGGTGACGTTCAAAATTTTATCACTTCTGTATGAACGCAAAAAATTACGTATGCCCACCAAAGCATATGAGTTGTTATTATTGGGGACGATAGCTGACGTAGTGCCACTACTAGGAGAGAATCGTTTTTGGGTGCGGTATGGTTTGAGCTATATAAATAAGTTTGAAAGTAATTCACTTAAAGTTCTCAAGCAAAATGGCAAACTCGCAAAACCATTGATTTCTGCTACTGACATTGGTTTTTCTATCGCGCCACAAATCAATGCGCTCGGTCGACTTGAAGATGCACGTCAAGGCGTAAAGTTTTTAATTGGTTCAGATATGCGTGAGGTTGAAGAAGTAGGTAAAGTACTTTTGGAACTGAATGAAACACGCAAACAGATAGAACGATCTATATTTGTACAAGTACAAACAGAAATTGAACAGAAAAAAATTGATCTTGATAGAGAAAATGTAATCATTGCAGCAAGTAAAAATTGGCCTCCGGGTGTAATTGGGTTGGTTGCATCACGTTTGGTGAGTGCTTATGGCAAACCGACCATATTGTTTCATATTACTAAAGATGGCCTTGCAAAGGGATCTTGTCGATCAATTCCCGAATTTAATATGTTTGATGCCTTAGATGCACACCGTGATATTATTGAACAATTTGGCGGACATTCGCTTGCAGCAGGTTTGGCATTAAAGCTTGAAAATGTACCAAAATTAAAACACGGTTTGGAAATGTTAGTTGCCCAGCAACTGACAGAGTTTGATTTAACACAAAAAATTGCATTGGATGCACATGCACGTTTATCTGATTTGACCAAAAAGTTTATGGCAGATATGCAGCACCTTGAGCCATTTGGTAATGAGAACCGATCTCCAGCGTTTTTGATTAATGACGTAACACTTGTCGAAAAACCAAAATTATTAAAAGACTTACATGTCAAATGTTCAGTGTTTGCTGATGGTGTTATTAAACCGTTAATGTTTTTTAATCGACCAGAATTATTTGAACAATTTATGGCATGTGAACAAGAACCATTTTCTGTAGCCGCACACATTAGTGAAAATCATTGGAATGGACACGTGAATATTGAACTGACTGGTATCGATGTATCATTCAAAAAGGCCGGCATATGATTGTTACCATAGATGGACCCGCAGCAAGTGGGAAAACAACAATTGGTCGTATGCTTGCTATACGATTGGGCATATATTACTTGTATTCAGGATTTTTGTATCGTGGATTAGCCTATGTACTTACCGAGCATGCAGGGTATACGCTTGATGATTTATACAATCCAAGACCAGAAGATATTGCAGAATATTTAGATACTGAGCGATTAGTATATACATTTAATGGTGAGCAAGAGCATGTTTTTTTTGATGGCCAAGATATTACACCGCATTTAAAAACGAACACTATTGATCGAGCTGCATCAATTATGAGTACTAATCAGTATGTGCGTCTTACGATTAATAACTTAATGCATGATATTGCAGACGAAAAAGATATAGTAGTAGATGGACGTGACGTGGGATCAGTAGTGTTTCCTGATGCAGATTTTAAGTTTTACATTACTGCTCCGGCAGATGTACGTGCGCAACGTTGGCAACGTGATCAACAAAAACTAGGTCCTCAAGTTACTTTTGCCAAAGCATTGGAAACAATAACAGAACGCGATAAACGGGATACCGAGCGCTTAGTATCTCCACTTATTGTTCCTAATAATGCTATTGTGGTTGATACGGCGCAGTTGACACCGGAGCAAGCAGTAGAACAGTTGTTGTTACATATGCAAAATTATTAAGAATAAGGATTAATATGTTTCAGGGATTACGCACGGTTATTTATCAAGTAAATGATCTTGATAAAGCAAAGGAATGGTATACAAAAATATTGGGTGCACCGCCATATTTCGATGAATCTTACTATGTAGGGTTCGATGTTGATGGTTTTGAGCTTGGGCTTATGCCGGATGAAGAATGGGAAAAAGCAGAAAATGTTCTAGCGTATTGGCAGGTTGCAGATATACATAAAACATATAAACATTTATTATCTCATGGCGCTACCGAACATGATCCTGTTCAGGAAGTTGGAGATGGTATTTATGTGGCCAGTGTGTATGATCCATTTGGCAATATACTAGGTATCATAACCACGGAATAAAAATTCCCCCGCAGATGAAAATATCGCGGGGGATAATTTACCTATAAAGGAATTAATAAGGAGCTTGAGAAGTTCTTGTTTCTGTTTTTTGCTCAATGACATTCATTCCTTGATCTGCTTTGCGTTTTGTTGTTTTTTTGTACGTACTACCTTTTTTGCCTCCTGAGCGTACTTGTCTGGTTGTTTTTGAAACTTTTGTAGTTTTTGTTTTTGATTTGCCAGTTTTATTTTTGTGACTGCAACCAGGTAATACAAGAGCTACTGCAAGAAGTACCATGCTAAGTAATAAACCTTTTTTCATATTTTTATCTCCTAAAAAAGGGGTATTTTTATAACACTGCTTTTTTACTATATGAATACTACCATAAAATGATTTGTGATTTAATTGCAAGAATTTTTATCTAGTATTCTGATAATTGAATATTTAAAGTATCCACTAGAAATTGTTGTATATCGGGATTAAAAGCCATAAAAAGGTTGTGTAGATAAGGATATTCATTAAGATTTAATGATTGGTTTTCTTGTGTAAGTGATGACATATAAGCAAGGAGTCGCAGTTGATCAAATACAATAGTTGGTTTGTCTGTGCGAGTGACTGGATCGCATAAATATGTAAGTTGTTTTAGGCTATCCAGGGCAGCTTTATGATTAGGGGTAACAAGTTGCCATATCCGCACGGTACCATCATGAGAAGCAGAGATTAATGCAGTGTCATCAGCAGTAAAGTCAATTGCTTTCACTGCTGCACCATGATGTAATCGTTGAATACATTGTTTTGTAGACAGATCCCAGATGCAAATGGTTTTATCATCGGAGGCAGATGCTAATAGATTTCCAGCATGATTAAAGCAAAGGCCGTAAATAGTATCAGTATGCTTGAGGAATCTATATATAAGATTTTTGGTATTAAAATCTACCAGTAAAATTGTACCGGAGTGTGTATCTGTTACAAATGTATTGTTTGTATGGTTAAATCCAAATTCACCGAAACTTGCTTGTTTTAATATATCTATAGTTGTATACATATTGGTTGCAGCATTCCATTGCCAAAAATATATAGCGTTAGCACAAGTGGCACAGGCAAAAGTAGTATTATTTAAGAACTTGACTCTCCATGGATATTCTTCTATGGGTAATATTTGTATACATTGTTTGGTAGTTATATTCCAAATGCGCGTGGTATTATCCATGATAGATGTTGATACAAGATGTGTACCTGTTGGATTAAAAGTGATGTTACTGACAGGAGTAGTATGTCCTTCAAATGTATGTATAAGGCTGCTGTCCTTTTCTAAATCCCATAGTTTAATAGTGTGATCATATGAACCTGAGGCAAGCAAAAAGGGATTTGTTGGGCTAAAGCATAAAGATGTTATTGCTTGATGGTGGTCTAATAATGTCAAAAGATCATATTTTTTATTAATCGGCTGTATGTATATTATGCCTCGGTTTGAACCAGCAGCTATATGAGTGTTATCTGTATTGAATAAAACGTTATTAAAACCATCATCAATATTATGGTCATTATGTTCTAACTGTAGGATAATAGTATCTGGCATAGGATCTCTAGTGGCAATGTGACGTCGATATAAGTATGAGGTCAACGAGGGTGCAAGTTGATTGTATATACACGCATATAAGGTGGGCACCAGCATATAAGAGGCAATTTGATTGTTTTTTTCATGTAAATGTGCAAAAGATTGAGCTGCAACGCTTTTGTGTATCCATACTTTACAGCTCAGTTGTATGAGTTCTGGAATATTAAGATAGTCGGCTGCTTTCATTACCGTATAAAGATCTTGCAAGGATAGTTGATTTAATAGAGTTTTTATATGTGTACGAATGCCATTGGCTATTTGTGGAGTTAATAACTTTTTTTTGCATCTATATATTTCTGGTACATAGGTTTCAATAATAAGTTGGGCAGTGATTTTATTTATATGCGGAAGGGCAATCGTTCTTTCTGTTGGATTTGTTTCTAAGGCTTCATTGATTGTCTGCCATAAAGCTACATACTTTTTTGGTAATAGTACTTTTTGAGGTGGGTTATGGCTGAGGCATTCTATTGTTATAGTATCACCATCCATAGCGTAGCAACAAAAAACAAAATATAATCCATATGATAATATAATTTTTATGTTCATTACTTCTTTCTCCAAGAAGTGAGTTTATTGTCTAAGATTTTGCCACAAACACCGTCTTATGCAAGAAGATATTTTTTAGCTTAGGCGAGGATATTTAAATGCTTGCGGAATATTTTTTTCTCGGTGGTATTAAACTCATCAAATAACTGTTTCAAATATGGATATCTTCTTAGGTTAAGTGGGTTATAGGTATGTTCAGTAAATGCCAGCCATAACAGTTGTGCATGTTTGAGTAATGTTCTCTTTTGTAATTTGTCTAACAACCGTTTCTTTTCTTGCCCAAGTAATGTCCACATATACAATGTGCAATCTTGTGATGCAGAAATTAACTTGCATCCATCTGGAGAAAAACTTACTTCATAAACATAATCTGTATGCTGATTAATAGTTCTTATACAGGTATCGGCTTCTATATCCCAAATGCGTATCGTATGATCTTTTGAGCAAGATGCTAATAATGTCTCGTCATGATTAAAGACTAAATAAAAAATTGGGCTACTGTGTCCTTTAAAAATACGATACAGTGCACCTGTTTCTACATCTATTAAATGGATGTTATAATCCTGTGTATCAGTAGCAAATATGGTTTGCTTTTTATTAAAACATAATTCGCCATAGCTTCCCTCAAAGCTATTTTTTAACTCAGTTTTTTGATCTTCTAGTAGTTTCCATTGTTTAACCGTATTATCACATGCTGCTACGGTAATAAGATTATCTGTGTTGAAAAAGACTTTCCATGTAGCTCTTGTGTTTCCATTAATAGTATATAAACATGTTTTATTTGGAATACTCCAAATGCGTACTGTTTTATCCTCAGATGTAGATGCAAGTTTAGTGCCATCAGTATTAAACGCGATGGCATTAGTTCCTTTGGTATGTCCTTCCAATACATCACAGATATTGGTATCAAGATGCCAAATGCGTACGGTATGGTCTGCAGATGTTGAAGCAAGTAATTTGGTGTGTGTGGGGCCAAATTTGATTTGCTCTATAACCATAGTATGTCCGACTAATGTATCTACGAGGTACAACGTGTGGGCGTCAAAGATATAAATGCAATGATCACCTGAGCCTGCAGCAATAAAAGATCCATCATGATTATAACTTACTGAGCGTAGTCCAAACCCACATTTGTAAATTGGTTTGTTATGTAATTGTGGTGTGGTTGCTATATGGTTTTTATAAATGTACTGAGCTAATTGAGTACCAATTTCTTTTGTAGCTAAGGTGTCTATTTCAGCTGGTAATAATAAATTAGGTTTAGTAAATAGGGTTTCTCTTTTATATAATTTATGGAGAGTTTTTTGAGAAAAGACGCGTTGTTGCCACGCGTGGCAGGAATATTTAAGTAATTTTTTTACATCAAGAAAATTGCTAGCGTGTATAACAGATTTAAGAACAGGGCTTGCGAGCGATTGGAGCAACGTACGTAATTTGGTATGTATTTTATTTTTTCGGATGCCAGATGTAGTACGCTGTTTCATCTTATGGATAATTTTTAAGTAGTCTTTCACTAATAATAATGTTGCACGATCCAGTTTATCTAGAGGAATGACATCAGTGGATTCCAAATCTTCTACCATGTTAGTTATGGTATTTGAATGTTGGCAGAGGTTTTTTTTGATAGCAATAGGTTCATCCTGAGATGTTTCATCATGCGTGCTGAATTTTAATTTCTCATCGGTAGTCATGCTCATTAAAGCAAAATGGCATGAGAACATTAAAATAAAAGCTGTTTTTTGAAAAGTACTCATTAATAAACCCTTTTTTGAGTTGATCAAATTTAACAAAAAAAAAGCCCAGCAATTTTGCTGGGCTCAGTATATCAAGATTTAATAAACATATTAAAATTTAATGCGTACTTCGTCTTGTTCTTCTTCTATATTAATATCATCTTCAACATTTTTAGTTGTTTCTTCTTCAATGAGTGCTTCAATAATATCAAGCTTCTTTGGGGTTGCTGATTTTTTTTGTTTTGTGCCACCACAAGCAGGAATCACTAATAAAATGCTGATACTTAATGCAGTTGTTAAAACTGTTTTATTCATACAAACTCCGATGAATTAAATGATGTATTATTTTTTTGTTGTTTGTTTTTTCTTAGTTGTTTTTTTTGATTTTGCTTTAATTAGTTTAGCTCTTTTGAATGGATTTTCAATGAAAGCTTCAGCTAATACTTCATCAGTATTTTTTACAAAGACAATATTGAGTGAATCAAGGTTAATTTCTTTTTTGATTTCTTCAATTTCATCTTTATTTTCATATGGCACAATAATCTTTGTCATTTTATGTTGTTGTGCTGCTAACAGTTTTTCTTTTAGTCCACCGATAGCAAGTACGCGGCCCTGCAAGGTAATCTCACCGGTCATTGCAAGATGTTCTAATGTTGGATTTTTTGTTAGAGCAGATACTAATGCGGTAGCAATAGTAATACCGGCAGATGGTCCATCTTTTGGTGTAGCACCTTCTGGAATGTGTACGTGAATATCTTTGCTAGAATGAAATGATGCTTTAAGTCCCAAATCAACAGCGCGTGCACGAATATAACTCAATGCAGCTTGGCCAGATTCTTGCATAACTTCACCAAGTTGGCCGGTCAAGGTGATACCGCCTTTTCCTGGTATGGCAGAAACTTCGATTTCTAGAACATCGCCACCAACTTCTGTCCATGCCAAGCCTGTTGCTAATCCAATGCGTTCTTTGTTTGGATTCAAACTAGTTTTCTTGAAGATAACATTGCCCAACCATTCTTTTACCCGGTCTTTGGTTACCACAATATTCTTTACTTGTTTATTTTGAAGTAAATACTGAATAGCTTTACGCATTAATTTGGCAATAGTACGTTCTAATTGACGTACACCCGCTTCTTTTGTGTATTCGGTAATAACATGCTCCAATATTTCATCAGATATTTTAAACTGACGTTTGGTCAAGTTATATTCTTCTAAGTTTTTAGGGATTAGAAACTCTTTTGCAATGGAGTGTTTTTCTGCATCTGTGTATCCAGATAATGAAATAACTTCCAAGCGATCAAACAGTGGATATGGAATATGTTCAAGTACGTTTGCTGTAGTAATAAACATTACTTTTGAAAGATCATATTCAATATCCAAAAAGTGATCTACAAATGTTTTGTTTTGTTCCGGGTCTAATACCTCTAACATTGCTGCTGCAGGATCACCATGAATATCTCGTGACATTTTATCAATTTCATCAAGCAAAATTACTGGATTCATAGTGTTTGCTTTGCGCATTGCTTGAATAATTTTGCCCGGTAAAGCACCAATATAAGTGCGGCGGTGACCACGAATTTCTGCTTCATCGCGAATACCACCCAAAGAAATTCGAACGAATTCTCTACCAAGTGCATCGGCAATTGATTTTGCTAACGATGTTTTACCTACACCCGGAGGACCAACTAAGCAAATAATTGGTGAACGCTCGAGATTTTTTGAGAATTTTTTTGCTGCCAAAAATTCAGTAATGCGTTCTTTTGGTTTTTTTAAGCTTGCATGATTTTCATTCAAAATACGCTCTGCTTGCTTTAAACTAATGGTATCAGCACTTATTTTATGCCATGGTAATGAGATTACCCAATCAACATAGTGGCGACTTACCACAGCTTCAGATGATAATGGGGGCATTTGTTCAAGACGGCGTAATTCTTTTTCAACCTTTTCCATAGCATCTTCAGGAAGAGATAACTTTTTTGCCTTTGCGCGCAGTTGTTCAATTTCAGCAGATTGATCTTCTCGTCCAAGTTCTTTTTGGATAGCTTTCATCTGTTCGGTCAAATAGTATTCACGTTGACTTTTTTCAACTTGTGTTTGAATTCGACCTTGTATGCGTTGTTCAGTTTGTAAAATTTCTGTTTCTTTATTGAGTAAAGCACATACTTTGAGCATACGATCTTTTAGATCGGGGGTTTCAAGAATATCTTGGCGATCATCAAAAGATACATTGCTATGTACTACAATAGTATCAGTAATGTAATCCATGTCTTCAGGAGTTTTTACCGATTGAATAATATCAATAGGTGCTTTTTCATTAAGTTTTGCATATCCTTGGTATAACCCACTTAATTGACGCCAGATTGCTTCTAGTTCAATGTCTTGATCATTGTTGGTTGTTTTTAAATCATTATAGCTAATGCTAAAAAAACCATCTTGTTCATCAAATGAATCAACTTTTGCGCGACAGATACCTTCTGCCAATATATTGAGAGTACCATTTGGCATACGTCTTACTTGTAGAATGTTTGAACGTGTACCAACCTCAAATAGGTCATTTATAGTAGGGTTTTCAGTTTTTGAGTCTTTTTGAGCCGTAATAAATAATGAACGATCATTATTGAGAGCATGCTCAACCGCCTTAATAGAAAGGGGTCTACCTACGACGATAGGAATAATGCTTTTAGGCAAGATAACTACGTTTTTTAATGGTAACAACGGTAACCTGTTAAAGGTTGCGCTCGTTGCTGCACCCATAGTTTCTTTGTGTTGTTCCATATGCTCTAGTCCTAGATTTAATAGTTTTTTTCTTAAATATGACTGGTTGGGGTACCATAAAGATAAAATGTAAGTACCTCCAAGCTTAACTACTCATAGTATAGCAAAAAGACATTTTTATGCCCAATTTTAAAGTTAATCTACCGGCTTTTTTTGTCAATAAAATGGTAAATTAGATAAAATACACCATAAATGTTTTCATATTGAAAATTATATCGTGATATACGGTTGATAACTTGCTATAATGGCCATTGAGGGTTATGATTGAGCTTTCCGGCCTAGTTGGCTGGATAGCCTTTTATTTTTGATAGGCAATTTTATAAGGAGTAGTTGGAGAGCTAGCTGGGTAAGGGAAAGGGGCGCAATGGCATAGAAAGGACAAATTATTTTTACAAGTTGTTTATCTTCTATTAAACTAATAACGATAACTAAGAGATTTATCTAACAGTATTTTTTCCAATAAGGATCTATATATGTTTAAGCGTATTGCGCAGACCCTTTGGGGTAAGTTTGAGAGTAGAGAAGAAGTACAGAAATTCGGTATGTTAGCAGCTATGTTCGGCCTAATTATCGGTATATATTGGACTATGCGTCCGATTAAAGATAGTATTTTCATGTCAGTTGTGGGTGGCGATTATTTATGGATGGCAAAGATTGTTTCCCTTTTCGTTATTACTCCACTTGTTTTAGTGTATTCAAAATTGGTTGATACTTTCCCTCGTGAAAAAGTATTTTATGGTTTGTTATCTGTGTATGCAGCATTAGCGGTTTTCTTTTGGTGGGCATTCTCTGATCCTACTATTGGATTGGCTAATACAGTAGAAGACCCTACTCGTTATATCGGTTGGGCTTGGTATGTGTTTGTAGAAAGTTTTGGTTCGTTGATTGTAGCGTTATTCTGGGCGATTACTGTTGATATTACTTTGCCAGAATCAGCTAAGCGTGGATTCCCGCTTATTGCATTAGTTGGTCAAATGGGTAACATTTTTGGGCCATATTTCTTAAATGCAAGAACGCTTGGGTTTGCCAATAGTGCGCCAATACTAGGTATTCTTGCAGTATTAATGGGATTGACCTTATTCCTTATGTGGTTGTTCTTTAATATTACACCAAAAAATCAGTTGACTGGTTTTAAAGGTGATAAATCTGCTCATCCAGAATCAGAACCAGGGTTTTTTGAAGGTCTCAGATTATTGGTTACTCAAGGATATCTCTTTGGTATTTTCTTAATTATTTCTTTATACGAAGTTATCGTTACAGTAATTGACTACCATTTCAAATTAACCGTGTATGGTTCTTTTTCGAGTGAGCTTGGACGCAGTGCATTCTTATCTCAATATGCATATATGGTTGGTGTAGTTGCAACGTTAAGCGTATTGTTTGGTATTAACAATATTCAGCGTAAGCTTGGTATGCTCGCATCATTGATCTTATTGCCAATTTTGGTTGCGGGAGCTGTATTGTTGATTACATGGTATCCAACAGCACTATATTTATCGGCTGCTATCATGGTATTCTCAAAAGCTATCAACTATGCATTGAACCAACCGACTATGAAACAATTGTATATTCCAACTAGTGCAGATGCTAAATATAAAGCACAAGCTTGGATAGAAATGTTTGGTTCTCGTGGTTCAAAAGCAACTGCATCATTAATAAATGGTACGCGTGGGGCACTTGGCCTATCCGTATTCTTAACAATGATTTCTGTTGGTTCAATGGGATTAATTGCTGGATGGATTTTGGTAGCAATGTATGTTGCAAAAACATATAATAAAGCTATTGAGAATAATGAGATTGTATGTTAGTCAGTAAGCTGAAGCATACTATTATGATGATGAATTAAAAAAGAAAGAGCCTTCTGTCGATAATCGACGAAGGCTCTTTCATGTATAAAGAAGTGAGTGAATTAGGGTGAGTGAATTAATTCGGGCTAATGTATTTGTTGTTTGTATTTAAGGCAAGAGGGATGCATTGATGGGAATGGGGTCGAAAATAAGAAACGTGTTTGGAGCGCTTTTTGATGTTGAGCCGCATGAGCGGCAAAAGCTATTGTTTTTGTCTATGGCATTTTGTTTGATTATTGGTGGATATACTATAGCTAAAGAATTGAAAGATTCGGTGTTTTTGCAAATAGTAGGTAGAGAATATGTTCCTCTTGCGCGCACGGTGGTGTTATTTGGGCTTATGCCAGCAATTTTTTTATATTCAAAGTTAGTAGATAAGGTGCGTCGTTATCAATTACTGAACTATTGTGCGTTATTTTTTGGGATGCTAGGGTTTCTTTTTACTTATTTATTAGGGCATCCGGTTATTGGATTACCAAACACGAATATAGGTCCCGATCGTATATTTGGATGGGTATTTTACTTTTTTGTCGAAGCATATTCACCATTTTTGGTCAGTGTATTTTGGGCGTTTGCAAACTCAATTTCTAGCCCTCAAGAAGCAAAAAACAATTATGGATTGATGGTTGCAGGGTCTAAATTTGGTGGTGTAACAAGTGCACTTATTGCTTGGATTATATTGAGCGGTATAAGTGCTTCTGCTACCTATTCACGTAGTGTGGACATTTATGCGCATCAGTTAGTCTATGCTATGTCATCATGTATGCTTATTTTAGTGCCGATTATGACATTAATGATGATAAAACATGTTCCTGGCCAGTATTTACATGGTTATGAAGCAGTGTATCAAGCGGAAAAGTTACGAAAGAAAGAGGGTAAAAATGAAACTGGTATGTTTGCCGGATTATGGTTGCTAATTCGATATCCATATGTTTTGGGTATATTTGGTATGGTTTATTTTTACGAAGTTGTCAGCACAGTTTTGAGTTTTTTGCGTTTAAAAGTTGCAGAAGCGAATGCTGATACGCTTGCGGGAGTAACGGCAAATTTATTATGGATGATCATGTTATCTCATGCTATTGGGTTTCTTATCTCGTTACTGGGTACGAGAGAATTACTCAAGCGGCTAGGTACACGAGTGTGTCTTTTTTTAATACCGTTAGTATGTGGGGCAGTATTGTGCTATGTAATGTTTGATGCATCGCCATTTATGTTTGGATTAGCATATAGTATCTTAAAATCTATTAACTTGGCATTTAGCTGGCCAGTCAGGGAAAGTTTATATATACCAACAGTTAAAGAAATTAAGTTTAAATCAAAATCATGGATTGATGCCTTTGGTAGTAAATTTGCTAAGACTAGTGGATCGGCATTTAACTGGGCAACTACACAGGTATCTGTTTCCATGTATATGCCATTACATTCTTTCTTCTTCGCAGGAGTAGTGGGGTTATGGTTTATGGCTGCATATTTGCTTGGTCGTCGATTTGATCGCGCTATAGCAAAGAATGAGGTTATTGGTTTGGATGAAGAGGCAATAAAAATATAGGTATTTAGATTGCAATTGTAGGGCTTTTTGCTACAATCTATAGGGTAGTCTTATAGGTAGAGCTACGAGAGGAATTTTAAGGATTTTTGCATGACAAAACAAATTGATTTCAAAGAATTAGGTAAAGCAGGTACACATTTTGGTCACCGATCAGCTCGTTGGAACCCTAAAATGGCTCCATTCATCTGGGGTACTAAAAATAAGGTTCACCTGATCGATATTTCAAAAACAGCAAGTCACCTTGAACAAGCAGCTAAATTTTTAGAGTCTGTTGCTGCAGATAATAAAACCATTTTATGGGTTGGTACTAAAAAGCCAGCTCAGAAGGCGGTTACTGAAGTTGCAATGAAACTTGGTATGCCTTATGTTAACCACCGTTGGATTGGTGGTACGTTAAGTAATTTTGCGCAAGTAAAAAAAGCAGTAACTAAATTGTTACACCTTGAAGATATCTTGGCAAAATCTGAAAAATTTCCTCATTATACCAAAAAAGAACTAAACGAATTCAAAAAAGATACAGAACGTCTTGAAAAAAGTGTTGGTGGGATCCGTACACTTAAGTGGCCAGTTGGTGCGCTTGTTTTAGTAGATGTTGGTCGTGAGAATTCGGCATTGCTTGAAGCAGTCAATATGCATGTTCCGGTTGTTGCCATAGTTGATACTAACTGTGACCCATCGTTGGTTGATTATGTTATTCCAGCAAATGATGATGCAGTAAGTTCTATTTCCTTAATAATGAACCATCTAGGCAATGCTGTAGAAGCTGGTAAAAAAATAGCACTTGAAAAAGAAAAAGAAGCAGCTTCGGAAAAAACTAAAAAGGGAGAAGCAAAAAAAGCTCCTTCTTCAGTAGAAGCTTCAACTAAAAACAAAGCTAAATCAACTAAAAAAGCAGTGGTTGAAGAAGAAGATGAAGATAATAGTGTCGACAATATTATAATTGATGATATTGAAGATATAGAAGAGTAAAAAAGAACTCTTTTAGACCGGTCTTTTGCAAGGCAATCTCGGAGAGGTGTCTGAGTGGTCTAAAGAGCACGATTGGAAATCGTGTATGTCTCGTAAGAGGCATCGAGGGTTCGAATCCCTCTCTCTCCGAAAATAAAAATTTTGGGGAAGTATGTAAAGAATCTTGGCTTAATCTGTCAGGTCCGAAAGGAAGCAGCAGGGGCACAAGTATATCTTGTACAACTTCCCCATGTGAGTATAGAGCATAGCATAACAAACTCACCCAAAAGAACAGACATGAATACGGTAAAGTTGAACCTCGCACGCAAGTGGCGGTCAAAAAATTTTAATGAAATTGTTGGGCAAGAACTTTCTGTTCGTATGCTCAAAAACAGTCTCTATAAGGGCCAATACTTTCCTGTATATTTATTCTCTGGTCAGCGTGGGTGTGGTAAAACAACGACGGCTCGCGTATTTGCAATGGCGCTCAATTGTGAGCAACTGGAATTATTCCAACAAAAACCTCAAAAAGCTCAGTTACCATGTTTGACGTGCATATCATGCACCGCTATGCTTGCGGGTAAACATCCAGATTTTATAGAAATGGATGCTGCTTCACATACCGGTGTAGATAATGTTCGACAAATTGTTGATGCAGCGTCATTAATGCCGCTAATGGGTACTAAGAAAATTTATTTGATCGATGAAGCGCATATGTTGAGTAAAGCAGCATTTAATGCGTTACTTAAAGTACTTGAAGAGCCGCCATCATCAGTGCTTTTTATCTTAGCAACAACAGATCCGCATAAAATTATTGATACGGTTAGATCCCGTTGCTTTCAATTATTTTTCAAGTCAATTGAAGTGAATACATTAGTGCATCATTTGCAAAATATATGCGTGCAAGAAAATATTCAATTTGATGAAGATGGTCTGCATTATATTGTAAAAGAAACAGATGGTTCTGCACGTGATGCTTTGAATATGCTCGAACAAGTGCGTTTTTCAAGTAGTATTGTAAATAAAGAGGCAGTACTCAATGTATTAGGATATCTTGATGATGCGCGTATTTTGGGTTTGTTTGATGCGGTGGTGACTAAAACCCCTGCAACGTTATTACAGACCATAAAAGAAATCAAACTATCTACGTATGCACCGGAATATGTATGGGGGCGACTATTGGATCTTGCTCGAGCATTACTTTGGGCAAAACATGGTGTAGCATCAGAGCAGTTTAGTGATTATGCATCAGAGCTTTCACATATAGCAACGCATGTTTCTCTTGCGCATATTAACCACATATTAGATACATTCTATGAAAATGAATCTGCATTTTTGAGAACGACTGCTAAGTATTCATTACTCGAAATGATCCTATTGCAACTATGCCATACGCATAGCATCAAAAAAGATCCTGAAGGTTCATCATCTCCTGTACAACAGGCATCAGTTCCTATGGTAGAAGACGAGTCTCAAGATTTGCTAGATGATGAAGAAGATGAAGGAGATTTTGATGAAGAAGATGAGGAAGAGGAAATAGAAGAAGAAGAATTTCAAAAACAATGGCAGACTTTTATAGTGCAGATACAAACAATTAATGATCCATTGGTTACTTCAATCTTCACACAAGGTTCAGTAAAAAATTATAATCCGGCTACCGGTGCATTAGATGTTGAATTTTCTAAAGATTTATCATTCTTTTCTGATTGGTTAAAAAGTACTGAAAAACTTTGGTTTCCAATATTGTGTACGGTATTTAATAAACAAGTAAAGTTCAATCCGTTATTTAGTGGTGCGAAGAAAGAAATTGTCATTAAGCATGTTGCTGCGCCAATTGAACAAAAAACACCAAATACTGCAACAACATTGCATGCATCCAAAGCAGTTCAAGTACAAAAAACATCTGTTAGCAAAGTATACAATCAAACAAGACCGCAACATAGTGTGATGCACCAACGGAACAACGGACGTTCTATGTCTATGCATAAACAGCCAGATTCATATCCTATTGACGTGTCTGATACATCAGTGTGGCAAAAAACAAATCTTATATTACAGTATTTTCCTGGAACCGTACGGGAAATAAGGACATAAAAAATGAGCACATTACCGCGTGTATTAATTGTGGGTAGAATGAATGTTGGCAAATCTACCTTATTTAATCGTTTATCTACTGATGTAAAAAGCTTGGCTTTTGATTATGAAGGCGTAACACGTGATTTTTTAAAAGACACGGTATGTTGGCAAGATAAGTGCTTTGAGCTGATTGATACAGGTGGTATTAGTGTACGCTCATCGCAAGACCCTTTGATTGAAGAAACGCGTAAAAAAGCGCTCTCTTTATTTGAAGATGCTGATATTGTGTTGTTTATGTGTGATGGTAAGGTAGGTGTTTTGCCAGAAGATCTTGCACTATCTAAAATGTTGCACAAAATGAAAAAAGAGGTAATTCTTGTTATCAACAAAACAGATGCACATGTTGCACAAGAACAATTGTATGAGTTTGATCAATTAGGGTTCAAAAAGATTTTTCCTATCTCAGCACAGCATGGTATTGGTATTGCTGATTTATTAGAAGAACTTGTTACTATATTGCCTGAAAAAAAAGAACAAAAAGAAGAAGAGCTTACATGCAAGGTAGTATTGCTTGGTAAGCCAAACGTTGGTAAATCTTCATTATTGAACTTATTACTCAAACAAGAGCGTGCTATTGTTGCTGATATTCCAGGTACTACGCGGGAAGCTATAGCAGAAAAAGTTCGTTTTTTCAAAGAAGATATTTTGGTTACTGATACACCGGGATTGCGCAGGCAGCGTGCGATTACTGAACCGCTTGAAGGGCTTATGGCAAGAAGTTCTTTGCGTGCACTTGATGATGCTGACATTGTTTTATTACTTATTGATTCATCTGAAGGTAAGCTATCAGATCAAGAATTAAAATTGGCATTTTATGCATTTGAAGAAAAACACAAAGGGTTAATCTTGTTGTTTAACAAACAAGATTTGACTGAAGAGTTTGATGTAGAGCAACTTGCTATGGATTTAGATGAATATAAATATTTTATAAAAAAAGTTGCTCAGTTAAACATATCATGCAAAACAGGGCAGAATATTGGTAAGGTGTTGCCACTTGTGCAAAAAGTTTGGCAGCGTTATTCACAAGAATTGCCAATTGATGATCTTACTTTATTCTTTAAAGATGCATTGCATAAAAAGCCGCTCTACCGTAATGAGAGCTTGCTACATGTACATAAAGTTAAACAAATTAAATCAGCCCCAATTACACTCTTGCTATATGTTAATACGCCTGAATGGTTTGGGCCAAGTCAGCTTGCATATTTTGAAAATCTTTTGCGCCGTGCATGTGACTTACAGGGTGTGCCAATCAAATTTGTTGTGCGCAGGTAATACTATTGCGGTATAATACTTCTTGCAGAAGTTCAGCAACCTTCAAAAGGAGTTTATTATGCACAAACGTATTACATTCAGAAATATGGATCATTCAGATGTTATGGAAGAATATGCGAATGAGCAGTTGGCAAAGGTGATCAATTTTCTTGAGCATGAACGTACCCCCATATATATTGATTTGGTACTTGAACCATCAAAAATACATGCGCATCATCGTGTAGAGTTGCGTGTCAAAAGCCCACAATATGACCTTATTTCTAATTATGAAGGTACAGATCTATATGCAGTGTTAGATCGGGTAATTGATGTAATGTATGAAGAATTACACGAACAAAAAAGAAGAGAAGTTGACGAGCGAAAAACGCGTGGTCGTCACGAAGAATTCAAGAAACAACGTTAAAAAAAGCCGCTCATATTGAGCGGCTTTTTTTACTTATCTTTTATAGTGTTCTAGCATTTCAACAAATTTGTTTGGGCTTATTTCATATAATTCTGCACCCCAGCGTTGTAATTCATCTCCCGTGTATGGATCAATGATTAAAAAGGTTGGTGTGCCAATTACTTTGAATTCTTTGAATAATTGCATATGGATTTCATTTTCAGTATCAGATGCATCTAACTGTACAGGAATGAGATCTAGCAATGCTTCTATGACTTGGTCATTTTGCAATAATTTTTTATCTATAGCTTTGCAAATTGAACAATATGGTGCCGTAATATCTACAAAAATATTTTTATTTGTTTTTTGTGCTTCTGCTAAGGCATCATTGTATGATAAGAACCAGAATGATTTTTGATCTGCACATTCCATATCAGAACATGTTTGGCATGTATTCATAAATACATATAGGGAACCCACAAATGCACAAAGGCCGATAATAATTTTAAGTGTACGACCTACCGTAGAAATGTTCTTGTATGCACTGAATATATAATATAAGCCGACGAGCATGAGTGCCGATCCAAGTAACCACATAATAATTTCTTGTGGAAGTAATGGACTTAAAAAATATAATGCCATTCCAAGTAATAAAAGACCAAAAAATTCTTTGACGTCATTCATCCACATGCCAGCTTGTGGTAGTACTGATAGTGAGCTTGAAAAAGTGCCGATAATTAAAAGTGGAATGCTCAAGCCTACTCCGAATGAGAACAACAATGCAAACCCAAGAATTTTGCTACCTAATGCAGTGACAATGCCAAGTAATAATACAAGCCCTGGAGAAACGCAAGGAGATGCCACGGTGCCACTTATAGCACCAAAAATAAACGCTCCTACAAGAGATCCACTTGGTGTATTAGAACCACCTACTTGGATAAAGCGTGGGATATACATGTTATAAAATCCCATCATAGATAATCCCAGATATATCATGAGGCATGCCATGCCAAGAATTACGGGAGTTTGCGTCATGAGACTACCGAATAATTGTCCGGTGAATGCTGCCATAAGCCCTAATAAGGCGAAGGTGGTCGCAATACCGAATGTGTATGCAAGTGCACGACCAAAATTATGTATTACTGATTTACTACCGCCACCCAATATGCCAATGGTAATAGGAATCATGGGATAAATGCACGGTGTAAAACTTAATAGAGTTCCCAGTAGAAGGGATAATATCAGTTGGAGCCAGATAGAATTGGATTCTTGCATTAATGCAGAGATGTGCGATGCCCATGAGGCATTCAAGGTAGAAGCCAATAATAATGTACTGATTAAAACTGACATGTATAGGGGGTGCTTTTTGATCATATGAGCTCCTTTAAGAATGATGCTTTGTTAGGTAATTTACTACTATGATCTACTTATAAAAAAAATCAAATATCAATTAGTGTTTATAGCACAAATTATAAATAATTTTATAAATCATTGCGTATTATCACACAAAAGGTTTATGTTTTACTAGAGATATTTTGATATAAATCTTTATAAAAATGAGGATAAATAAATGAAAAAATATATGATGGTTTTTTTATTTTTAGTAGCAGGATGTGTAAGTGATATAGTTTTAGCAGCAGGGAAGCAGTTTTTGTCTGTTAAAAATGATACTGAGTATGAAATGCGCATTGAAGTTCAGTATTTTGATCGAAAATTGAAAGGTATGGAGTTTTCACTAGCGTATAGTCAAGCAGAGCGCGATGAAATTTATCGTAAGAAACAAGCAGGTGAATTTATAGTAGATGATTTTTTTATATTGCAGCCGCAAGAAGTTCGTGAAATAGGTTTTTTATCAGATAAAAAAGAAGACGCTAGTATTAAAGATGCTCAGGCAATAGTAAAAACAACATGGACATATAATCCATATACGTTGTCACTCAAGAATCCTTTTGTATTAGTGAGCAATAAAAAAGGAAATGCGTGTACATTAACTATTGGGTTTATAGGACAACTGCTTAGTTCAAGATTACATGTAAAAAGTATTCTCTGTGATGTAAAAGCAAGATAGTAACTTTATTTGTATTTTGCAAAATAGTCGTATATGTGGAGGGAATATGAAGAAAAATCTTGTTGTTGCTATGTTGTTTTGCTTGGGAATGTTATTTAATTTTGTGAGCTCAATGGAAAAAGAAGAGCCGGCATATCAACCCAAAGTTTTTATCACAAACGATTCAATTTTTTCATTCAAGGTACATTATATAGATATACACAGAGCACATGTTCTGATGGTCAATAGGGGTAATCGTTTGGTTGAAATTGCTTCAAGGCTAGATAATCTATTGAGGCTTACCATTACGTATTATAATTCTACTTCACTTAATGATACGCTTGCTCAAATTCGCCATGAAGCACAGCAGCCAATTAATAGGGGTAAGGATGTTGAAATAATTGTATCAGCAAATATGCAGCTTGAATGGGTTATATATTATAAGTGGATTCCTGCTGTGCTTAACCCAAAAGAAACTATTGAATTGACGGTCAAAGCTGCAATGGATAATACGGTGTTTGTATCTGAAGGAATAAAACAAGAACTGCGCCAGCACGAGTTAGAAGAATCGACCAGAAGAAAAGTCGTACCATTATCCGAGCAATTGGTAGCTGATTTAAAAAAATCTGCATATGGTTTATTCAGTGATATTCCTGATCAATATAAAGAGGTAGTTGATACATATTTAAAAAACAAAGTCCCAGCATTTACTTTATTTGATTTACTACCAGATGGCGGTATACCTGCAAAAAGAAGAATTCCACTCATTAGGCGTTTAGTTTGGCAAGCATTAGCTGAGTACTTTGGATTTAACACTACATTTGTACCCACACAAAACATGGTGTACTTTGAAAATAAGGAATTACTGCGGGGGAACATGTTGGTGAAGAAAGTAAATGGTGCTGAAACCTCGTGGATGATGCAAGATTATGAAGATGCATTGTATATAAACAAAGATCGTGCTCAAGAAATACTAGGTATTTTGGTATCTAATTATAAGATCCATCTTATGCCAAAAGGTAACAGATATAATGTACTGATTAAGTTATTACAACTCATCAAAGAAAATGGTGAAGTGCAAAAATTAATTGCAACATTTAAATTTAGAGTTGGATCTACATTAGTTCTTGGCAAGAGAGACATAGAACAGATAGCCGATCGGACTGGTGCACGCAGGGAAGATTTACCGAATGAATTAGAGATATCAATACCTGCAGATACGCCATTAGTTGTCATATATCCGGCTAGTGGACAATCGAACGCACAACGATTATTAGAGATTCTGTATGAAGCATTTAATGGTGTTCCAGGCACGGGGCAAGTGCCGCGTTTTAATGAACAAATAACCGATTTATTATATGTAGCACAAGGTAATGGAGATGATAAAGAACAAGTTACGTTACCAGCAAGTAATCCGCGAGCGCGCCCATGGTGGATTCATTATTATGAGCAGCCATTCATGGTGTACTATGCTGCCGACATTACTGGCAAGCAAGTAGATTATCATTTGAAAATCAAAAACAGATGAGTTAGGTGGGGCAGCAAAAAGCTGCCCCGATTTTTTAGGCAGTTTTAGTTTCTTTAATTTTTACATTACCATTAGCTGTATGCACTTCAATTTGTGCTTCACCTGATCCGAGCATGCCATTAACTTCTTTTTTAAAACGTGTCCAAGCTTTGCGGTTCAATTGGGTAGTTTGTTCATTGAGTGTTATATAATGATCAGATACGAGCGTTCCACGTTCAGTTTTGCCTTTCAAGCGTGCATTGGTTTCTGTTGGTAATGCCAATTGAATAGTGCCTGCATTAGTATTTAAACGAATAGTACTTTTTGCGGGAACTTCCATGCAGTTGAGTAGGATATTACCTTTTTCTGCTTGTGCAACAACATTTTTGTATGCTTTATCGATAATAATTGCACCATTAGTAGTGGTTGCGTACACGTTACCTGCTGCGTGTGCAATATGTACAGCGCCAGTTTCTTTAGTTTCTAATTTTACTGCATCATGCGTATTGGCAACCGTAATGTCACCTTGTGTGGTAGTTGCAACAATTGGACTGTATGCTTCATCTATAGTGATTTTACCTTTTTGAGTTATTAAATGTAATTTGGTTTGTGCAGGAACTGAAAGCTCATAGTCTACCTGTGCGCCAACTATTTCTGCAGTATATTCTGTTTTGAGCACTAAGTTATTGTTATTGTATTCACTCACTATGGTTATAGCTTCTAGTTGTTCTGCTTGGGCGGTACGTTTGATAGCTCGTAGTGCTATGGTTACTTGATTAGGATCAGTTTTTATAGTGATATTACCATCAATATTTTCTACGCGAAGTTTTTTCCCTTCTTCTATATCATATGCTTTTTCTAAAATTTCTTCATTTTGTTGAGTTGCAAACCAAGAAGAGACTTTTTTAAAAGAAAATTTACCCTGTGCGGTATGAAATGTTATCATATTCAATATGAATACGCTAAACAAGAACAAATGAGTGTGTGTGCGTTGCATAATATGGTCCTTTGTCAAAAAAAGGTTAATAACAATAAATTCCATATGAAGTTTACAAAAATAGATGTGAGCAAGCAAAGTATCCTCACACAAATACTAAAAAAATATCCGTTGGTTCAAGATATTGTGCATGCGCTTGATGCAGTTGGTGGTAAAGTCGTATTAGTTGGTGGCGCTGTCAGAGATTTATTATTAGGTTTGCCCGTCAAGGATTTGGATATTGAAGTACACAATTTATTACCAGAACAAGTTGAAGATATTTTGTGTACATTTGGTCCAGTGAGTTTGATTGGCAAATCGTTTGGTGTATTTCGTGTACATAAACTTGATGTAGATTGGTCGCTGCCTCGTACAGATACTCATGGAAGAAAGCCACATGTAGCGATAGATCCGTTTATGGGTTTTGTGCAAGCCTTCAGAAGACGTGATCTGACGATTAATGCAATGGGCATTGATTTGATTACCTATGAATTAATTGATCCGTTTCATGGTCAACAGGACTTACGAAACAAAATTTTGCGTGAAACTGATGCGGAGTTATTTGTACAAGATCCGCTCAGATTTTATCGAGTGATGCAGTTTATTAGTCGTTTTAATATGGTTCCAGCTGAATCGCTCAATGTTATTTGTATGCATATGGATATCAAGAATATTTCTGTTGAACGTATCGAGGCTGAGTTTAATAAATTAATGCTCAAATCACAGCGTCCATCGCTCGGTATTCGTTGGATACAAGCTATTGGTAGATTGCATACCGTGTTGCCAGAGTTACATGCATTGGTTGGTGTAGAGCAAGGAGCTGACTGGCATCCAGAAGGCGATGTGTTCGAGCATACGATGCAAACGCTTGATGCATCAGTAGCGACAGTATATACCAATCAATTTGATACATTGGTATTACGGTATGCAGCATTGTGCCATGATTTAGGGAAAGCAACACATACACAAAAAATTGATGGTAAAATTTGGAGCCATGGACATGATAAAGCGGGTGATGCGTTAACAAGAAACATGCTCAAGCGAATTACACGTAATAAGGAACTTATAGATGCAGTATGTAAGTTAGTGAGTCATCATATGGCTCCTTTACAATTTGTGGAAAACGGTGCAAAAAAATCTGCATACAAACGATTAGCAAACAAATTAGCACCACAAGTTACCATGGGGATGCTTGCAGATCTTGCCTTAGCAGATAGGCGTGGACGTAACCCAGATAGTCAAGAACCTTTGGTGAATCCACAACCCGAGGTTGAAGAGTTTCGTGCTCGTGCACAACAAGCACACGTGCTCACCCAAATAGAGCAACCTATTTTGCAAGGTGCAGATTTATTAGATAGCGTGCAGGCCGGCCCGCGTATGGGACAATTATTACGTGAAGCATATGAGATACAGTTGGAAGAGGGCATTAAAGACAAAGACGAGCTCAAGCGACGTATATTGAGTAAAAAATAGTGCACGTCTTTTCAAATGTGTATATACTTTGCTACACTTTGATGAGTATTAAACAGCACACTTTATTTCACGAGGATATATACTATGATCATGGGTAATGCATTATGGCAGTTGGTTAAACAATCAGATGTGGTCAGCTGGATAGTTTTATTTATTTTACTTGGTTTATCAATCATATGTTGGACTATATTCTTTTTCAAATTGTTAGTGATACGGATTAAAAAGCAACATATAAAACGTGCAATTAAACAATTGCAACAAACAAAAACTCATGATGATATACGTGCGCTTGCCATGCAAATGCAAAACACACTCCCTGGATATTTTATGGCAAAATATATTAATTTTGCATATGTGTTACGTGAACAAGCAGTATCATCATCAGATGCGAAAGAAATGCTACAACAATATAGTGAACAATTGTTGGATAATATATTGGTTGATGAGGAAGCATATATCTCATTACTTTCTACGAGTGCAGCAGTTTCACCATTACTTGGATTATTTGGTACGGTATGGGGACTTATTCATGCGTTTGTTGGTATTAGTGAACGACAAACAGCGGATATTGTAGCAGTTGCACCTGGTATTGCACAAGCATTGACTACTACATTGGCAGGCTTAATTGTCGCAATCCCTGCATTTGTTATGTTCAATTATATACAAGGTCAGATACGTGACTTTGAACAACGCGTATATACATTAGCGGATATATTGTCGCTGCGTATGCAAAGTTTAAAATAGCGAGGTTAGTATGAAACGATCACTGCGTCGTCAACGACGGCAGAGAAAGGCTCTGCAAGATATTTCGCTTACACCACTCATTGATACAGCACTTACATTGCTTATTATTTTTATGGTTGCCGCACCTATGATGCAAAATGCCATCCGCATTACATTGCCAAAAGGGCAAGCAAAAGAGGCGCGTGGTGGTAATCAAGAAATTGTGGTGTATGTGGATCAAACAGGAAAATTATTTTTCAATGGTACGCCGATAGCTGACAAAGATTTGATTGTGACACTTAAAAAAGAACTCAATATACAACAAGATCGTACCGTATTTGTAAAAGCAGATACGCAAGCAGCATATGGAAAAGTTTTTGAGTTAGTTGATCAAATTAAAGTTGTTGGCGGAGTAAAACATGTTGCATTGGTTTCACAGAAGCATACATAAACATCTGCGTGTTTGGTTCCCATTAATTGGTTGTTCGCTTCTTTTGCATACATTATTTTTAGCAATAGTATTTGTAGGCTATCGTGATCAATTTGATGAGCTTATTTTTAATATGCATAATCGTCAGCAAATTGATTGTGAAGTTATGGTGATGCTTGAGGCGCAACCAAAACAGGTACAGCGTGTGACAAAACAACCAGTAAAGCAAGCAGCGCAAGCTAAACAAGTTGCTCCTAAAACGGCATTTGTACAAGAAAAAAAAGTGCCTCAAAAAAAAGTAATACCACAACCTAAAAAAGTTACAAAGCCTGTTGGCAAACCGATAGAAAAAAAAATAGCGCCAAAAAAAGAGTTAGCCAAGCCTGTACAACAAAAGTCAAAAGCACAGACAGTAGAAAAAAAGCCGGTAGTCCAAGAACAATCTGCCAAAGCTATGTCTGACCATGTTGCGGTAGCCCAGGATGGTGTAGTTGATACGAGCAAAATAATAGTGTCATATCGTGATGCGCAAGCTGCATATCGTTACCAAGAGTTATATCAAGAACTTGCAAACCGCTGGCATCCACCGCATGGGGTGCCTGATGGATGTGCGTGTAGTGTTATGGTTGAGGTAGATGGGCATGGAGTGGTCAAAAGAGCAGAAATAACGACATCATCCAACATCTTAATGTTTGATGTTCAAGTACGGGCTACAATCTTGGCAATTGAGTGGCCGCGCTGGGCATGGGGTGCAACATTTCCCATAACATTGAAAGCATAAAGGATTATTATGACTAAAATTTTTTATCGTTTATTGAGTGTCATGTGTGTAGTAGTAACCTATACACACCCAACGCAAAACATAGATGTACAAGGTGTACAACGTGCAAAAGTCCCATTAGCTATTTGTGTTGTAGGTGATTCAAATTCGCAACTATTTCAAGTTGCGGGACGATTACAAGATGATTTAACATTTAGTGGTCAGTTTGATGTAGCAATTAAACCAATAGAAACGCCTTTATCAAAAAAAGATATTAAAGATTTATTCAAGCAGGGCTATCCATTGGCCATATTTATGAGTGAAGCAAAACAGGGGAGCGCATTCGAATGGCGTGTATACGACACTGCTTGTGTGCATATGGTGAAAGGTAAAAAATATACAAAACGTAGTATAGATCCAAATGGATGGGCGCATAATATAGCAGATGCTGTGTGGCCAACACTAACCGGGCAGCCTGGTTTTTTTTCAACTAAAATAGCTTACTGTAAAAAAATAGATCCGATAAAAGGCAAAAGTATCAAGCATATTTGTGTTGCCGATTATGATGGTAAGAATGAGAAAATTATTGTTAATACGCCAACCGTGAATGTTGTGCCGCGTTGGAATCATGATGCGCAAAATCCATTAATTTTTTATTCAGAATATACCAATGAAAATGTACGCTTGATGGTAGTTAATATGAAAAAACAACGGCGCATTGCTTCAGACTTTGATGGTATTAATATGTTGACTTCATTTTCTGATGATGGGAAAAAAGTAGTATATTGCGCGTCACGTGGCGATGGCAACTGCCAACTATATTATTATGATGCAACAAGTAAATTCAAAAAACTACAATATACTGATCCGATAACACATCGTTCCATGCAGCATGGCAATAATGTTTCACCAACGCTTACTGCGGATGGTAATACTGTGTTTTTCTGTTCTGATTTTTTGACCGAATATCCACAGATTTTTCAATATGAACTGGCAACTGGGCGAGTAGAACGTATTTCTAGCGAAGGTTATTGTGCTTCGCCAAGCTATTGTGCTACTAAAAACTGCATAGCCTATATTAAGCGAGTAGAAGGGGTTATGCAAATTTTTACCTATGATATTGCCACTAAAAAACATACACAGATTACCCATGATAAAGCAAACAAGGATGAATGTTCGTGGTCCCCATGTGGCAATTATATTTTGGCATCAGTAGAACGGGCTGACCGATCCCGTTTGGGTATTTTTAACATGTTGACCTCAGATTGGCACTATATTACGCCCGTAGTAGCGCATTGTGATTACCCTACTTGGTCGCCGATTTACGGCACATATCCAGTGGTTTAATAGGGTAAATTTACCTAGTAATAAGACTGATTGAGCAGGTTCGCAGGGTTGCTATAAAGTATCATTTATGGTAATATTCAACTAGAAATGGTTGCTTGTTTTTTGCAAGCAAATCCCAGGTAAAAACTCACAAATCTAGGTTCAAACACGATGAAAAAAAAACAAACAAAATCTTGGGGCAATACCCCTAAAAATATCCTTATTGCAGCATTGATATTCGTAGGTAGCTTATATGTTTTACATCAACTGACCGAGCAAAACCGTACTATTCAAACTATGAGTTATTCGCAATTCTTAGATAAAGTCGAGCAAGCAGAGGTACGTGGTGTACGTATTTCTGGACAAGATGTCTATGGCGTTTTGAAGGATGGAACTCATTTTGAAACGGTAATAGGTACTAGTCAAAAGGATTGGGATCTTCTACGTGAACATAATGTAGAAATGGTTGTTTCTCCCTCAACACATACTCTTAATCTTTGGTATTTCTTACCACTTCTGCCCCTATTATTGCTTTTGGGTTGGGGAATATTCTTTTTTATGCGTCAATCACGCGGTGGTTCTAATGGTGGTGGTGCTGGCAATATTTTCAGCATGGGCAAAAGCCGTGCTAAGTTATTTATGCCTTCAACTATTAAAGAAACATTCAATTCCGTTGCAGGTGTAACTGAAGCAAAAGAAGAACTCAAAGATGTAGTTGATTTTCTTAAAAATCCACAAAAATATAAACGCATGGGAGCTAAAATTCCACGTGGCGTGTTGTTAGTTGGTGAGCCGGGAAATGGTAAAACATTGCTTGCTCGTGCAGTAGCAGGAGAAGCTACCTGTCCATTCTTTAGTATTAGTGGTTCAGATTTTATAGAAGTTTTTGTTGGTGTAGGTGCAGCACGTGTTCGTGACTTGTTTGCACAAGCGCGTAAACATGCGCCATGTATCGTATTTATTGATGAGATTGATGCAGTAGGGCGTCACCGTGGTAGTGGTCTTGGTGGGGGGCATGATGAGCGCGAACAAACGCTCAACCAATTATTGACAGAAATGGATGGGTTTCAAACAAATGAAGCACCGGTTATTGTGCTTGCAGCTACCAATAGGGTGGACGTTCTTGATAAAGCATTGTTGCGACCAGGTCGTTTTGATCGCCATGTTGATGTACCATATCCGGATGTTACTAGTCGTGAACAGATTTTACGTGTGCATGCACAGCACGTAAAAGTTGATTCTGAAAATGTTGATTTAAAGAAAATAGCACAAGGGACTCCAGGTTTTTCTGGTGCGGATCTTGCAAATTTAATTAACGAAGCGGCAATTATTGCTTCAAAACGTGAACAAGGCTATGTCACTATAGAGGACTTTGAAGAAGCACGTGATAAAATTATGCTTGGCAAAGAACTTAAAACTATTGTATTAACTGAAAATGACAAAAAAGTTACTGCATATCATGAGGCAGGACATGCATTAGTTCGTTTATTAATGCCAGAGCATACTGATCCATTACATAAAGTTACTATTATTCCTCGTGGTCGTGCGTTAGGTGTTACTCATTATTTGCCTGAACGTGAAAAACATACGTCTACTAAAGATGAAATGCTTGCATCGATTGCGTCTGCATTGGGTGGTCGTGCTGCAGAAGAACTGGTGTTTGATTCTGCAACTACGGGAGCATACAGTGACTTTCAAGTAGCAAGTAAAATTGCACGCGCTATGGTGTGTAACTATGGTATGTCTGCACAAGTAGGGCCTATTATATATGGCCAAAGCAACCAAGACTTTGTGTATTCACAAAAAACAGCAGAACAATTGGATGCAGAAGTAAAAAATATCATAGATATGTGTTATACAAAAGCATGTGATTTATTGCGTTCAAATCGTGATAAACTTGATGCATTGTCACAAGCATTGTTAGAAAAAGAAACGATGTATGCAGGTGAAATTTATGTGTTGCTTGGTATTGAGCCGCGTACTGAACATAAACTTTCTTAATTAGGTTCATATATGCACAAAAAAGGAGTGCTTGATTGGCAGCAGCAACTTGAGCCTATCATGCGTGCGGCAGGTGATATTATACTTTCCTACGTACCTACCGCACAGCAATTGACTCGCATGCCCAAATCAGGTAATAGCTTTGCTACCCAGGCAGATATAGCAAGTGAAGAGTTCTTAAAAAAAGAATTGCATGCATTATTGCCAGAAGCAAGCATATTAGCAGAGGAATCGGGTAGTTCAGGAACAGCTGTCTTGCAGTGGGTAATAGACCCGCTTGATGGTACTACTAACTTTGCTCAAGGGCTGTCATATTTTTGCATTTCGGTTGCATTGACTGAAAACAATATTCCTATTGTAGCAGCTATATATCAACCTATTTTAAATGAATTTTTTTATGCTGAGCATGGCAAAGGAGCTTGGCTCAACGGCCAACAGATTAACGTTTCAACGCCACATGTATTTGATGATGCCATAGTTGCCATTAGCTTGCCCTATTTGCGCAAGCAACGTGGTCCATTGGTAGATGCCCTTGGTTCTATAGCAAAAAAAGCCAGGGCAGTAAGGCATTTTGGAGCGGCTGCTTTGGACCTTGCTTATGTAGCATGTGGCCGTTTAGATGGCTTATTTTTGACGTATTTGGCATGGTGGGATGTAGCTGCAGGAATATTATTAATCCAAGAGGCAGGGGGTCAGGTAACAGACATTACAGGTAAGAATGTTACCCCCAACTATACTTCGTGTATTGCAGGCGCCCCGGTAGTTTATCAAGGATTGATAAAAGAGTTGAAAATGGCGGGTTTTTAGTTGAAAAATTATGAACTTTTGGTATAGTGAGATTCTATAAATAGGTAACTAATCAGCTTATACTGCCCATGGGGCAGGTATCTAAAAAATCACTTAAAGCTCAAGAGGTTTGTCTCATGGCAAGAATTTGTGCAGTATGCAACAAAGGTCCAAGCGTTGGCATGAATGTTAGTAATGCAAATAACCGTACAAAAAAATGGGTATATCCGAATGTTCACGCTATGCGTTTTACCCTAGTTGGCAGTAGCAAGAACACCGTGCACCGTGGTAAAGTTTGTACTAAGTGTGTAAAAGCTGGTAAAGTTCAAAAAGTTATTTAATTCCGGGTAATCTAAAGGGGCATCGATGCCAAATATTAAATCTGCAAAAAAACGCGTAAAACAAACAGAAAAAAAATCAGTACGTAATCTTGCACGCAAATCTGCAATCAAAACAGCAACTAAAAAAGTATTAGTAGCGCTTGAAGAACAAGATGTTGCACAAGCAAAAGAATTATTGAAAGACGTGAGTGCCCAATTAAGCCGTGCAAAAAGCAAAGGCTTAATCCATGCCGGTACCGCAGCTCGCAAAATGAGTCGCTTGGCAAAAAAAGTTGCACAAGCTGATCGTGCGTAAATGATGCTGTATTCAAAATTTAAGGGGCCCTTGGGGGTCCCTTTTTTTATATAGATTATATTTAAACTTTTCCATCCATTAGCTTTTTATATCTAATTAAGAACTCCTTGGCAATTTCGGTTGATACTGAAGCTGAACCGGCACGTTCTACCAATATCACTATGGTTAGTGGTGCATGGTCTTTATACACAATGTTGCCTGCAAACCAACCGTGTTCCCAATAATCAGCGGATAAATTACGTTTTTCTAGAGCACTTGTTTGAGCAGTACTCGTTTTTGCATAGACTTTGATATCTTTTAGATATTTTAATCGTTTACCTGTACCACTAGTAACTACTCGTCGCATTGATTTTTTTAGGAATTTACGTGTGTCTTGATTGATATCAAGTAATTGCTTTTCTATAGGTTGATTAAACAGAATGCGTGTATTTACTAAATAACCCGTGTAAATGGCAGAGATCATACGTGCGATTTGGATAGGTGTTGCCAATAAAAAGCTTTGGCCAATTGCGACCGACAAGGTTTCACCAGGCCACCATCGTTCTCCTTTTTTTTCTTGTTTCCAACTTTTATTTGGGACAATGCCTGTTTGCTCAGGGAACATAGTATTTGTCTTTTTGCCTAAGCCGAATTTATACGCATAGCTTGCCAATGTATCAATATCCATATGAGCGCCAATGTAATACAGTGGCGGGTTACATGATTGTGCTAAAGCTTGATTAAGTGTTAATTTACCGTGGCCTGATTTACGATTACACCAGTGCGTATGATCACCAAACGTATAGAAGCCCTTACAGTTAAAGGTGGCGTCTTGTTCTATTAAATGTTCTTCAAGTGCTGCAGTTATGGTAATGAGTTTAAATATGGAGCCGGGAGGGTACATAGCGTTAAATGCGCGATTTAAAAAAGGATTGTTTTTTTGTAATTCTTGCCATACATCATCACGTATTTTTTCTAAAAAAATAGTTGGATCAAAATTAGGACGAGACAATACGGCAAGTAATGCGCCATCGGTCGGGTCCATAATAATGCAGGTACCACATACATCAGCAGGAAATACATTCTCACACAGTTGTTGTAAATCAATATCTAACGTGGTTTGTATGGTGTTACCACAAAGAGCTTCTTTGAGTGTGGTTTGTGTTACATTGCGACCAAGTGAATCGATAACATTTACTTCGGTTCCGTGTTCACCTTTGAGTGTGTCTTCAAATAATTTTTCCAGTCCTGTTTTGCCATATTGATCTATGCCCATAGTGCCAAGATAGCCGAGCAAATGACTTGCAAAGGCGTGGTGTGGGTAATGTCGTTTAAAGTGGGTTGAAATAGTTATATTTGATGTGCTTGAAAACTGTTCTGCAATTTGGCTTAACTGTTCGAGTGATAGATCAGTTGCAATAAGTGTTTGCTTGCGGTGACGTTCTGCGTGTGTAATTTTTTTTATTAATTCTTCATCGTGTGTGATTGGTTTATTGACTATAGCACTTATTTTTTCAAGCATATCGTATTGCTCTGGTAGCAAGCGATATTGTCCGGTACCTTGCCATAGTAAATTAGTGAGTGGACGGTTGGTAGCGAGTAATCTGCCATAGCGGTCAATAATATTGCCGCGAGGTGATTGTATTGTTTTGATTTGCAAAAAGTTTTTTTGACTGCGTGTGGTAAAGCGTTCCGTTAAACTGATCTGTAGGTACATTAAACGAAGCACCATAATGCCGATAATACAATAGGTAATATAAGCGATGATGTAGATCTTGTAATTGAGTGTGTGTTGTGAGCGTAGGTTCATTACTATTTCTTTTTGAGCATAGTATTTATAGGGTGTAAGGCATCACACATACGGGCAAGATCATCGAGAGATACGTGGGTATATTTTTCGGTGCTTGCGAGTGTTTTGTGGCCAAGCAATTCTTGCACTACACGCAAATCTACTCCTTGATTGAGTAAGTGCGTAGCAAATGAATGGCGAATTTTGTGAGGAGTTATGTGTCGATCAATTTTTAGAAATTTACGGAACATTTCAATAACGCGTTGTACCGAGCGTGCTGTAAAGGGTTCTTTGCGGTAATTCAAAAAAAGTGGTTCATCTTGTTTTTTTGCAGCTGGACGTTCAGTAAGAATATATTCAGCTAATTTATCTTTTGCTTTATCGCCAAATAATACGATACGTTCTTTTTTACCTTTACCACTTACGCGTATGGTTTTATTATCCATATCAATGTCACACAGGCGCATGCTGATCAGCTCCGAACACCGTACGCCAGTAGCATATAAAAGTTCTAAAATAGTTTTATCACGAAGCGGATAACGGGTTGGCAATTCATTGTTATTAACGGAATCCAGTAGATGGAACATTTCATCAATGCTTAAATAGACAGGCAGCTTTTTATCCAAGCGTGGGCGCTTGAGATTCAAATCAATTTTTATACCTTGTGATTGCAAAAAGTGGGTAAAAGATTTAAAGCATGAAAATTTACGTGCAATAGAACTTTTATCTATTTTTTTATAAAAAAGTCCTACTAAATATCGTTCAATAATTTGCCGAAGCCCCAGACTTTTTTGTTCTGCTGGTGCTAGATATTCCCAAAACGTAATAAATTGACGTAGATCGCCTTCATAAGCACGTAAAGTATGATCGGACAGGTTGCGTTCAACTTGAAGATACGTAAGAAATTCTTTTTTCTTTGACTTAAATTGCTCTAAGTTCATGGTGGTACCTATCAGAGCTAGATTAAATTATATTCTCGACATCGCCGGTTGACTGATGAGCGATTAACGCCCAAGAATGTAGCAATTTTATTTTGATTTTGGAACTTTTCCCATAGGGTGGACATGATCTTTTGATCTTTGAGTGCATATTTACCAAGCCGTGCAGCTTCAATGAGCAGTGGATCATTCACATCGTATACCAGGTCAAGATCGGGATCTTGTTCTAAATTATTTTCTTTTGATTTAAGTAATAATATCTGATGTACGCGTGTCTTTAATTCTTGGAGGCTTGTTGGCTGTTTTTGTATTAATTTTTGTTTATCTTTATCGGTAAGCGATAATAAGTTTTGGAACGTGTGTGCTTGAATTGCTTGTTCAGCAAATCCATCTGCCAAATTGAACAATTCATCAGTTGGTAGTGCAATGAGTGATGGCATCGAAAGTGTATTGCGCTTGAGTTCGTGGAGTAATTCTGCCAAGAATTTTCCATCTCGCACTAACAATGATAAGTTTTGGTTAGTTGAGCATAATATACGCGTATTGCTTGCTACTTTTTGATCACCTTTATAGGGGCGATATAATCCTTGTTGCATAAATTCAGTGAGCAACGCTTGTGTTTCCAGATCAAGTAAGTGGATATTTTTTATGAATAGGGTACCGCTGTCATGCAAAACTTCTAATAGAGGGCGTTCGTCAGATGAGCGGAGTATTGGGTTGGTCCCAAATAATTGCATGGCAATATCTTGGTGCTGTGTTACATACTGCAAATTCAGCGTATAAAGTGTTTCACGCAGACTAATGCTATGTAATAATTCTACGATTGGCACAATATCATCATCAGGCACATCAATAAGAGCGGTTTGTTTGCTTAATGCAGTTTTGAGTAATGCAATTTTAAAGTTCAATATTACTTCGCCGGTACCCGGAACAAGTTGATTAATACGTTTACCAGTTTCAGTTGTTTCTAAATACAATACATAATCCCACATGGTTGGATTTTGTAGATGACCAAATTGATTAGTAATAATGTCTGCAATATCAGGATATGATACGGTAATAATTACTTGTTGTTGTTCCAAATGAGGTACGCCAGAAAGTACGAGTGTATTACCATTACTGTCTTTAGCAAATTGTTTTTGTGGAGCTTTGTAGGTATACACATCATGTGCAATAGTTTTGAAGGCCTTGCTGAGTGGGTGCCCAGGTTGTTCATTGAGGTTTATTTGAATCAGTTCTTTTGCCGCTTGGTTACCAAATACGAACTCTCGGTTTTTATGAAAAATGATACCAATATCTTTGGTGCCCATGTCTTTACGTTTTTTGTTGTGTAAGAATGAGCGGATGCTTTCTTTGTATTGATTTATTTCTTGATGTTTAATGTAAAGTTCGTTTTGTAGTTTTTTAGCATGGGTGACCATGGTATCAAGGTTTTTGTTATTAAGTAAGTTAATGCTGCTACCCAAATAACTTGCAAATACAATCATTTCATCACGTTCACTATCATTATAACATGCATCACCGCGAGCACCTTTTTTTACGGTGATATATGCAATCATGCTATTTTGCGCATAAATAGGTAAAAAGATTTCTGCATCAATGGTATCAAGGAAATTAAGTAGCGCATTACGATCTTCATCTTCTTCATAAAAGTGAGAGAATGCAATTTCGTCATAGACCAAAATTTTTAATTTTTCAATAATTTTGCAGACAGAATCGCTGTGTGATCGCATGAATTCTTCGACTAATTTTTTAGTTAAATGTTTGTCATTCATTTGTGCGCCTACTACATGTTCATCCTGACGACTCAAAAGTGTCGTATCTCGCAGGGGAACATGTAAGGCTTCATTGAAGAATAGTTGAGTTACTTGCATGAGTTCATAGAGGCTACTTGCTTGGCTGAGTTGTTCCAAATGTGTTTTGAAGTTAGAAAGAGCATTGAGTCGTGGCACAGACGTGACGTGGCTTGAAAAATTCAAGAATCGTAGTCCCATGACTTTATGCATGCAATAATAGGTAGCCATAATAAGCAATATCGTAGAGAAATTTACCAAAGGTAGAATGTATGGTTGAATGGCAATAACCATAAAATATGAGGTTTGTATAACCTCAGTCATCAAATAAGGACATACCAAATATTTGATAAAAATATTTAATTGTTTACGTAAAATTTTAGGAAGTAACTTGGAACGCATCAAGCGGAACGTATTGTATAAACTAGGTACAATGAGCCCAAATAAGATATAGAGTACGGTGTAGCGCATGGCATTTATTTCTAATGGAATGTTGGTGCTCAACGCTTTGGCAAGTTCGCGTTCTTCTTCACTTATTAAAGTAGTATCAAAGAATGCTTCATATAAAAAATATCCCGCTATGA
This sequence comes from Candidatus Dependentiae bacterium, assembly GCA_035445995.1. Taxonomy (NCBI): domain Bacteria; species Candidatus Babelota bacterium. Next base: position 401,157 of record DAOMRS010000001.1, on the reverse strand, counting down.
GCATGCTAACGCATACAAAGAATTGTTGGATACGCGTGGGCTTAAAATATTTATCCATTAAACTTTGGATAAAGAAGGCAAGTGATTGATATTGTAGAACTACAAAAGTCCATGCAATACGAGTCAAGAAGGTGACTGTTGTGTACGAAATGGCTGGATTAAATACAAGACGATATAGCTTAATCATCCACGCAATATCACCAAATAATGAACACCCCAAAATGCCCAAGGCAAAGAACCATGGCCTATGGAAAGTTCTTGATTTTAAGCCCTTTGGAATAAGAATTGCCAAAAAGTATGTTTTAACGGTAAATGAAATTGTTATAGTAGCAAGCAATAACTGCGGGCTATGAACAATTGTATTAAGTGCTTCTAATATTTTTACCATGTTATCATTGATTTTGCATATGCAACTGTTTATACTACTCTACGTACTTTAACATAACTATTACTTCTTAGGAACCCATAGGAGTCCAAATCATGATGTATGATAGTCAAATAATTGATCTTTTGTGTCAATTACTTGTGGTTGTGAAAACATTTTTGCGTTTTCCACCTTCGTGAGTATAGAGTGTGTTGATACACAAACGCAACAAAAATGAGAGGTATGGGCAAAAGGATCACTACTCTAGGTTATATTCTTTGAATCGTCGACTCACGGACGATCTATTGACACCAAGAAACGCAGCAATTTTGTGTTGGCTTTGAAATTTTTCCCACAATAAGGTCATAATCTTGCGATCCTTTAATGCCTGCTTGCCAAGGCGTGCGACTCGCGCTAACTCAGGGTCAATAGTTTGGTAAGCAGGATCAAATCCCGTTTCTTCATAGATATTACTTTTCTGAGATTTTTTCACTAATATATTTTGTACATTTGTTTTAAGTTCTTGCAAACTTGCAGGCCGCATGTGTGCGATTTTGTCTTTATCACGTTCGGACAATGTAAGCATATTTTTAAATGCTTGTGTTTTGACTGCCAAATCACTGAATCCTTGTGCTAAATCTTTCAATTCATCATCTGGTAAAGTTACAAGTGATGGCATAGAAAGGGTGGTTTGCTTAAGTTCATTGAACAAATCAGCATTAAAAGCATTTTGTTGTACAAGTGTTTGCAAGTCTCTGTTACTCGAACAGATAATACGTACATGGCTTGGAATTTTTTGGTCACTTTTGAAGGTGCGGAAAAAACCATAGCGAATAAATTCTGCTAGGTGTTTTTGTGTTTCTTGGTCTAAGTATTCAATGTTTTTAATATACAAGGTTCCTGTTTTATCCAATACTTCAAGAAGCGGCTTGTCATGCTCAATCCCAAAAATAGGATTAATACCGAATAATTGTATGGCAATATCATTATTTTTTATGGGGTGTTGCAAGTCGAGTGTATGTAAGTTATCACGCAAACTAGTGTGATGTAATAGTTCGACGGTTGAGAGCAAATCTTCTTCAGGCATATCGAGCAATATAGCCTTTCTGCTCAATGCGATTTTGAGCAATTCAATTTTAAACTTGAGCAATGCTGGCCCGGATCCGGGAATTAATTGATTAATTAATTTACCAGATTCAGTGGTTTCTAGATACAATACAAAATCCCATTCTGAAGGATCATGCAATAGATCAAGTTGTTTTTTGAGAATATCAGATATTTCCGGATAATGTACCATGATAATAACTTGGTTATGCTCCAAATGTGGTACTGCAGAAAGTACGAGTGGATTACCTTGTACATCTTTGATAAAACTTGTTTGAGGTGTTTTGTATTGTTCTACAGTTTGTGCAACGTTTTTGAGTGCTCGACTAATCGGATGTCCTAACTGTATATTAATATTGACTTGAATAAGTTCCTTGGCTGTTTGATTGCCAAATACAAAACGATTGTTTTTGTAAAAAATAATACCAATGCTTTGTTGTTTTTTATATCGCAAAAATGAACGAATACTTTCTTTGTATTGGTTAATTTCTTGATGTTTACGATACAACTCTTCTTGTATTTCTTTGGTTTGACGTGTCAGTGTTTCAACCGATTTGCTTTGTAATAGGTGAATAATATTTCCCATGTAGCTTGAGAATACAAGCATTTCATCTCGCTCGATACTACTATAGAATTGGTCAAAGCGTGCATGGCGATCAATGATAATGTAAGCAACCAAATTATTTTTTTCATAAATAGGTAAGAATACATCGGCATTTAAGTTGTCCATAAATCTGACGATAGCATTGCCTGCTTCATGATTTTCATAAAAATTGCTGAATGTAATGTCGTCATAGATGAGTATTTTTTGCTGGCGGATATGATCGAGTACATTCTGATCTTGCATACCAAAAAATGTTTCCACACAGCTGGTGATAATATCGTGTTGGCGTAGCTCAGCGCTAGCTGCATCCAATATACGGATATGCAGTGCTGTTTTGCCAAGAGGTACATCAAATGCTTCTTTGAAAAAACTTTGGGTAATATGACGCAGCTCTTCAATAGTGTTAACGTAACTCAATTGTTCAAGGGTATTTTTGAAATCATCCATAAAACTAAAACGGGTAATTTTGGTGTGTACATGATTTTCAAAATTGAGGAAGCGTAACCCCATAATCCTACGGGCACAGAAATAGAATGCGAATATAAGAATTATGTTTGATAGTGATGCAAATGTGTAGCTATTGGTTGTCCAAGTTGGAGAAAAAGAAAGAGGATAAATTTGAAGGATATCGCATAACCAGTAGGGGAAAATTATACCTTGAAGTAATACTTGTAATTGTTTTTTTAAGATACGAGGTAAATTTTTTTGCCGATATTGATACAGTGCTATAATCCCAGCAATAAAGAGAATAGCATTAGAATATATACCAGCTATTTTTAGTACGCTGAATTCAATTTCCGGGCGAGCTATGTTCTCAGCACAATCGAAATTGAATATAGCCAGTCCGGTAAAAAATAAGAAAAATAAACTGGTAATAGTGATAAGTATGTAATGATACCATCTGAGTCTAAGTGTCGTTGTTATTAAACTTTCTAAAAATAATACAATTGTTTGGAAATGAATAACAGACAATCCCCATGTCAAACGTAACCAAAAAAGATAAATTCGAAAGTCCGTGTGTGGAAACCATAAAGAACGAACAAATTTGTATATCCATGCAGAGTTTTCAAGCATAGAACTTAATAAAATAATAGCTAATAAGATTAATGGTAATTTAGCTATGTTTGTTTGTATGCCTTTTTTAACAAGAGCAGTTAATAATAATGCCTTGAATAAAAAAAAGATAATAAAAACACTGAGCAGAAAAGGGGGACTGCCAATTATTACATCAACAGAAATCAAGGAATTTATTATATTTACCATGTTTTATTGATATTCGTGTTTTGTGGCATTATACTTAGCGATAATCTTGTTAGTTAAAAGCTTTTTTAGGAGTTTAAATGCTTAATCACTTATCTCGCTACTTGAATATAATTTTATCTAACCGGGCAGCGCTGTCTCTTATCTTTGTTGTACTAGCATTGTTGAGTGGTGACTCAAGACCTCCAGGGAATTAACCCAAACCTCACCTAATACTTTATCCTAACAAAAAAACGACCTCTCGACAATCTTAAAGGTCGTTATAGGAGCAGGTTATGCCGTCGGATCATGCGCTCCGTGAGCGCGCCATACAAATAGTCAAGAAGTTGCGCATAGCAACTGAAGGAATGGAGGCACCGGCGGCTACTCAAATTGTCCAAAAATTTGGACGTGACCCATACCTGGTACTTGTCAGCTGTGTTCTGAGCTTACGGACAAAAGATACCATTTCACTCCCTTCCTCGCTTGAACTCTTCAAGCATGCCAAAACCCCCCAAGCTATGCTCAAGCTACCTCTCAAGACCGTAGAAAAACTTATTTACCCAACCGGCTTCTATCGGACCAAGGCAAAGAATATTCATGCCATGAGCAAAGAGATTTTAGAGCGCTTCAATGGGCAAGTCCCTCATACCAAAGATGAGCTCATGAGCTTGCCGGGCGTGGGCTCCAAAACAGCCAATCTGGTGTTGGCCGATGGCTTTGGTATTCCCGCTATTTGTGTGGACACCCATGTGCATCGTATTTCTAATCGCCTTGGACTGATCAAAACCAAGACTGTAGAACAAACCGAAAAAGCACTGCAACAAATTCTGCCCAAAGAATATTGGAGTGAGTGGAACAAGCTCCTCGTCATGTGGGGCCAGAATGTATGTGTGCCGATATCGCCATTTTGTTCACGATGTGCAATTGCAGATCTATGCCCGCGGGTAGGGGTGAAAAAGTCGCGGTGAAGAGATTGACTTTTGTGGTAGTAACTATAGCCTGTGCTTTAAAAATTTCCATAGCGCATAACAAAATAAGGAGCATCTATGAAAAAATATCTGATCGTATTTAGTACTTTTGTGCTGTGTATGAGTTTTCAAATACAGTCTATGCATACAGATCAAATACAACGCCTACACAGAGGTAAACGACCGGATCGTTATCCATTAGTACATAGATTTATTGTATCCACAGAATCCAATTTGCAACGAATTCACAATAGATTGAATGATGCTGAATTAGAGGTGAGTAAACATAGACGCACCTTGCGAAGTAATGAATCGCAACAGAGTCATAATGAAACTGAATTACAAAAGACTAATACTGAATTACAAAAGACTAATACTGAATTGCGCAAGGAAAAATTAAGAAATAGAAAAAAGTTTAAACGAATAACAAAAGAGTTGCAACAATTGAAGGGCGATCATGATCTATTGCAGCAGAATCATAATGAGTTAAAACTATTAGTTCTTGCTTTACAAGCGCAGCTTCAATCCCGGGCAACAATAAGTGGACAGGTTTCTAGTTAGCGGCCAGAATGTATGTGTGCCGATATCGCCATTTTGTTCAAGATGTGCAATTGCAGATCTGTGTCCCCGCGTGGGCGTGAAAAAATCACGGTGAGTTAGTCAAAGGGGATCAATGAAGTATTATATACTTGCTGGTTTTTGCTTAGTATTCATATCTCAATTATGCTCCCATGGTTTTGATCCATCTACTTTAGTCAAAAATGATCATAATAGTTGGTATCCTTTGGAGCAAATATGTGAACTTGCTGCAAAGAACAAAAAACAATCTATAGCAAGTTATGATGTTGATAAAAAATGTTGGGTGAGTAGTCATGTTGCCAGTGGTGGTAAAAGTGAAACTAACTGTTATTTTGCGCTAGGGCTTGATGGTGGTTGTAATGACATTATCTGTACACCTACACAAGAATTCTATCTTGCACTGACCAACAAATGGGTATCTGCATATGAGCTGCGCCAAGGTGATATTCTTCTGGGACAATACAACACATTAATTCCTGTTACTTATGTTGAGTTTATAAAAAATAAACGAGCAGTCTGTTCTATTGAAGTACAAAATACGCACACCTTCTTGGTTGGTCAACATGCAGTACTCACACATAACATGGTGTTGCCAGTTGCATTATTAGCTGGGGCAAAAATCCCATTCGAGCTTGGTGCACTTGGAAGTTTATTTGGTTTGAGCATTGGTGCGCCGGCTGTTGTAGGTGGACTGGTGATTGGAAGCGTTGCTGGCATTATATGGAAAAAGATCGCTGGCAGAAAAGTTGTAGATTATAAGTTGTCATTTAATACCGCTTATATTGAACAGCACCAAAAAGAGAATAATAATGCGCAGAGTAATTATAACAACAATTCAAAAATGGCAGCAGGTGGTAGTCCGGAAGATCCGGAAAATAAAGACAAAAATAATAAAACAAATTTTTTTGATAAATTTAAATCAAAAAAAGGTAAGAGAGGAAGAACGCAACGGTTTGGTAATATATACCAAGATCCAGATACAAAATATTGGTGGTCTAAGGATCGAGCAAGTCATGGTGGTTCGCAATATAAAGTTTTCAAAGAAACATCTAAAGGACTTGAATGGATTTTTGATGCAGATGCTCAAGGAAGTCCCATAATGGGAAAACATAAGGGTCCAACGGGTATATTTATACCATACAAAGATATAATAGGTTGTTCATGAATCATATCATTATTAAGCAAGCTAGTGATTTAAATATTATTTTGAATAGTCCAGTACTCATAACTGGTAATCACCAGCTACGTGATGAAGAAACATTGACTAATATGTGGGGCATATCGCTTGACCCAGGAGCAGTAGAAACAGTGTCGATACAGGATTTACAAAAATTTGTCAATAACCTTATTTTACAAATAAAAAGTAATAATCAAGATAAAACGTTATACATGTGGTTTGATGAGATGGCAAGTCAGTTACGTTTTAATATTATTTCTGGGCACGTTACACAGCTGCCATTTGGTTGCAAGATTGATTTGGTTCATGACTCATTGTCAATATTGAAAAATTTTAAAACTTCGTCGTATCATGAAGGTATCCCTTGGAGTGAAGTAACAATAGAAGAAAATATGTCAGATGACGAAGATGACTATAGACTACAAGTATTTGTAGCCTACCTATGATGGTTGTTTAAGATTTATATGTGAAAAAATGCAAATAAAAAATACGTCTGAACATTGTTGTGAGTTGATGAATAACTTTATAGAAGATATTAGAGTACAGATAGGGTATATACCTAAATATAGAGAATATTATATCCCATTGAGCTATAGAAAAAAAATAACTGCAATACAATGTTTATTATATTGTCCTTGGTGTGGTACAAAGTTGCCCGAAAGCTTGCGCGATCAATATTTTGATATCTTGGAAAAAGAGTATGGCATAGAAAATGATACTTATGCTGAAGAAGAAGGAATTTTACCAGAAGAATTCAAAACAGATGATTGGTGGAAGAAGCGTGGATTATAATTTAGAAAATTCAGGAGATATAAATGCATGTAGGTCCACATTGGGATGTTCATAACCTAAAGACAGGAAGACATAAGAATATTTTTCCTGAAAGTAAAGAAGACCGAAAAGGAAATAATAAATATAAATTGGTCTTAACATGCAAAGAAATTTGGTATTTTTCTGCATTAGATGAAATGTTATTTTTTGTATGGATACAGAAAATACCATCTATCAAAAAATTTGATGGTATTGGAGACGAGTTGTATTTGTACTTTGAAACTGATGTAATACCAGATGCTGATCTTATGGAACTTCTTGCATTATTCTATAGATACAAAATTGACATAAAACAATTGAGCAGATTTTTAACTGAAGATAACAAAAAATGGTTTTATGATAATAAAAAAGCATTTTGGCATAAAAAGGTATTTGGCTAATCATAAAAAAATTAGAACATTGGGGCTAAGGAACAAAATAATGTTTTTAATAGTATGTTTTTTAAGCATGGGAATTAATGCTTATGCAATGCTTGCAACGATAAACCCATTTGATTTGGCTCCAGAGCGATGGGAAGAATTTCGTGCATTGCGCATAGATGCGGTGACGAATGATCCACAAGGAATTGGTGGTTCTGTACAAGATGAGGAAAGCCGATCATTGGAATCATATAAAAAACTGCTCGAAGATGCACAACATGGCAATAATATGTGGCTTAGTTTTGTTCAAAATGAGGGTAAGCTTATTGGGGTAGCTGGTGCTATGTGCAAAATGGCGCATCTTTCTGCTTGCAGACACGTGGCTACATTAATAAGCGTATACGTAAAACCAACATATAGAGGCTTTCGTATAGGCGAAATCTTAGTCCGTTCAGTTTTAGAAAAATTAAGAAAGAGTGAGCATGTAACTGAAGTTATGCTTTTTGTAACTACCACACAAAAAGCTGCTATTGAATTGTACAAAAAACTTGGATTCATAAAATGCGGTGAACATAAAAATGCACTTTATATTAATGGCTGTTATTATGATCAAGATATTATGCAAAGACATATTGATAAGAACTATAACTCTTTTTCCATCACATAATTCTTGAGCTTAACCCCCTTGCGTACCACTATCTGTTCTTTGACCACCTTGAACCCCATCCGCTCTGCAGGAATTCGTGCGGTAATACTGCAATCAGTGGTGATTTTGGTCAGGCCAAGTTTACGCGCAGCTTGCTCAATATGCTTGAATAATCGGAATGCAATGAATCGACCTTGGTAATCTTTGTGCACATAGAGTCGATCCAAGTAGCCTTCATGCGTCATGTCGGCAAAGCCGACAACCTTGCCATCAAGCTCTGCTACAAAGGTGATATTTTGTACGAGTGATTTAAGCCATTTGTCTTGATCAATATCTTCTGGTGCCCAGACGGCAATTTGTTCCGGAGCGTAGTGTTGAATGTTGATTGTGTGTACTGCATCGCGGAATAGTTGGATCAGTTCGGGTGTATCAGATGGCTTGAAATGACGAATAGTAATATCGTACATAGATATCTCCGATAAGAAGTTATACTTTCTGTGCAACAATTAAAATACGCTCGGTTTCATATGGGGCAAATGATGACCCATCAATAGCACATTGATTGAGTACTTTAAATCCATTGCGCTGGAGCATATCTTGTAATTGTTGTGCAGTGTATACCTGTAATGTTTGTGCACTTTCTGTAATGGTTGGCTCCTCATTGTCTTTTTTTACATAGTGTGTGGTATATGAGGATAGGATACCTGCTTGATCTATGGTGCTGTATTGAATGTCTCGTACGGCAATATTATCAACAATTTTTTGCCAATCAATAGTCAGAGTTGTGATATTATTGCCATGCAACAAGTAATCCAAATTAAAGATATCAAAAATATATAATCCACCAGGATTTAGATTACTATATATGTTGCGTATGGCTTGTTCAAAATCAGATTTCGTCAGATGGCCGACTGCATTGAATATGGTAATGACTGCATCAAACGTATCAATTTGTGTAGTACGCATATCGCCTTCTATAAATTGTATATCGAGGTTATTGGCTTTAGCTTTTTGCCGTGCAATATCCAACATTTTTTTATTGATATCAGAGCCAACGACTTTAAAGCCTTCTTGGGTAAGCCAAAATACTTGTGACCCGGTACCGCAGGTCATATCAAGCACTGAACGTACTTTATGCTCTTTTAGTATGTTGGTGATGGTCTGATTAATTGTTGCAGATAGTTGTTCGTTAAACGCATCATAAGTTTCTGCTGCAGGGTCATAATGCTCAGGTAATGCACTTGTGTGGAATATTGGTTTCATAAAACTACCTATATTTTGTAATTATTTTTTTCTGTATACCTATATTATAATTTTTTTGTAAAATTATCTTGCTCTGAGTTTTTAGGTAAAGCATAATTGTTTATTATTCATATTTTTACCGGTACATTTTACCTATGACAGAAAAGCAATTCCTTTCTAATCAACGTATTATTGATTGTCTCAATACTGATTATGGTATTGAAGTTGCTGCGCTGACATTTATTCCTTTGGGTGCAGATGTAAATGCATCAGTATATAAAGCTCAAGCGCATGACAATTCAACTTATTTTGTAAAGATTAAACATAGTCACCATTGTGATATTGGTGTTATGGTACAACAAATGCTGCATGATTCTGGAATTCCACAGATTATAGCTCCTATAAAAACAAAGTATGGCAAATCAACCCACTATATTGATGATTTTACTTTTATTGTATATCCATTTATCCAAGGATTAGATGGGTTTAATTGCGCTCTGACCAATGAGCAATGGGTTATGCTGGGCAAAGCCTTGAGGCAAATACATGAATTTCAGTTACCTCCATTTATTAAAGATAAGATTAGGCACGAAACTTATTCGTCTAAATGGTGTGAAGCGGTCCGGTCAATCTATACCTATATTGATACTAACCCACAAGTAACTGATGAGATAGCATTGAATCTATTAACGCTTATGCAAGAACATAGAGAAACCATTCAGCGCTTGGTAGATCGTGCAGAGCAATTAGGACAGCAGATTCAGAAAAAGTCACTTAAGTTTGTGTTATGTCATTCTGATATACATGCTGGCAATGTCTTGATAGCTAATGATAGCTCTCTTTATATAGTAGATTGGGACCAACCTATTATGGCTCCTAAAGAGCGAGATTTGATGTTTATCGGTGGGGGTGTTGGTAATGTTTGGAATGATCTTCACGAAGAAGAATTTTTTTATGAAGGTTATGGAAAAACTGAGATCAATAAGGATATTCTTGCTTATTACCGGTATGAACGAATAGTGGAAGACATTGCTGAGTATAACCAACAGTTGCTTTTGACGACAGATGATACTAAAAATAGAGCAGAAATGTATAAGCAGTTTGTAGATATGTTTATGTCTCAGGGTGTTATAGATATAACATTCAAAACCGATACTCATGTAATGTTAAAAAACTGACTATGCCTAAATTTTATCAACAAATGCTATTACTCGAGCAAATGCACCTGCAGTATCAAATTTTGGTGGTAAAGCGATAACTGTGAATTTAGAAATACCGAATAGTTTGTCTAAGTTAGTAAGCATTTCAATAATTAAAACATCATGTTGCAATAATAGTTGGTGCACAGGAAATGGATAATTATCTGGTGTCGGTGAATCCATGCCAACCATACTAATTTTATGTTCAACCAGTTTATATCCGAATGCTTCGGTAAATACCGGATAAGTTTCAAAATATGCCGGTACGCCAAATGCTTTATCTCGTCCGGTGTGGACAAGCACGATATCACCCGGTTGCATATAAACATCTTCCAAAAGATCCACATCAATGGTATCTCGACCAGATGCATCCAGTATTACACCGCGTCCAATGAATTTGCTTACCGGATATTGTGCAAGTGATTTGCCACCTGCTATCATGTGTTGCGCAGCATCAATGTGCGTGCCAATGTGCATGCCGGTGTTGACGATATTATCAATAACAAATCCATATTTGGTAATCTGTTCCAAAACGAGTGGGGGATCATTCGGCCAACAGGGCAGATCAGGAGTAATTGTGCGGGATAAATCGATATAGTGCATGTGATTATTCCCCTTATTTTTCAACCAATTTCTTCAACTGTTCTGCAATTTCTTGTGCAGTATGTACGCCACTATTTACGTCGAGATCATATTGCTTATCACCATATACCGTTGCATAATGACTGCGTGCATGCCCTTTGGGTGAGGTGCCGCGTTCTTCTTCACGTTTTTCCAATGTATCGAGTGGGATTTCTACCGCTACATAATAGGTAGTCAAGTTTTTGCATTTTTGTTCAAGATCTTTGAACCATGCAGGATTGTATGCAATGTAATCAACAATTACATTACAACCATTCTGTGCATATGCAGCAATGGCGCTATTCATTGCATAAGCAACGCGCTCTCCTTGTGGCCCCATTAATAGTTTGATAGCACTAGCGCCTTCAATATCGTGTATTTCTTCTACCCAACGAATAGGATTTGCTGTTTGCCAGAATGCTACGTTGTTTGGTGTAATATCTGGCATAACTTTATCAAACAAATTGTCGATACCAACCTTAACCCATAAGTTGGGCATCATCAGTTGTTGAAACTCTTTTTGTATAGAACTTTTGCCTGATCCGGAAGGTCCATTAAGAATTATCACCATACCTTGTGCTTGCTGTTCTGTGGTGATCGTTTTTTTGTACCACCATAGATAGGTGACACCACATGCTATGACAAAAAATAATGACCAGTTAGTATGTTTCATATGATTTTAAAAATTGCTTATGTTGTTATAGTTCAAGCTACTTCCTGTGTAGCTTTCTGCAACACTTCATCCAGTGTTAACCCAAATTCTTGTTTGCCATCGGTGTGTCGCAAGGTAATCGTGTTATTTTCAACTTCTTTTTGGCCAACTACGAGCATCCATGGAATTTTGGCAAGTTGAGCGCGTTTAATTTTGCCAGAAATTTGGTCAGATGTTTCATCTATCTCTGCGCGAATACCATGGGCTTTTAGTTGTTCAAGTATACTTCGTGCATATGCTTTTTGCTCATCGGTAATGGTAAGTATCGTAACTTGCACCGGTGCGACCCAGAACGGTAATTTACCTTTGTAATGTTCAAGCAAGATGCCAAAGAAGCGCTCAAATGAACCGTAGATAGCACGGTGGATCATCACTGGACGGGCTTTGGTTCCTTGTGGTGTTGTGTACGTCAGGTCAAAATTTTCCGGCAAGAAGAAATCAAGCTGTACGGTACTGCACTGCCAGGTGCGTCCCATAGAATCTTCTATCAAAAATTCAATTTTAGGTCCGTAGAATGCACCTTCACCTTCTTGAATGTTGTATGCAAGACCTGCTTTTTCAAGTGAGTTTTTGAGTGCGTTGATTGCGCGGTCCCACAAATCATCACTACCCATAGCATTATTTGGTTTAGTAGATAGGCCAACGGTGATGTTGGTAAATCCAAATTTGTTTAATACTTCTTTAACCATTTGTATGGCACTGACAAGTTCTTGTTCAATTTGATCCGGTGTACAGAAAATATGGCCATCGTCAATCATGAATGCGCGCGCACGGAATAGTCCGTGCAGTACACCCGACAACTCAAACCGGTGTACCAGGCCAAATTCTGCCAAGCGCAATGGTAAATCACGGTATGAGCGCGGGCGTTCTTTGTAAATTAAAATGGCGCCGGGACAGTTCATGGGTTTGACCGCATACACTTTGTCTTCTACATCACAAAAGTACATATTATCTTTGTAATGTGCATAGTGACCGGATGCACGCCAGAGTTCATCAGAAAGCATCATCGGCGTTGCAACTTCTTGATAGCCAGCTTCTTCTAACTTGTTGCGCAAGTAGTGTTGCATGGTGTTGAGTACGGTTTTGCCATGCGGGTGGAAGAATGGAAATCCAACCCCTTCTTCATGGAATGAAAACAGATCCAATTCTTTGCCAAGTTTGCGGTGATCATATTTTGCTGCTTCTTCACGCCGTTGTTCAAACAAGCGAAGTTCTTTTGCGCTGGGGAATGCAGTGCCAGCAATACGTTGCAGTGCTTGATTGTTGCGATCTGCACGCCAGTATGCACCGGAAATAGAAAGTAGTTTGAAATGTTTTATGTCCCCGGTTGCCGCAACATGACCGCCTTTGCATAAGTCTACAAAGTCACCTTGGCGAGCAATACCAACGGTATCATCAGGGATGCTGTCTATCAGTTCAAGTTTAAATTTATTATGTTTAAATAGGGCACGTGCTTGATCTTTGGGCATTTGTTCATGTGTGATTGGTAAATTGCGTTTGGCGATTTCGTGCATGCGTGCTTCTAATTTGGTAAGATCTTCTTCTTTGAAATTGGTAGTTGGTAGAAAATCATAGAAAAAACCTTCTTTGGTTGCAGGACCTATCGTGAGGATGGTATCTGGAAATAATTCAAGTACCGCATGTGCCAGAAGATGGGCAGCAGAATGACGCAATTTTTGTAGATCATTATTTTGAGACATACTCAGATCCTTCGTAACTCACTCAAGTATTTTGACTGTTTCTACCGATCCAAGTATAACATGTCGCCAAAAAAAATACATGTTTGCCTGTCCACTTTTGCCTATGCTAGGATCCACAAAAGAGCGCTGATTAATTCAGTTCTTTGAAAAGAGAGAGTGGTAGTATATCAATAACTTCTTAACTGGGTGTCAATCATTATGACAAAATCCACAAGGTTAGAAAAAAAAAGAATATACGTCCTTGATACCAACGTCTTAATTCATGATCCAACCGCTATGTATGCATTCAAAGGATCATGGGTTGCAATTCCATCAATCGTTCTTGAAGAAATAGATAAATTTAAAAAAGAAGGAACCGATCGCGGGCGTAATGCACGTGAGACCATTCGTCTGTTGGATGAATTGCGTGGTAGAGGATCTTTGGGTACTGGAGTTACCCTAGAAGATGGTACTATTATCCAAGTATTTTTCCCACCAGCTGATGAAGCAATCATCATGCCATTTTCTTTACGCATAGAAGATAACATCATTGTTTCTGTAGCATTTATGCTCAAAGAGCAAGGTCATGATGTGCAGTTTATTTCCAAAGATTTGAATGCACGGGTAAAAGCAGATGCACTTGGTATTGCGGTGCAGGATTATATGAAGGAATATATATCCGAGCAGGAATTTTACCAAGGGTGGACACGTGTTAAGGTGCCGGGAGCTGAACTCAAGCAGGGTGTGTCTGAGCGATTGACTTCAATGATAGAAGATGCTGACTTAAGTTTAAATCAATATGTGTTGTTTGAAGATGAACATAATCCAGAGCGTTATCGTGTGTTTAGGTACATGGGTGATGGTATGTTCAAGTCATTGGAGCGACCGGAATTCAAATGGCCACTCAATCCGCGTAATGCGCAGCAATTTATGGCACTTGATTTGTTGACTGACCATGATATTAATTTGATTACCTTACTTGGGCCTGCCGGAACCGGTAAGACATTTTTGGCATTGCTTGCTGGATTGCATCAAGTACTTATAGATGATGAGTATGAAAAAATGTTAATTTCTCGCCCGGTAGTACCGCTTGGCAGAGACATTGGGTATGTGCCCGGTACGATTGAAGAAAAACTCCACAGTTGGATGTTGCCAATTTACGACAACATGGAATTCATTATGCATGAGGTTAATGTTGCACACCACTTTGAAGAGTTGGAAACTGAGCATGGCAGGCGCAAGGGCAAAGCACGCAAAAAATATCGCAAATCAACCGGTGGACTTGCATCACTCGATACACTGATGCACCAAGGCAAGGTAAGTTTGGAAGCGATTACCTATATGCGCGGCCGCTCAATACCGTATCAATTTATTTTGATTGATGAGGCGCAGAACTTAACGCCGCATGAAGTCAAAACCTTAATTACTCGTGTGGGCGAAGGTAGTAAAATAATTTTGGCAGGTGATCCGTACCAAATCGATTCACCATATTTGGATTTTGGTAGTAACGGTTTAGTGTACACGAGTGAAAAATTCCGTGGTCAAAAGCTGTTTGGATCTGTGTTCTTAGAAACGAGCGAACGCAGTGAATTGAGTAGATTAGCAGGCAAGCTGCTTTAAGTTTTTGATGAATTCAAAACTAAGATGAAACAAAGCCCCTTGTTACCAAGGGGCTTTTTATAGTATAAGCCATTTATTAAACATGCGTACAACGGATGGTTGATCTGTTGGTAGTTCGTTCCGATCTTTACCAATCCAGCGTAATTCTTTTGATTCACTATTTTGTACGAAGGTTTCATTGCTGGTAACTTGTAGCAAAAAGCGTACATCATAATGGTAATGTGCTGCTTCTTTTGGATTAGCAGGAACTAGATGTATGTCTATATCGAAAATGTTGTGGTGTACGGGAACAATATGTTGCATGCCGGATTCTTCTTGAGCTTCTTTAATAGCAACACGCAGTACATCGTGATCACCGTCACAATGGCCACCCAATTGTACCCATTTGTTCAGTTTTGCATGGTGCATGAGGAGCGCATTGTTGCCATCTTTGCTGAGCAACCATGCAGATGCCGTGAAATGGCCAATGGTGAGTGAACGTTCAAAACAATTATCGTATTGATGCATGAATTCAAGCATGCGTTGTTTGACAGATTGTTCATGCGAGTCGGACGGGTGGTAAGATTGCAGAAGAGTGATTAATGTATGTTTATTCATTTATTTGCAACTTTAGTTTATGTACTACTTCATCGGAGGCATCTTTGCGAATCCAAAGATAAGCAGTGAATGAATCATCATGAAATTCGCTACCGGTAAACTTATATCTTTTCCAGGTGCTTATTAATTTGCCGGTTAGCTTGAGTTTATAGGCAATTAATTGCATGAAAGAGTATACGCAGGGTATTTCAAATTCTTTTTTTACAAGAAAATAGTCTGCTGGTGAAAGTTTACATAGAATACCGCTGCAGTTTTCTAAGGTTGTTCTTTGCCAACCCGTTGTAATAAGCTGAATAAAGTCATTAATAGATTCAGGTTTGAATTTATCTATAACATACTCATAGATTTGCTTATCCATTTTATTTTCTAGCCTCATACCTGCCCAATTGGAAAGTTGATCTATGGTATCCAATGGTTGTTCATCTGGTTCAGTAAAAGATTCATTGTTTTTTTGACGAGGTAGGAGTCTGTATGTAGGTACTTGTCCGAGTACTTGTCTTTGTAATGGTGTATAATCAAAAATATTTGGAGAGGGTATTTTATGTCCTGCAACCGTATGTACACGATATGTACATGGACCATAATAACAACTAAATACCTGATTGGTAGTAAGTAGCTTTTTTGCATCAGCATAATCTATATCTTCATATATGTTTTGATAAAATAATACTATACCGATATTATTTGTCAGATTATTTTCTTTTAATTTTTTTAATGGTACTGATTTTACTTCTGGTATGTGCTCAATTGTTGCAGATAGCTTATTGCATATATGTTGCATAAAAAGATCAAACATCTCATCAATCCAACCTAAGGATGGTTTAATTAAATAGGTATATTTTCCCCATGGTGTGTAGAAAATGATATCGTAATCCGAACTATCTCTGTTTTCTTGTGTTGTCATAAAAATAGTTCGATGAGTAGTCGTAGTTTGAGATATCTGAATAGATGTTAATATAATTTGTATCAAAGCATGTTCTTTAATGAATTCCTGTGCGGCAGTATGCAAGACATAATCTATACCTGTCATGATTACATCCTCAGGTTTATCTAGAAAATGTGACTGTAACCATGCTTGTGCGCTAGGAGTTTTTAGGTGAAGTGCAGCGTTTATTTCAGGTATGCCAAATCGGGCTGCCATTTCTTTGATGATTAATTGAACCATAGGAGGATTATTTACCGTGGTATAAAACATTTTGTTGGTACATGATAACCAGGTAAGGTATTTGGCAATGACCGGAACGTCAGCATTGTTTTGTATTGCTGGTATGCCAGTGGTTCTGACTATTTGTGTGATAATTTCAATAAAATTATCTTTTGGTAAATCTACAAGATTTATGTCTTGTTCCATGCCATAGCATAGCGATGTAATACAACTGATTATGAATAATCGTGCGTATCTTTTTATCATAGTTATCCTCCAAATGGATTGCATGATAATATGCGTCTAATAATTAACCCTAGTGCGCGGTGTAATGGTTGGGTGTTGAGTTGTTCAATAGCATATGGTGTACAGGTTACTGGATATTTGCAATGTGCGGGACCAAGTAATGGACGTAAACCAGAGATAATGAAAATGATCAGTTTATTTATGATTCTTATCATACGCTTGTAGGACCAGTTCTTTTAATTGTTCGAAGCTCAAATCTGTTGCTCCTTTTTTGACAATAGCAATACAATCAAGACTACGGTCATACAGTTTGTGTTCATATACAATAGATTTAATTTGCCGGCGAATTTTGTTACGTTCGGGTGCACTGCCAACTGCACGAGGAACGATAATTAAAACGTGCCCAATAGAACGTTGCTTGGGTGCCACTAAAAGATGAAGGCCCGGATGTTGAACCACACGCCGGGCTTTCTTGAATAATTCATCGATAGCTTTTTTTGATGGAAATCGCGTAATTTCACGGGCGATTCGTGCCATCGGTTCTACCTCTTAGTAGAAGCGTACAGCAAGACGTTTACGACCTTTTGCACGGCGACGGCTTAGAATTTTGCGGCCATCTTTAGTTTCCATGCGTTTTCTGAATCCATGTTTGCGACGACGTTTTTTGAGACTTTTTTTGAATACGGTTACTGACATGATAGGTCCTTTATAAGCTTATTATATACCCTATTGTAACTAAAATTGTGGTTTTTTCAAATAAAACCTTATATGCACCGTCTTATTTGCCAATGCTTTTTAGATAGCGCTCTGCATCCAAGGCTGCCATACATCCACTCCCGGCGGAAGTCACTGCCTGTTTATAGCGGTAATCTGAAACATCGCCAGCTGCAAATACGCCCTCAACAGAGGTACGGGTATGGTTTTTTATATCGAGGTACCCCCATTTGCCCATAGCAAGTTGCCCCTCAAAAACAGCTGTATTTGGCTTGAGCCCAATGGCTATAAAGACGCCATCAACGTCGAGCTTTGTAGTCTCATTGGTTTTTTGGTTGGTTATGGTAGCTCCGGTAACATGCTGACCATCGCCGTGGATTTGGGTGACCGTAGCATTATAAATAATATTAATATCCGGGTCATTAATGACTCGCTGCTGCATAGCATGTGAGGCGGTTAGTGCATCAGAAATTTGCACAATAGTAATGTTTTTAGTGAACTTTTTCATGAAAGATGCGTCTTCCATAGCGGTATCACCGCCACCGACAATCAATACTTTTTTATCCGCATAGAATGCACCGTCGCATACGGCACAGGTGCTGACTCCTTTGCCCCAATACTCGTCTTCTCCTGGGCAGTTCAGTTTGTTCGGCGTAGCGCCGGTAGCGATAATAATAGCATGCGCTTTGAGCTCTTTATCGCGATCGGTTCTGAGCATGAATGGTCGATGAGAAAAATCAACTTGTGCGACTGATTCTGATAAAAATTCAGTCCCAAAATGTTTGGCGTGTTCTTTCATATTCAGCATCAGCTGTGGACCCATGATATTTTTTTCACCAGGCCAGTTTTCAACTGCAGTTGTGCCCATTAGCTGGCCACCCGGCTCTTTGCCTTCAATAATAAGTGGGTGCAGGTTTGCGCGTGCGGCATATATTGCCGCGGTCAGGCCTGCAGGGCCTGATCCTATGATGATAAGTTCGTGAATTTTGTTTTTCATGATAATTTCTCATAATTTTTCTCCCGTGACTCTTTGACAAGCCAGGAGCGGGAGATTTTATTTCTTCGTTAGTTGATATATTGCGTAGTTAATCGCTTTTTCACGCAGTGCAATACGGTTCAACTCTTCTTCCGGTATAGGGACCTCTTGGCCTTCGATGAGTGGTTCGCTGAACTTAAAGTATAAAAACTCGCGCATGCGTGGCCGTAAGGTTAAATTAAGGTAGGCTTTTACCTCTTGGGGGTCAATCGAAATATTTTCTGTATACGCTAAATGATCTATAAACGTTTGTTCTTTTGCTAATTTTTCTGCTAATTGGCGTACGCGATAGGTGAAATTTTTTTGCGTGCGATATACGTTGTAATCGGGATTCTCGCGTACCATTTCCAGAATATTTTTTTGCTCACGTAAAATAATATGATTGGGAATATCAAAACGATTTTTATTAATCAATAGCTTGAGTGTTTCATCTACCATACTGCGGCGTTGTGAAATGTCATTGCGGTATGAAAATACTTCGATGAGTTTTTTGCCCATGTCTTTGTTAGTTTTTGCTCTAAAGTGGCGTTTGAATAAATCAAAGCAAAAATACCCATAATGTAATATATCAATAATAGTAACTTCAAAATTATAATTGGTATCAAGTTGATTGCCAAAATATGTTTGTAATCCAATGTTTGTACTATAAAAAGTGTCGCCTATTTTTTTATCAAGAAACATGGAGCGTAACGGATTATCTACATCTTCATTACCGACTTTGAACCAAAATCGTTCTGCATAGCCGTTGATTAACGGTTTATTGTTTGGATCAGCAATCGCGAGTGAAAAATATACCCAATCACCAACATTAATACCGTCAATACTGCATTCTTTTAATGCATCTTGTTCTTGTTTGACGAATGATTCAACTTGACGATCAAGATCTTTGTAATTTTTTCGCTTGGGAGCTTTGAATGGTAAATATTTCCATTCGTTAATTTCTATTGCAGGTAACAATGAAAGTTCGAACGTATAATACGCGTCTTCATGTGGGTTAAGTTTGATTTGCGTTAGGCGTGGTGCACCTGCTACAGGAATTTTTTCCTCGCGAATAGAGCGGAATAAGTTGTTGAGCACATTATATTTGAATAGGAATTCTTTCAGGTGCCCCATTAAATTAGTTTGTAAATGTTTTTGTATGTAGGCAATAGGAACATTGCCGAGTGAAAAACCAGGTGCACGTAAGATGCGTTGTTGTGTGCGTGCAGTTTCATGATACATCACATCTATGATGGATGCTGGAATAATGACGTGACCATAGCCAAGTTCTGGTTGAGTTTTTTCAAACTGAAACGATAATTTGTGATGAGAAGATTGATCTTGTTCTTGGGTAACTACATACGATGACGTACTTATAGTGCTTGCACCAGATGCCTGCATTACAGTTTTTTTTTGTTTCACGACCTGCTCCTTTTTTTGGTGCAAGAGGGGGGAGTCGAACCCCCACTCCCTCTCGGGAACTGGATCCTAAGTCCAGCGCGTCTGCCTATTCCGCCACTCTTGCAATTTTGGTACGTGATGGGTTACTCCACAGGAGCAACCCATATTTCAATTCTTATGCAGACTATTGTAGCATAAGTTATAAGAAAAAAAAGCTTTACAATGTAGTAATATCTTTTTCTTTTTTCTTACTTAAGTCATCTACCTTTTGTATATAGGTATCTGTTACTTTTTGAAGCACATCGCTCAAGCGGTTAAAGAAATTTTCAGATATTTTTTTATCTTTTTTGGCATCTCTGATTAAATTGTTGAAGTCCTTTCTTATGTTTCTGATTGCAATTCTGCATTCTTCAGTCTTTTTATTCAAGACTTTAAGGAGTTCTTCGCGACGCTCAGCGCTGACGTTCGGCAATTGTATACGAATAATCGAACCATCATTTGCAGGTTTTACGCCGAGGTCTGAGGTGTTAATAGCGCGTTCAATGTCAGCAATGATTGAACTATCCCATGGTTGGATGGTTAATAATCGTGCTTCTGGTGCCGCCAAGGAAGCCAAATTTTTGAGTGCCATAGGTGCTTGGCCATATGCTGATACCTGTATATCTTCAATCATAGAAGTATGGGCACGACCACTTCTGATTTTGGCTAATTCACCCTGGAAGTGTTTAATCGGTTTTTCTAATTCTGCTTCCATAGGAGTTTGGAAACTTTTTACATCATTTTCTATCAATTGGATCTCAAGAGCCATGAATTTTTCCTTTATGCTAAAATACTGCCAAATGTTTGATTGTGTGCTGCTTGTATAAATGCATCAGGTGCAAAAGCATTAAACACACGAATTACCAAATTATGTTGTGCGGCGAGTGTGTATGCCGTGCTGTCCATGATGGCCAAATTTTGACGGAGTGCCTCGTTGTATGTCGTAGCCGGTATAAACCGAGCATCAGGTTGCTTGCGTGGGTCTGCGTGGTAAATTCCATCAACATCAGTTGCTTTCCAGATCTCGTCTGCACCCATTTGTAATGCGCGCAGTACAGCAGTGGTGTCTGTGGTAAAAAATGGATTACCTGTGCCACCCGTAAAAATAATAATGTCACCACGTTGTTGTGCTTGTTGTATAGTGTGCTCGGATACCAATTGACCTACGGTGGGACATGGTAATGCGCAGAGCACACTGGTGTTTAATCCCAGTTGTGTACATATATTACGTATAATGAGTCCATTCATCATGGTTGCAAGCATGCCAACCTGATGTGCAGTGGTAGGCTGCAATCCCATCGCGGTACCGTGTTGGTTTCCGCGGAAGAAATTGCCGCCACCAATTACAATGCCAAACTGATGCGAACTACGTAACGCATATAACTGACGCACAAGTTGTGTAATATGCACAGAGCTGAGTTTGCCATCTGTATCCAGCAAAATAGTGCCGGTCAGTTTAAGTAGTATGCGTTTGGGGTCCATTATTAAGCACCAATTTCATACCGTGCAAAACGGCGAATGTTAATACGCTCACCAGTTTTTGCCATTAATTCTTCGAGTGCTTGTTCTACGGTAAATTGATCATTTTTAACGAATGGCTGTTTAAGCAAACAAATTTCTGAATAAAGTTTGTTTACTTTACCTTCGATAATTTGATTCAAAATTTTTTCCGGTTTTCCTGATCCGGCAAGTTGTTCTTTTAGAATACTTTTTTCATGTTCTAAAAATTTAGGATCAACATCTGCTGGCGCAAGGTAAAGTGGTTTAAGCGCAGCAATGTGCATGCATAGATCATGTGCGAAGTTTTTAACATCTTGTGTGCGTGCAACAAAATCTGTTTCACAGTTGAGCTCAACCAATACACCAAGTTGACTACCCGGGTGAATGTACGCGTGTACAATCCCTTGTGCAGTATCTTTGTCTGCCCGTTTAGCGGCAACAGCAGCACCTTTTTTACGCAATAATTCGATTGCTTTTTCTATATCGCCATTGGTTTCTTCCAATGCTTTGCGGCAATCCATCATGCCAAGACCGGTACGTTGGCGAAGTTCTTGAATAAGGTTTAAATCTATTTTTGCCATATATCCCCCGAATAAAATAAAGTGGATAGGTATTTGATAATTATATGTATAGTTTGCCATAAATGGGGCTTTTGGCAATGGTAAGGGAGGATTACTCAGAAAAAGAGGAGCCTAAGCTCCTCTCAATTTTTTTGGTAAGCTCAAAAATAAGTTATCTACCTGGTGTTGCAACTGCTGAACCTGATCCATCAACGCCGAAGTACCATGAGTAGGAACCGGCGTCAAGTATCTGGATGTTACCGCCCAAGTTAAGTGCTCCTGCAAAATGTGGTGCTTTAGTTGCTTTATAGTATTGATAACATTCGGTACCCTGTGTTGGATTATTACTTGTTACCAAACGCCATCTGATACCGGTTACCGCATTGAGTCCTGAGTCAAAACGGACCTCTTGCCCCGGTTTGATAGTAGTATAAGATTCAGAGCTGCCAGACCACATAGGTGCTGCCTCAATAGCTTTTGATCCCTTGTTTTGTACCGTAAATACAGCTGCATGTGATTGGCTTGCAATCGCAACAGCGGTAATCAACGCTATATGTGCATATTTCATAGATATCTCCTTTTTTTGAATCTGCATATAATTTTAATATAGCAATTTAAGGAGATAGAAATCAATGAAGTTAAAGTATATAGTTACATTCGGTCAGGTTTGCTCAGCTCCAGCAAATCAAGAATCAACTCAAAGGTGTTGCGTATTTCTTTGACCAATAACAGGCGCGCTCGACTTTTGTTAATATTGTCCGGATCGATAACTCGATGCTGGCTATAGTATTTATGAAACAGGTTGGCGAGTTCAAGGGCGAAATAAGTTAATGTGTGCGTGTTGTATTGTTGTCCAATATCGACGAGCAGGGTTTTGAGCGATACCATCTTTTTGATGAGCAAGCTTTCTTCCTGACCAATGTATTGGCTGTCTTTTGGGCCAATGGTTTCAAGGTCAGTTAATTCTGCTGCTTTACCCAAAATACTTTTGGTACGTACATAAGCATACTGTAAGTAGTAAACTGGATTTTCTTCACTTTTGGTAAGTGCAAGATTGAGATCGAAATCAAGCTGTGCATCAGCTTTGCGGTTCAAGAAGAAAAAGCGTGCAACATCAGAACCGACCGCATCAATAACGTCATCAAGCGTGACCATTTTGCCGGCACGTTTTGACATACGTACTTGTTCACCACCTTCGTTGATTTTAACGAGCTGGTACAAAATAATATCAAGTGGATATTGCCCAAGCCCAAGTGCTTGTTGTACAGCATGTAAGCGTACTACATAGCTATGATGGTCATGACCGAGCGTCATAATAAGACGGTTGGCACCACGATCGATTTTGTTTTTTAAATAAGCAATATCGGCAGCAACGTAGGTAAGTTCTCCTGATGCTTTGCGTACGACACGGTCTTTGTCATCACCAAAGGCAGTAGATTGTAACCAGAGTGCGCCATCTTGTTCATATAAGTAGCCGTTTTTTTTAACAATTTCGAGTGCTTCAGTAATGAGGCCTTGTTCATGAAGTGTTTTTTCCGAGAAGTAATTATCAAACGTGATTCCAAATTTGTTGAGGGTATATTTGATACGTTCAAGTAAATGTGTTTTTGCATATTCAGCAAAAAAGGCATCAGGTTTTTCAAGAACTTGAGCACCATGTGTTTTGATGCATTCTTTGGCAAGCTCTACTAAATATTCGCCATGGTAAGCATCTTCTGGCAGCTGTACATCTTGACCGGCAACTTGCATACAACGTATTTTGAATGCATTACCCAGTTTGTCAATTTGTGATCCAGCATCATTTATGTAAAATTCTGCAGTTACTTGATTACCCAAAAATCTGAGTACATTGCTCAGTACATCACCAATGATGCCTCCGCGCCCATGACCAAAATGCAAAGGGCCGGTTGGATTAGCACTCACAAATTCAACATTAATATGTTGTGGTTTGGCTGGTATAGTTTTGAAAAATTCAATCCCTTGTTCTGCCAATTCTTTGGTGAGTGTACGCAATGCTTCGACAGATAAAAAGATATTTAAAAATCCAGGGCCTGCAGGTTCTATTTTTTGAATATAAGGATGAGAAAAATTCTGTGCAATTTCTTGAGCAAGATCACGTGGAGCACGTTTGAGTTCTTTGGCAAGGAGCATGGCTGCATTAGAACTAATATCGCCAAACTGCTGGCGTGCTTCATCAACATTGAGGGTAAATTCGCATGCTTGGGCACGTGTACTGTTTATACCAAATGTAGTGATAAGATAATCATTAAATGCATGGTGAAGTTTTTCTATTACATTCTTGCTCATGGGTACCTACCAAAAAGATCAATAAATTAAGATGTTTGGCTTAGTATAACGTAATTATAGGATACTGTCATGTAAGTAAAAAGGCCCCAGCATGTGGAGCCTTTTTTAATTCTTAAGAAGCACTAGGAGCTTAGTTAATTGCAAGATCAATTGATTCGGCTACTTGGCCGGATAGATCATAAAAATTCAAATTGAGCATGCTTCCGGGGCGATATTTGCAAGCAAGTATTTTTTTGATGGTTTGACCGGGCATAATGGTTACATTATTGTCGAGCAAGTATTGACCAATCGCCGCATCAATTGCTTGGTTTAATTTACGCAAGTACCACCAGTATACCGGTGTTGCAAAAAGTGCTGCTCTATCAAATAGGTTTGATAATATAACGGTTGGATCTTGAGATAGAGTTAGCATAATTTCCTCTTGTGTCATACCTCTGTTAGCCATATTGAATGACTTGTTAAGCACTATAGGAGCCATAATTAAAGTCTGTATAATTCTGGATCCAAGCCAGAATAAGAGCGGTTTTATGTAGTTTCGGTGATGCAATTTCTTAGTGATTTCTTCTTTGTTGGTAATAAGCGGAATGCGCGTTGAATATGGCATTAATACCAGTGGTTTATCAGTTGTATTGGTAACCGTAATTGCTAGTGGATATATATCTTGACCGGTAAAGTCTTGTACCGTAAGATTTTCATTAAGTTCAAATGGCAAGCCACCAACCTGGAGTGGTACTATTTTATTAGTAGGGTTATTGCAACCGATAATGCTGATATTGATGCCATTTTTGGTTTGTACAGGTTCTATTGGCCATAGGTTAACAGGAAAGCTCACTAGAAGAGACAGTATGAGACTTAGTTTTTTCATGATAGTCCTTTTCTTAATTACTAGTTATGCGTAATTTTTATGATCTTTTTGTTTTTGTGCAATTTTACGTTCAACAATACGATCAACCAAATCTTTGGTGATTTTTTTATCTTCAGTTGCATTGACTGCATTTTGAATTGCAACAACTAGGTTAAAAATATCACGACCAACAAAGTTATTCAATTTACTATTTATCTGATTAATATACGCTTGCGTGAATAATGGGTGTTGCTTAATGTCGGTTTCACCCTGGCTGGCAAGCAATTTATTAATATATAATTCAAGTATTTGTTTGCGTTGTTCTGCTGCAGGTGCACTAACTTCTATTTGAGTGGTAAATCGGCTATCAAAAGCTTTATCAAATTCACCCGGACGGTTAGTTAACGCAATGATCATAAAGTCTTTTTGTGGCGTTCCCATACGTCCCATAATTTCTGTGCGTACGGCACTCATTTTTTCACTCAATGCAATGCCAGATTGACGACTTTGGAATATCATCTCTGATTCGTCAATAATGATCATAAGTTTTTTGCGTGATGCTTTTGCAAAATTAAAGAGTTGTTTTACCTTACGTACGGCTTCTTCTGTTGTATGATCTTCAAATGCGGAAGCTGCAAAATAGATATATTCAAGTCCACAGTTGTCTGCTAAAGCAGTTGCTAATAATGTTTTACCGGTACCTGGAGCGCCATATAATAATACATGTTCAAAGTAGCCATTGTTGTTCACCGTGTTTTGTAAAATATGTGCCAGCTCATCAGTTTCTGTTTTTAACTTTGCGTTAAAAATTACATCACTCAATGCAACTGATTGTGTAGTTTTGCCGAACAATTTTTTGTACCACGGTAGGAGTGAAGTTTTTTCAGCAAGCTCCGGTGTGTTGTACCAATCATTGAGCACTTGAAACCCGAACTTTAGACCATAGAATGTACCAACGGTGCCCAATGTACCGAGTGTCAAGAACACTACTGCTTTGTTACGCGTGTTAGTATTAGTAAATACTTCCATAACTTTTTCTACTGATTCAACCATACCTTTTCGCGTCTGGTAGCCTTGTGCAGCTGCAACTTGTACTTTAGTTTGACGTTCTGCAGTTTCTTCACCAAATTTGCGTAATACTGCAACGCCAGCTTGCCCCATATCTACCAAGGTTTTTGCACCGCCAGCTTGAATATCATTGAGTGCTTTGTTTGTTTCTGCTTCTTGTTTTTGCAGTGCATCTAATTGAGCTTCAGCATCTTGCCTGATTTTACTTGTTGGTGGATAGTTGCTTATAATGTTCATGAGTTCTTTGCGACGTTTGTCTGCACGATCTTGGTTGGCTTGGCGAATGAGGTCTACGGCATTCACACCTGCTCGTACAACCGTTGCACCGGCATGACCTGCAGCGTCTAAACCATATTGTAGATAGCGTAATAATTGTGGGATGTCTTGTTGTGGTTGCTGTGGTGCCGAAGTACTTGGGGCCATACCAAATGCCATAAATGGTTGGCATGCCATGATGGCAAGCAATATAGCATGTATTTGTTTTAGTATATTCATAAAATATTCCTCTTAATTAGTTACTGATACGTTATTAATTTCTTCTTGATCTGTTGCTACTATTGCCGGATCTTCTTTTTTTGATTGCCAATTTTTCAACACATAATTTTTTATACTTTGTGCAACATGTTTTATATCTTGATACACTATGTATGCTGATTGAGCTACTATAGGGCCGAATAATGCGCCACCATAATACGCTGTTATTAATCCACCAATTAGCAGAGCTTCAGTTGAAATAATGCCGGTTTTTGCACCATTATATATAAATTTGATAGGAGTGCGGCTTTTCCATAACAAGCTTGCACTAATTGCGGTAGTCAGCCAACTGACTACGCGGACTTGTACACTTGCGCGCCCCATAACTTTATGAACAAATAAATCTTGGCATGCCGTGCGCCATGAAGTAATGGTAGTTCCGGTTGCAATGAAATCTTTCAGTTGTTGTTGTGCATGTTGTTTGTCTGGATTTTTATTGGATAATTCGTGAGTTGCCTGATACTGTTTTAATAGAGTTATCAATTCATTGGTATTTGTTTGCACATGTTTTATCCATGCACCGTGATATGCACGATCGATTAGGATTAATATTCGTCCGAGGATAATAGCTTCCATTACATAACGCGTTGCGGGTGCATTTTTTACCGTGTGAAGCCAGTCGGGTAGGCCAGTAATTTTATACCAACCTTTTTCTATTGCTTCATCAGGTATGAGTGGCCCTATGTCAGGCATGTTGTCAGTAATTGGTGTGTTCGGATTAGGGATAATAAAAAATTTTAAAGCGGTCATAGCGGCAAGGGGTGATTTTGACCAGAATGCTGAAGACAATCCTACGTACCCATAAAATGTTGCTGCTGTTTTTAGAGCTGTTGCAACATCGTTATGATTGTGTCCCTGATTTGTATCAAGCAACTTTTTGTAATCATCAATTGTTGGTGTATACATGCGATCAAGTTCAAAACGTTCATAACTACCATCCGCTTTTTTTGTGTATGCAAATTGCGCTTCCGGTACAAAAGAGTTTTTGAGGATAATTTTGCTTTGTGCATAACTGCTTGCAGCATGTCCAATCATGGTACCAATGAGTGGCAGGAGCATATCGAGCTTGAAGGGGTTGTATCCAATATATGCATGTTGTTCACCAAATTTTTCCCATAAGGTATCAAGCTCTTTTTGAGTAGTTTCTTGTTGTGCAGCATCAAGTGATTTGCTCTCAATTTGTTTTTGTAGACTTTGAATTTTTTCAAGTTCTTCGATGGTTGTTTCTGTATGGGTGGTCAATAGTTTGTACAAGTGTTCTATGCGGTATTGTTTATAAACATGAAACCCTGCATACGCAATAGCAAGATCTGCAGCAAAAAACGGTAATTCATACAGGTCACGTTTATACAGTGCAACCGGTACTTTTGGATGACCAAGTAATACGGTATTCTGATTTTGTGCACGTTGACGATCTTTTTCAAAGTTGGGTATGGCAGGAAGGAGAATACCTGCTTGTTGCGTAAGCTCATCTATCTGCGGTATGCCCGTGTTGAATGGGGCAGCATGCTGTGCTTCATCCTGTGCCATTTCCTGCAGAATGGCTTCTATAGTTGTGCCATTCTGGTTCATTTCTTGTATAGCCTGTGCTGCTTCAGCTTGGATTGTCTGGAGTTGGGCATTGGTAAGCTGTTGTGCGCCTTGTTCCATAGCACTAGCTTGGGCAGCCAAAAACCCACTAATAAATAGGGTAGTAACAATACGTATATACTTTTTGCGAATCATGCGGAATAACCCCCAAAGCGTGAAAATGACTTGTAATACTTCATTATAATATCTTTTCAGGTTTTTTTAGCAAATGGATGGCCCTAAAATAAGGTGTTTTGGGAGGAAATAATCAACTAATTATTCTATATGTAACAATTATAGGCTATTATACCCTAGTTGTTTTGTCCTCATTTGTTATACTGAAAGTATGAAAAAACTAAAAATAGCAGCGCTGGTTTCCGGCGGGGTAGATAGCTCCGTAGCTCTTGCATTACTCAAAGCCCAAGGGCATGATGTAACCGCGTTTTATCTAAAAATCTGGCTTGAAGACGAGCTTGCGTACCTAGGGGATTGCCCATGGGAGCAAGACTTGAGCTACGTGCGCGCCGTGTGCGAGCAATTAGGGGTACCTCTCAAGATTATCTCATTACAAAAAGAATACTCCGATACCGTGGTAGGGTATACTATTGCCGAAATTAAAGCCGGTCGTACACCAAATCCGGATATTATGTGTAATCAACGTATAAAATTTGGCTTCTTTTTGGATAAAATTGATGCTTCATTTGATAAAGTAGCAACCGGTCACTATGCACAGGTCCAAGAACGGTCGGATGGTACCGTGCGCTTGCTGAGAGCACCTGATGCGATTAAAGATCAAACGTATTTTCTATCCCATTTGAGTCAAGAACAATTGCAACGTATTATATTCCCTATTGGACACTTAAACAAAGCAGAAGTGCGTGACTTAGCGCATCAATTTAATCTACCTAATAAAGATCGTAAAGATAGCCAAGGAATCTGTTTTTTGGGCAAGTTAAAATTTACTGATTTTGTAAAACATCATCTTGGAGAACGGCCAGGCAATATGGTGGAAGTAGAAACTGGTAATGTTATGGGACAACACCAAGGTTTTTGGTTTTATACTATTGGCCAACGTCAAGGATTACGACTTGCCGGTGGGCCGTGGTATGTGGTTGATAAAGATCCGCGTAATAATATTGTCTATATTTCACGTAATTATCATGCAGACGACAAACAACGTAAATCGTTCACTATTGCCAATTGCAATTGGACTACTGGTCAACAACCTATTGATTCTACCTTGCACATCAAGTTACGCCACGGTGCATATATGCATTGTGGTACCGTGACATACAAAAATGACGGAACTGCCGCAATAAATTTACAAGAACGTGATCAAGGTATCGCCCCGGGACAATTTGCAGTATTATATAAGGGTGATGAATGTCTTGGTGGTGGCGTGATCACCGGCATGTAATAAAAATCTGTGAACCAATTGCTATGTTTGAGGTGTGATGGCACGATTTGATATAAAGAAAATAAAAAGTATAAATCTGCGCTTATTACACCAGTTACCGGCTGAGCAAAAACGTATCACTAGTGCTACCTGGGTTACCTTTATGCGTATCGTATTAACACCGATAATTGTTGTTGCTATGATTATGCAACAGTGGGGTGTCGCATTTTGGTTGTTTGTGTTAGCATCAGTGTCAGATTTTCTTGATGGGTACATAGCACGATTACGTGATGAACGCACGTTTTTAGGTGCGTGTCTAGATCCTATAGCTGATAAAGCTTTATTATTGTCTTGTTTTTTTACTTTAGCATTTGTACAATCGCCACTTTTTGCAATTCCTGTATGGTTTGTATGGGTTGTTTTGTTTAAAGAAATATTGTTAGTTGGTGGATCACTTGTGGTGCTTGCACGTACGGGTAACTTACGTGTACAACCAACACTGCTAGGTAAAGTTACTACCTTTGCGCAGATGGGGTTTATCACATGGTTATTTGCGTGTTATTTTTTTAAATGGGTACCCATTAAAACATATTATACTTCACTCGGTATATTGTTTACATTGGTTGCAGTAACATTTGTACAGTATGTAGTTATTGGTGTTCGTGCCTATGCACGTGTATTATTTCGATAAAAGGAATCATATGCATCGTAGTAAAACATTATTTTTTATTCTTGGTATGTTAGGTATTGTTTATATATTTGCAGAACAAATAGAAAACCCTTTCGTTGTTACAAAAAAAAAATTACCATCAATCAGTAAATTAAAAGAAGACAATACACAATTATTGGGTAATGTCTTGCAAAATTTGCCCAGTCTGATTAAGTCTGTTGCTGATTTGCAAGAAGTAAGTATGCAGCATCTGCTGTCCTATGCAGAAGGTAAGAAAAATTGCTTTTGGACCTGTGCAACAAAAGAAGAATTAGATGCATGCTGTACTAAATTGCAACAATTTGAACAGCGTGTGGAATGGATGCAAAAGCAAGTACAAGAAATAGTACAGTTTTTAAAAAACTTAGAAAAGTAGATTCTTATAGCTATCTAACTTTGATAAATTTTTCTTCTTTTTCGTACATTTGCCTTATGCAGGCGGCACCAGACCTTTTGCTTGTACAAAAGGTCTGGACTAAAATACACAAACAGCCTGTTTGATCCTTTTCCCGCTCGTATGCATGACCCTCGAGCCTATCGGCCGAGGTCAAGGCTCGCTACCGGATTCTTTATTTTATGTATTGTTTCGTTCGCGCTCGTAGAAACAATCCGCAGCCGCGCGGTAACATACAGTGGGCTAAAATTAGCAAAATAGATTTGATCAACTTAAAAACATGAGCAGAAAATATAGGCGAGAGTTTGTCGTATGAGCGCAAAGAGAGATAAAAAAGAGATTCTTCTCTTTTTTGCCCTTGTATCAAATATATTGGGCAAGCAATATATTTGCCCTGCGCGGGAAGCGCAAAACTTTCAAAAAAAGAAAAAATATACGCAAAACTAAAAGTAAATATAAAATTAAATTAAAAATCAAATTAGTTTGCTGTGTAGAGGATTGACTTAATCAAAAAAATAATAAATCATTATAAATCTATATAAAATCAACAAATCTTTTATTGCATTATAATTTTTGTTATCCGGAAAGGTACGTCATGGCAGGATATAATCGTATTATCTTAATCGGTAATTTAACTAGAGATCCCGAGCACAAAGAACTTGCATCAGGACAAGGTGTATGCCGCTTAGGATTGGCAACTAATCGCCAATTTAAAAACAGACAAACAGGGGAAATGGTGCAAGAAGTATTGTTTGTGGATATTGACGTGTGGGGACCACAAGCAGAAAGTTGCCGCCAATATTTAAGCAAGGGGCGTCCGGTATTAGTAGAAGGCCGTTTAAAACTTGATACATGGCAAGATCAAAATGGTCAAAACCGTAGTAAACATTCAGTAGTTGCTGATCGCGTGGTATTCTTAGGTGGAAGCAATGAAGCAGGCGTAGCTATAGAAGAACAACAAGAGCCAAAAAATGAGCTTGAACGGGAACTTCTTGATCAGATAGAGACTATAAAAAAGAATGCTATAAAAAAACAAGAAGCAGCAATGGTTCAAAAACCCCAGGTTGAACCTGCAAAAACAGTCAAATCTGCGCCAATAAAACCACAAACAGTTTCTACTTCTGAAGATGACATGAGCACCGGGGAGCTCAATTTTAATGATCAGCCGCCATTCCAGGATGATTTACCATTCTAATGACCAGGTTCGCATAGCATATAGCCCTCCATTTGGGGGGCTTTTTTATTGCAATATACCACCCTTAATCCATTGACAAATAGAATATAAATATGTGAATATACTAGTGAGTAGGGATGTTTGTATATATCTTTATGCATTATCATATGTATTTTCGAGCGGGTGAGGAGTATTCATGGAAAAGGTGGTAAGATCAAAAACATGGTATATCGTATTACTCACCGTGTGGAGCGCCTGGTTACAGGCAGATTGTGTTCCGCTTGACTTGCAAAGTCCTATGCGTTCTTCTTGGTATAAAAAATCATTTG
The DNA here is from genome assembly GCA_035445995.1 of Candidatus Dependentiae bacterium. Lineage (NCBI taxonomy): Bacteria > Candidatus Babelota bacterium. The sequence goes on along the minus strand of DAOMRS010000001.1, from coordinate 368,670 downwards.
ATTCATGCATGCAAGCATGGCATGCAGCAAGTATTTTACAGCAAGACAATAGTGATGCTGTTTCTGAAGATGAATGTACCATACATATCAATGTATTGATGGGGCAGCTTGTGTTTGCCTCATTTTGTCTTGATCATTGTATACACACACGTATGCGTGTTGTTCCAGATGATATTACGTATCTTATGCAGATTGTAAATCGTATTAGGCAGTGTTGTTCTACTTTGATGTCTACGTGTGCAGAGCATATTGGTTGTGCACAACATACATTGCATACAATGACACATCAATTAGAACAGCTATATGGTTTACAGCAAACCAACTACGCCGGTATTAGTTCCGGCAAGTAATATACCGGTAGCTCCAATTGGACTTAGCCACAAGAAACGTGCAATGGTATTGAGCAGGGCATTATTGAGTGTTGTCGATTGTTCTACGCGCCATATTTGTGTATCAAATGGTATTACGCCTATCTTTGTTTGTGTTGGTGGATTGCATATAGAGTTGAAAATAAAAAATCGTCGACCACCGTCTGAGAAGAAATAAAAAATAGGATTTAGTGTTTTGAATGCCGTGAGTGCGCTGTCTTCTGCATTAAAAAATTCTGGAACATTATTTATATCAAAGTCGCCATCACTATCCCCGCAAGCGTTTGTTTGATGTACGCTACTACGGTCATATGTTTTGCAGTTTTTCTGATCCTCAACGCTAATTGGCCATACGGTATGTGGTATTGGTGTTTCCATGCCAAAAATATTGCTATACATGGTAGTATCATCGGGAGTGACTAACTCCCACGCAGCTTCAATTGCATTCTGTGCATCGGGGATACCAGTGTTATCGAGTGATTGATTTGCGGCAGATACAAATAATCCTTTGTTGGTAGTCAGTACTAATTGCGTTTTGTCTGATGGGTCATTAGCAGTACAGGTGCTGGTGGCCACAAGTTCTATGCCCGTGAACATCAATTGGTTATCAAATGGTGCTACGCCAGTTTCTGCGATAGTAAATATATTTGCAGAATCAAACATAGTTGCAATATTGTCTGCTAAAGGAATTGATAACACCTTATTTTTAAGCGGAATATTGTTTTTGCAATCAACTTCATACGTGAGCACAAATAAATTTTCACCAAGAATTTCTAGATCAACTATTGCTCCGTTTATGGTATCTATTTTTCGCCATGCGCCATTGAACGGATATTGATCAAGTGTGCCGAGTGCTGCAACATTAAACCCATTACCGGTATTATCAGCAAAGACATATAGTCCTTTTTGCGTGCCGGCAAAAAAGTAATTTGCATCACCTTCTTGGGTTGAAGTACGAGAATATTCAAGTACATTAACACAGCCAGGAGTTCCGGGTAATTGTGTTTCTAAGCAATTTTGTTCTGAAGTGAAATTAGTAATAACTTCTTGCTCAGCGCATACATCTGCTATGTCTTGTGAAATGCTAGTACGTAAAAATACTACTTTATTTGTACCACCAAAAAGGGCATAACGATTGATGGTACCATCCAAAAAACCACGGGTGGCTTGATGTAAATCTAAAACTGAATAGCTACCACATGTTAATTTTGTATTCAACGTATTGACTAAGCTGCCAGGAACACTGCTAGTTGCCCATGTAGTTACGCCGACAACTTGGCCCGTGGTTCCTTCTACCAAACAAATGTTGCCAGTTTTTGCATCTACTTCAAAAAAATTCACTGAACCATTATCCGTTAAATTACCCGGTAGTAACACGCCAGGAAATGCATTAAATGGTGCGGCGCGGCGTACCCATGGAGTCCAACGTGCAATTTTGCCATCGGCGCTGAATTCTGCTTGTGAATAAAAAATACCATATGAACCAGTAGAACTTGGTGCCGAGTCATCAGAAATAGAAACATACACCGCATCGCCAACTACATTAATGTCAGAAATCATTTCTTCCGGCAAAATAGGCAGTGGACATGCACCAACTATGGTAGCTGGTTCATTTTCTGTTGCCAAATCTCCCGGCATGGTTGCAGGAACGGTAAATTTAAAATTGGTGAGTGGTGCATCTTTGTCAGCGAGGGTTCCATGTAGGTTTGGACTACCATTATCATCTACCAAAGGAAGAGCAAAAATCAAATTACCAACTTGATCCGAAAATCCGTTACCACCATTAACAATTAAATAACTTGGGCCGGTACTTGCATGCATAGTACGGATATGTTTGATAGCAACTGGTCCGGTACCGCTTACTACAATTTCATCATCTGCGCCGGGTGTGATGGCAGCATTAGCAACAATGTTTTCGAGTACAAGTCCGGTGCCAATGCGACCAACCGTAACGGCTTTTGCAATGAGGCTTGTGTCAGTTTCCACACGAACACCAATATACAAACGTGCAAATACATTATCCCAGTACATGGCCACTTTATTAATATCGTCAGGATCTGATAAAAATTGTATATCATTGGTACCATCAGTTAATACTGCTGTATTGAAATCAAGCTCTTGTGCCCGATTGCCATTTTGACCTGTAGTTGCATCTTTGGTAATTAAATCAATGGTTGCGGCAGAAAATTCTTTGCAGCATACGATATTGATGAGAGCAATCCCACTGTCTTCATCGCCAAAGTCACCGCCATCAGGCCGTACTGCTGCAAAAGCATATGCAGAATTTGCTTCAAGTTGCACTATACCCGCAGTCAGATTTTCGGCAGCATCATTAAGATCATCCGATTCTACATAACTAGAACCGTCTTCAAAAATGGCTGCAATATTAGTGGCTTCAAACAAAGCATTGTTTGCTTGAATAACAAAAGGTAAAATACACGGACAATTTGCAGGTTCTGATAGTGCTAAAAACTCAATAGAAGCATTGTCAGGAAAGTTAGTATCAGTGGCGATAGGAACAAAATTTGGTGTCGTATTGCTTATAGGGCGTCCGGCTTTTGAAATAGCATATTGATTATTATCCGGCGCATCTACACCAACAAATATGGTACCGGTAGATTTTTTTAGAACTTTTGCTGTTACTGGTTGTGTAAAACCATAGGGTGCGCATTGATCGTCACCCTGGATAATTATGGCCGTATAGGTATAGGTATAAAGAATAACACACCACAAAAGTGCATGGCGTACTGTTCGCTTCATTTTTTTGTGCTCCTTTTAAATTTTTCTATGCTTATGTTGTTAATAATTTAAGTTAATATCAATGCCGATGCTGCCACCACCAATGCTCGTTTTGAATATTCGTTTACCACTTACTTCTAAGTTATAAAAAGCAGCAAGTCGTACACCGGTGCGTGAATCTTCTTTGCTAAAATCATACTCAGACCAGAAATGTAATGTATGCATTTTCCAACCTTGTAATGCTTCATCTGAGTTAATAATGC